>NZ_JBEOVA010000005.1:0-505046 GCF_040295225.1 Streptomyces sp. NPDC002896 | reverse complement strand
CCTCGACCATCATCAAGATGGACGGGGTATCAACATATCTGGCGTTGATTTTTGGCACGCTGTTGAGTTCTCAAGGAACGGACGCTTCCTTTGTACTCACCCGAGAGACTCTCTCAGGCTTTCCTCCGGGCGCTTCCCTTCGGTCTTGCGTTTCCGACTCTATCAGATCTTTCCGATCCGATTTCCTCGGTGCTTTCCAGGTTCTCGCTTTCGCGTTTCCCTTTCCGGCGGTTCCGACTCTATCAGATCCTTTCGCGCCTGATTCCCAGTCAGAGTGGGCTGTCTTCCCGGCCGTTGGGCCGTTCCGACGAGTGAGACTTTAGCGGAATCCTGCCTCCCGAGCTAATCGGGGAGTCGCGCCCTTTCGAACGCGGATTCCTCATTTCGCAACACGCATGGAAACGAATCGACGACGAGTCGTCGTTCGTTTGAATGGTTCCTGCGGAATGGCTGTCCGGGGCCGACCGGAGTCGGTGCTCACGTCGGACAACTCGGAGAACACTACGTATGTCGGCGGGTCATGTCAACTTGGCGCCCCAGGGCGTACCTGAGGGGCGTATGCTCGTGAGCATGTCCAAGCATGCGTTCACCCAGCAGTGGTGGGCCGCCTGACGGCGGCCGTACTTACGCATGCACTCAACGGCCGCCGCTTCGGCGGCCGTTCGTGTGTCTCCCTCCTGAGGAACCTGAGCCGGCCGGCGGGCAGCGGCGGCCGACGACCAGGAGGTTGAGAGATGACGCGGATCTTCAGCGGGATCAAGCCGACGGGGCATCTGACGCTCGGGAACTATCTGGGGGCCGTCCGGCAGTGGGCGGAAGTCGACCAGCACCGCGCCGATGCGCTGTTCTGCATCGTCGATCTGCACGCACTGACGGTGGAGCACGATCCGGGGCGGGTGCGCAGGCTCAGTCGGCAGGCGGCGACTCTGCTGCTGGCGGCCGGGCTCGATCCGGAGCGGTGCACCGTGTTCGTACAGAGTCATGTGGACGAGCACGCGCGCCTGTCGTATCTGCTCGAGTGCGTCGCGACCGACGGTGAGATGCGGCGGATGATCCAGTACAAGGAGAAGTCCGCGCGGGAGCGCGCCCGTGGCGGGAGCGTGCGGCTGTCGCTGCTGACGTATCCCGTGCTGATGGCGGCGGACATCCTGGCGTACGGGGCCGATGAGGTGCCGGTCGGGGACGACCAGAGGCAGCACGTCGAGCTGACGCGGGATCTGGCGGTGCGGTTCAACCAGCGCTACGGCCACACGTTCGTGACGCCTCGCGCGACGCTTCCGGTGGTGGCGGCGCGGGTCATGGATCTGCAGGAGCCGACGTCGAAGATGGGCAAGTCCGACTACGCCGGGGCCGGGATCGTCTATCTGCTCGACGAGCCGGACGTGGTGCGGAAGAAGATCATGCGGGCGGTGACCGACAGCGGGCAGGAGGTCGCGTACGACCGGGAGTCCAAGCCAGGTGTCTCGAATCTGCTCGAGATCCTTGCGGCTTGTGTGGGCGGGGAGCCCGAGAAGCTGAGCGATGCGTACACGTCGTACGGGGCCTTGAAGAAGGACACCGCCGATGCCGTCGTCGAGCTGCTCAGGCCCTTGCAGGAGAGGCACAGGCAGTTGGTTGCGGACCCTGCGTATCTCGAGGGTGTGTTGAAGGACGGGGCGGAGAAGGCCAGGGGGATGGCCAGGCCGACGGTGGACGCGGCCTATCGGGCGATCGGGCTGCTGCCGCCTTCGTGACCGACCGGCGGACCGGCCGTCCCTCTGGTCGGCCGGCCCGGCGAAGGCGGTGGGCGGTGCGTCAGCTGTTGCCGGAGGCCAGTTCGCGGCTGCGGTCGCGGGCCGCTTCGAGAGCGGCGATGAGGGCCGCGCGTACGCCGTGGTTCTCGAGCTCGCGGATGGCGCTGATGGTGGTGCCGGCCGGGGAAGTGACGTTCTCGCGGAGCTTGACCGGGTGTTCGCCGCTGTCACGAAGCATCGTCGCGGCGCCGATCGCCGACTGGACGATCAGGTCGTGGGCCTTGTCTCGGGGCAGGCCGAGAAGGATGCCGGCGTCGGTCATGGCTTCGACCAGGTAGAAGAAGTACGCCGGGCCGGAGCCGGAGAGGGCGGTGCAGGCGTCCTGCTGGGACTCGGGGACGCGGAGCGTCTTGCCGACGGCGCCGAAGATCTCCTCGGCGTGGGCGACGTGCTCGCCGGTGGCGTGGGTGCCCGCGGAGATGACGGACATGGCCTCGTCGACCAGGGCGGGGGTGTTCGTCATGACGCGGACGACGGGGGTGCCTGCGGGAAGCCGGTCCTCGAAGTACGTGGTGGGGATGCCTGCCGCGCCGCTGATGATCAGGCGGCCGGCGGGGACGTGCGGGGCGAGCTCGTCGAGGAGGGTGCCCATGTCCTGCGGCTTGACCGTGAGGATGAGGGTGTCGGCGATCTTGGCGGCCTCGGTGTTCGAGACGGGCGTGACGCCGTAGCGGCTGCGGAGCTCTTCTGCGCGGTCGCGGCGGCGGGCGGTCACGAGGAGGTCGGCGGGGGCCCAGCCGGCTCGGATCATTCCGCTGAGCAGGGCCTCGCCGATCTTGCCGGTGCCGAGTACTGCGACTTTCTGGGTCATGGCTGGGGTGCCCTCCCGGGGGTTGCGTCGTCCGGATTCATCCTCGCACCGGGGGCGTGGGGGTGGCTCGGTTGTCCGGTGGGCGGACGTCGGGTGGCGGGTTTCCCTTGCAGGGTTTTCGCCCCCGCCGCCCCTTCCCTTCCCGTCCCTGGGGGCTGCGCCCCCAGACCCCGCTTCGGCCTGGACGGCCTCGTCCTAAAGCGCTGGACAGGCTGAATGGGTCGATCACGCGGTGCGGCGGCGTAGCGTCGCCGCGCCCAAGCTCAGCACCAGCAGCGCACACCCTGCCACGACCAGCGCATCCCGTACGAAGTTCGCCGTCATGTCCGTGTGCCTGAGGACCTCGTTCATGCCGTCCACGGCGTAGGACATGGGGAGGACGTTGGAGATCCCTTCGAGGACCGGGTGCATGTTGGAGCGATCGGTGAAGAGGCCGCAGAGGAGGAGTTGCGGGAAGATCACCGCCGGCATGAACTGCACCGCCTGGAACTCGGAGGCCGCGAAGGCCGAGACGAAGAGTCCGAGTGCCGTGCCGAGGAGGGCGTCGAGCAGGGCGACGAGGAGCAGCAGCCAGGGGGAGCCGGTCACGTCGAGCCCCAGGACCCACAGGGCGAGGCCGGTGGCGAGGGCGGACTGGACGATGGCCAGGGCGCCGAAGGCGAGCGCGTACCCCGCGATCAGGTCGGCCTTGCCGAGGGGCATGGCGAGGAGGCGTTCGAGGGTGCCCGAGGTCCGTTCGCGCAGGGTGGCGATGGAGGTCACCAGGAACATCGTGATCAGCGGGAAGATGCCGAGCAGCGAGGCGCCGATCGAGTCGAAGGTCCGCGGGCTGCCGTCGAACACGTAGCGGAGCAGGAAGAGCATCACGCACGGGACGAGGATCATCAGCGCAATGGACCGCGGGTCGTGGCGGAGCTGGCGCAGGACACGGGCGGCGGTGGCGAGGGTGCGGGACGCGTTGATCGCGGTGGGCCGGGGTGCGGCAGCCGTGGGGCGTACGTGGTGCGTGCTCGTCGTGGTCATCGGGCCGTCTCCTTACGGGCGCGGGCGCTGGCCGCGGCGGCTTCGACGGCCTCGTCGACCAGGTGGAGGAACGCTGCTTCGACGGTCTCCGAGTGCGTGCGCTCACGCAGGGCGTCGGGGGTGTCGTCCGCGAGGATCTCGCCCTCGCGCATGAGGAGGAGGCGGTGGCAGCGTTCGGCCTCGTCCATGACGTGCGAGGAGACGAGGAGCGTGGCGCCGCGCTCGGCTGCGATGGAGTGGAAGAGGCTCCACAGGTCGCGGCGGAGTACCGGGTCGAGGCCGACGGTGGGTTCGTCGAGTACGAGGAGTTCGGGGGCGCCGAGCAGGGCCACGGCGAGGGAGACGCGGCTTCGCTGGCCGCCGGAGAGGTTCCCGGCCAGGGCGTCGCTGTGCGAGGTGAGGTCGACGTCGGCGATTGCGCGCGCGACGTTCTCGTGGCGGCGCTCGGCGGCCGCTCGACCCGGGTCCAGGACGGCCGCGAAGTAGTCGAGGTTCTGGCGGACCGTCAGGTCGTCGTAGACGGAGGGCGCCTGGGTGACGTATCCGACGCGGGAGCGGAGGGCGGGGTCGCCGGCGGGGCGGCCGAGGACCTCCAGGGTGCCGGTGACCTTGGCCTGCGTACCGACGATCGCGCGCAGGAGGGTCGATTTGCCGCAGCCGGAGGGGCCGAGCAGGCCGGTGATCTGGCCGCGCGGGACGGTGAAGCCGAGGCCGTGGAGCACGGTGCGTGGGCCTCGTACGACGGTGAGGGCGTCGGCGCGGACGGCGGGTGGCGGCTCGGCGGGGATTCCCTCCCGGGCGGGACGTCCGGAAGTAAAATTCATCATGCGATGAATAATGGGGCGCGGCGGGAGATGGCGTCAAGGAGCGTGAACCCATGGAGTCGGAACGCGCGGCTGGCGGTGTCAGACCCGGCAGGAGGGACGCGCGGCCGCCCGTGTCAGGCGCGGCCGCCGGGCCGGCTTACGACCGTGAGGTCCACGGCATACGCCTCCTCGACCATGCCGTCGGGGAAGTGCCGCAGCAGGTGGCGGCGCTCGTCGGCCAGCACGGGTGCGGACTGCTCGGGGCCCAGGGTCGCGAAGTAGGAGCGGCTGCCGAGGTGGGCGAGATGGACGTCGACGGGGACGCGGCGGGTCCAGTGCAGACGGCGGTGGACGGGGCCGAGTCCGGGCACCAGCCGGCCGATGATCTGCGGCGCCTCGCCGGTGATGCCGTGCGCGTGGTAGCCGGGGAGGCGGGCCTGGAGCCGCTGCTCCTGCTCGGCGGCCCATGGCACGTCCGGGTCGGGCACGTTCCACCACAGGGCGAGGGATCCGCCGGGGCGCAGCACCCTCAAGGCCTCGGGGAGGGAACGCCGCGGGTCCGTCCAGTGCCAGGCCTGGGCGTAGGTGATCAGGTCGGCGCAGGCGTCGCTGAGCGGGAGGGCGTCGCCGAGGCCGCGGACGAGGGGCACCTCGGGGAGGCGCGCCTTCAGCTGGGCGCCCATGCCCGAGCCGGGTTCGACCGCGATGACGCGGGCGCCTCGGCCGGCCAGCAGTGCGGTGGCGATGCCGGTGCCCGCTCCCACGTCGACGACGCGGGCGCCACGGAGACGTCGGCCCGTCAAGTCCTCGACGGTGTCGAACAGTACGGGCGGATAGCCGGGGCGGGCGGTGGCGTACTGGGCCGCGACGGCGTCGAAGGACAGGGCGAAGCGGGAAGTCGGCCGGGTGTGGTCGTCGGTCATCGGGTCACCCTTCCGGTGCGATCCGGGCGGATGGTGCGGTGGGTGCGCAGCTCGTCGGTCCGGTGGGGCGGCCGTGCCGCTGGATCCCGGACCGGCGAGTTCAGCCCTTCCGCTTCCTCTTCGACGGGTTGCCCGCGCGGCGGGCCGCACGGCGCTCGTACTCCTCGCGTGACGTTTCGTACTCCTCGCGGTGCAGCCGCTCGCCCGGGGCCTCGATGAGGGTCCGGAAGAAGTACGCGAGGAGGGAGCCGACGAAGCCGATGGCGAGGAGGCCGCGGAGGGAGGCCTGGCGGTCGGGGTCGGCACGCTTGCCGAAGCCGTCCCAGGTGTGCCGGAACGCGAGCGCGCTGCAGACCGCGAACATCACGACGACCAGGACGGTCGCCAGCCCTCCGATGGCGGCGATCTCCAGTCCCTCGTACGCGAAGCGCAGGACCAGGCACGCCACCACGGCCGCGGCGAGCGAGCCGACTGCTACGGCCGCGCGGCGCGCCCCGTAGCCGCCGTCGTGGTTGACCCAGGTGGTGCCGAAGAAGCGGATGGGTTCGGGGCGGGGGCCCGCGGGGGTGGCCGGGGTGCCGGCTGCGTCGGCACCGGTGTCGTCGCTCATGCGTTGATTATCGCGCCGGACCCGCCGCGTCCGGCAGGAGCCGGTCGGCCCGCCCAGGGCACGGGCGGGCCGAACACTCAGCTGCAGCGCGGGGCGACGTACCCGTCGCTGCCCGTGTTCACGTATGCATCGGACACGTACTGCCCGCTGGCGATGTTGTCCCAGACGTTCGAGGTTCCGTACGGACCGCTGACGGTCTGGCCGGGAGTCTGGCAGAAGATGGTCACCTTCGAGCCCTCGGGCAGAACCTTGACGATGCTGTAGCTCGTACTCGGCCCGCTGCGGACGTTGACGGTGTATCCCGGCGCGATCGGGTAGGTGCTGGCAGCCGCGGCTTCCGATGCGGCGCCCAGCACAAGGGCCAGCGCGGCGGCGGCGCCTCCGGCAGCCATGGCGCGACTGCCCGCCAAGAGCTTCATGGTGATCCCTGTCCCCTTCGTCAGGCGCAGCGCGGCGCGATGTAGCCGTCGCTGCCGGTGTTTACGTACGCGTCCGAGACGTACTGGCCGTCGTCGATGTTGTCCCAGATGTTCGACGTGCCGTACGGGCCCGTGACCCATGTGCCTGGTGTCTGGCAGTAGATCGGGATCTTTGCCCCCTCGGGCAGGACGCGGACGACGGTGTAGTTGGTGCCGGGCCCGCTGCGGACGTTGAGGCGAACTCCCGGCGCTACCGAGTAGTAGCGCAGGGCCGTGGCCGAAACCGCTGCCGTGGTGACGGCCTCCGGCTCGTCTCTGCCCTCGGCCTCTTCGACACGGTCAACAGACATGAAAACCTCCCCCGTTGCACCCCATGCCTGTCATGGGGTGCCGTTGAATCCCCTAAAACACGCCATGAAACACATGTACGCAACTCGCACGCGGAGACTAGCAAGCCTCCTCAGTCTCATACGAGTCATCGACTAGGCTCCATACGTCGCGCGTGCGGACGAACAGCACGGGGGTGTTTCCCATGGCGCCACAGCAGAACGTCGAAGAGGGCGCGGAAGCGGAACTTCCCGAGTACGCCGGTCACTACCGCCTGGAGTCCTGTCTGGGGTCGGGCGGCATGGGGGTGGTGCATCTGGCCCGCAGCACCTCCGGCATGAAGCTCGCGGTGAAGGTCGTGCACGCCGAGCTGGCCAGAGATCCCGAGTTCAGGGGTCGGTTCAAGCAGGAGGTGGCCGCGGCGCGGAGGGTCAGCGGCGCCTTCACCGCGCCCGTCGTCGACGCCGACCCAGAGGCCGAACGGCCCTGGATGGCCACACTGTTCATCCCCGGGCCGACCCTCTCCGACCATGTGAAGCGGAACGGGTCCATGCCGCCGGCCCAGTTGCGTCGGCTGATGGCCGGACTCGCGGAGGCGCTACGCGACATTCACCGGGTCGGAGTGGTGCACCGTGATCTGAAGCCGAGCAACGTACTGCTCGCCGAGGACGGCCCCAAGGTCATCGACTTCGGTATCTCTCGGCCAAAGGACAGCGAACTGCGGACCGAAACCGGGAAGTTGATCGGTACGCCGCCGTTCATGGCGCCCGAGCAGTTCCGACGGCCACGTGAGGTGGGGCCTGCCGCCGACATCTTCGCGCTCGGGTCGGTGATGGTGCACGCGGCGACCGGGCGCGGGCCGTTCGACTCCGACAGTCCGTACGTCGTCGCCTACCAGGTCGTGCACGACGAGCCCGACCTGACGGGCGTACCGGAGGAACTGGCGCCGCTCGTGCTGCGCTGTCTCACGAAGGAGCCCGAGGACCGGCCCACGCCGGACGAGTTGATGCGCGAGCTGCGGTCGGTGGCGGCCTCGTACGACACACAGGCGTTCATACCGGCACAGCGGGCGGGGGATCAGGCGCCGAGGCCTGAACCTCGCGCTGAAGAAGCCGAGGAGCCCGAAGGAACCGAAGGGCCTGAGCGGCGGCCCGGGAAGCGCTCGGGCAGGCGGGCGGCCCTCGGAGCCGGGGCGCTCGGGCTCGCCGTGATCGGTGCGCTGGCCTTGGTCCACCTGCCCGACCGGGCAGACTCCACGCCCACGAGCGCAACGCCGCGGATCACGTCGGCCGGGTTCAGCGGGTGGGAGGCGACGCCGGCGTCCAAGAAGAGCATGCCTCAATGCTCCTATGGGGACGGGAGGTTGCTCTGCGCCCAGCCTGGCCTGCTCTACGCCCTCGATCCAGCCGACGGCCATCTGCTGTGGCGGCACACCGTCGCCCCGACACACAGGAGCGGACCGCCCGTCGTGTCGGGTGGCCTCGTGCAGCCTTTGCTCGGCTCGGGCCGCCGTCTGGAGGCGCTCGATCCCGCCTCGGGCAAGGCGCGTTGGCAACGGACCATGCCTGCGTACAGCGGCCTGGAGTGCGCCGGAGGCATGCTCCTTTTCACCAGTACCGACGGGACCGTCGCCGGCGTGGACAGTGCCTCGGGTGACACGCGGTGGAGCCACCGGATTCCGGGCCACAGCGTGCCGTACTTCACCTCGCTCGCCGGGGACCCACTGGCGTACGCGGTGAGCACGTCCGACGACGGGGCGGGCACGCGGATCACGGCGGTGGATCCGGAGACGGGTGACGTGCGGTGGAACGCACAGCTGAAGGGGGACCTGAAGCCGCTCGGCACGGCGGGCGGGTCCGTCTTCCTCGCCTCCCTCGACGCGGTCTACGGGGACACCAAGGCCGTGGTCCGCTACACCCCGGATACCCGGACGGAGCAGCGGGTGACCCTGCCGGTCCCGCTGATGCAGGCCCACGGCACCGTGCGCGGGAACCTCGTCTACCTCACGGGGGGCGGCGGATCGCTGGTGGCCGTCGACATGAACGCCCGCAAGCAGCTGTGGGCTCTCGAGACGTCCGTGACCCGCGCCTCCGCGCCGGTCGCTGACGGTCGGCACGTGTACATCAGCGCCCCCGACGGGCGGCTCCTCGCCGTCGCCGCGCGCGATGGGAAACTCCTCGGCCAGACGTCCCCACGTTTGGGCGCGAACGGCGACAAGATCATGGCCTCCCTGTCAGAGCCCGTGATCGCGGGCGAGCACGTCTACGCCACCGCCCCCGACGGCACCGTCTTCGCAGTCGACGGACGCGACCCGTCGGCCTGGTAGCACGCGGGAGGGCCGCCCCGAACAGCGGGAGGCGGCCCTCACCGAAAGGACCGAAAGAACCGAAAACGGTCAGCCCAGCTTCGACACGTCCCGCACCGCACCCTTGTCCGCACTCGTAGCCATCGCCGCATACGCCCGCAGCGCCGCCGACACCTTGCGGTCGCGGGACTTCGGGGCGTAGACGCCGGCGAGGGCCTCGCGGCGGGTCGCCAGCGTGGCGTCGTCGACGAGGAGTTCGATCGTGCGGCCCGGGATGTCGATGCGGATGCGGTCGCCGTCCTCGACGAGGGCGATGATGCCGCCGGAGGCCGCCTCCGGGGAGGCGTGGCCGATGGAGAGGCCGGACGTGCCGCCGGAGAAGCGGCCGTCCGTGACCAGGGCGCAGGCCTTGCCGAGGCCGCGGCCCTTGAGGAACGAGGTCGGGTAGAGCATCTCCTGCATGCCGGGGCCGCCCTTGGGGCCCTCGTAGCGGATGACGACGACGTCGCCCTCCTTGACCTGCTTGTTGAGGATCTTCTCGACGGCCTCTTCCTGCGACTCGCAGACGACGGCCGGGCCCTCGAAGGTCCAGATCGACGCGTCGACGCCCGCCGTCTTCACGACGCAGCCGTCCACGGCGAGGTTGCCCTTGAGGACCGCCAGGCCGCCGTCCTTCGAGTACGCGTGGGCGACGTCGCGGATGCAGCCGTTCGCCGCGTCCGTGTCCAGCTCCTCCCAGCGCTCGGACTGGGAGAAGGCCTCGGCGGAGCGCTTGCAGCCGGGGGCCGCGTGCCATAGCTCGAGGGCCTCGGCGGTCGCCGAGCCGCTACGGACGTCCCAGTCGTCCAGCCACTCCTTGATGGAGGGGCTGTGGACGGTGTGCACGTCCTCGTTGAGCAGACCGCCGCGGTACAGCTCGCCCAGGATCGCGGGGATGCCGCCCGCGCGGTGCACGTCCTCCATGTAGTACGTCCGCGTGGGCGCCACGTTGGGCGCGACCTTCGCGAGGCACGGCACCCGGCGCGAGACGGCGTCGATGTCGGACAGGTCGTAGCCGGCCTCGGCCTCCTGGGCGGCGGCCAGGAGGTGCAGGATCGTGTTCGTGGAGCCGCCCATCGCGATATCGAGCGCCATGGCGTTCTCGAAGGCGGCGTGGGTGGCGATGGAGCGCGGCAGAACGCTGTCGTCGTCCTGCTCGTAGTAGCGCTTGGTCAGCTCGACGACCGTGGCGCCGGCGTTCTCGTAGAGGGCCTTTCGCGCGGTGTGCGTGGCGAGCACCGAGCCGTTACCGGGCAGCGAGAGGCCGATGGCCTCGGTCAGGCAGTTCATCGAGTTGGCGGTGAACATGCCGGAACAGGAGCCGCAGGTCGGACAGGCGTTCTCCTCGATACGGAGGATGTCCTCGTCCGAGACCTTGTCGTTCACGGCGTCGGAGATCGCGTCGATCAGGTCGAGCGTGCGGACCGTGCCGTCGACGAGGGTCGCGCGGCCGGCCTCCATCGGGCCACCGGAGACGAAGACCGTGGGGATGTTGAGGCGCAGAGCCGCCATCAGCATGCCCGGGGTGATCTTGTCGCAGTTGGAGATGCAGATCAGGGCGTCGGCGCAGTGGGCCTCGACCATGTACTCGACCGAGTCCGCGATCAGGTCGCGGGACGGGAGGGAGTACAGCATGCCGCCGTGGCCCATCGCGATGCCGTCGTCGACGGCGATCGTGTTGAACTCGCGCGGGATGCCGCCGGCCTCCTTGACGGCCTCGCTGACGATCCGGCCGACCGGCTGGAGGTGGGTGTGGCCCGGCACGAACTCCGTGAACGAGTTGGCGACGGCGATGATCGGCTTCCGCCCGATGTCCGCACCCGGTACACCGGAGGCGCGCATAAGGGCGCGGGCGCCCGCCATGTTGCGGCCGTGGGTGACAGTGCGGGACCTCAGCTCGGGCATCGTCGCTCGCTCCTTCAGGCAGATGCCTACGGCACGGTGCGTTCCGGACGGTGACTGCGCGGTGTCCGTTCGGCCGGCGTATGTAGGCAGGATGACTTCCGTCGAGCCTACGCCGGGACTCCACGACCTGGACAGCTTGTCCGGATAACGGGACGCCCGTCTCGGTCCCCGGCACCCGTTCGGGGGTTACGGGCGGCCCTTCACTCCCCCGTCAGATGCCTCTGCACCACCGGCGCCACCCGCGCGATGATCTGCTCCACGTCCGCTGAGGCCAGCGGCTCCAGCTTGATCACGTACCGCATCATGGCCACGCCGACCAGCTGGGCCGCCGCCAGCTCGGCCCGCAGTTCGGCCTCCGGCCCGCCCACATGGCCCGCGACCCTGCGCAGCAGCTGGCCGGTGATGAGGCGGCGGAAGACCGCGGCGGCCGCCTCGTTGTTCATCGCGGACCGGACCACGGCAAGCAGGGGCGTACGGGTGGCCGGGTTCTCCCAGACTCCGAAGAGGAACCGGGTGAACCGCTCACCGACCCCCTCGAGCGGCCCCTCCGTGATGGCCTCCGGGGCCTTCAGGGCGGGCGCGAAGACGACCTCGACGGCCGCCTCGAAGACCTGCTCCTTGGTGCCGAAGTAGTGGTGGACGAGCGCGGAGTCGACACCGGCCGCCTTGGCGATGCCGCGCACCGACGCCTTCTCGTACCCCCGCTCGGAGAACTCCTCGCGGGCCGCCCGCAGGATGCGCTCCCGGGTGTCCGGCCCCTCTGCCGTCTGCGTACGGGAGGGCCGTCCCCGGCGCCTGGGGGCGGTGTCGGTCATGATCTCGGCACCCTCACGGCCGACGCGAGATACAGCCGGGTGAAGGCCAGGGCCTCCGCAAGATCGGCCTCGCGCTCGGCGCTGGACATGGCCCGCCGCGTGTTGACCTCCAGGACGACATGGCCGTCGAAGCCGCTCAGCGCCAGGCGCTCCAGGATCTCGGCACAGGGCTGCGTGCCGCGGCCCGGGACCAGGTGCTCGTCCTTGCCTGAGCCGGTGCCGTCGGCGAGGTGGACGTGGCCGAGCCGGTCGCCCATGCGGTCGATCATCTGCAGGGCGTCGGTGCGGGCGGTCGCCGTGTGCGAGAGGTCGATCGTGAAGTGCCGGTAGTCCTCCTTGGTGACGTCCCAGTCCGGGGCGTACGCGAGCATCTCGCGGTCCCGGTAGCGCCACGGATACATGTTCTCGACGGCGAACCGCACATCCGTCTCGTCGGCCATGCGCCAGATGCCGCGTACGAAGTCCCGGGCATACTGCCGCTGCCAGCGGAACGGCGGATGCACGACGACGGTGGAGGCGCCCAGCTGCTCGGCGGCGGACCTCGCGCGCTGGAGCTTGACCCAGGGGTCGGTGGACCACACGCGCTGCGTGATCAGGAGACAGGGGGCGTGGACGGCGAGGATCGGGATGCGGTGGTAGTCGCTGAGCCTGCGGAGCGCGTCGATGTCCTGGCTGACGGGGTCGTTCCAGACCATGATCTCGAGGCCGTCGTACCCGAGGCGCGCGGCGATCTCGAAGGCCGTCGCCGTCGACTCCGGATAGACCGAGGCCGTCGACAGGGCGACCTTCGCATCCGGGATGCGCACCACTGGTTCTGCCACGAGGGACAGGGTACGGGGGCGGGGGTGGTGGGGGCGCATCCGCCGGGGGCGCCGCCCTGGGTACACCGCGGCCGCCTCCCACGTACGCCATCGCCCTTTGCGGAACGTATGCCCACAGCGGAGGCGCCCCCGCCGTCCCTAGCTCGGCATGTGGTCCAGGCGGCGGAGGATCACGCCCTCGCGCAGCGCCCACGGGCAGATCTCCGCTGACTCCACGCCGAAGAGGTCCATCGCGCCCTCCGCGACGAGCGCGCCGGCGAGCAGCTGGCCGGAGCGGCCCTCCGAGACGCCGGGCAGCTCTACGCGCTCGTCGGCGCTCATCTCGGTGAGCCGGGGCACCCAGTCCTCCAGGTCCCTGCGCTTGAGCTCCCGTTGAACGTAGAGGCCGTCGGCGGAGCGGGCGGCACCGGAGATCCGGGCGAGCTGCCGGAAGGTCTTGGAGGTGGCGACCACATGGTCCGGGGTGCCGAGACGGCTGAAGTCCCCGACGGTCCGGGCGATCTGCGCCCGCACGTGCCGCCGCAGGGCCCGCACGTCCGCCGGGTCCGGCGGATCACCGGGCAGCCAGCCCGCGGTCAGCCGGCCGGCGCCGAGCGGCAGCGAGACGGCGGCGTCCGGCTCCTCGTCCATGCCGTACGCGATCTCGAGCGAGCCGCCGCCGATGTCCAGGACGAGCAGTTTCCCGGCCGACCAGCCGAACCAGCGGCGGGCCGCGAGGAAGGTGAGACGGGCCTCCTCCTCACCGGTCAGGACCTGCAGTTCGACACCGGTCTCGTCCTTGATCCGGGCCAGCACGTCGTCGGCGTTGCTGGCCTCGCGGACCGCGGAGGTGGCGAACGGCAGCAGGTCCTCGACGCCCTTGTCCTCGGCGGCCTGCAGCGCTTCGTGGACGGTGCCGATCAGTTTGCCGACACCCTCGGGGCCGATGGCTCCGTCGTCGTCGAGGAGTTGGGCGAGGCGCAGCTCCGCCTTGTGCGAGTGCGCGGGCAGCGGGCGCGCGCCCGGGTGTGCATCCACCACGAGGAGATGCACCGTGTTCGAACCCACGTCGAGGACACCGAGTCTCATGTACGGAACGCTACTGCGCGGGCGCCGGGCAGAACTCCCTGGGCGGGCTTCCGCCCGCATACCCTGGAGGCGTGCCAAAGACGAAAAAGGCAAAGACCGACAAATCCGCCAGCTCTGCCACGGAGTCCTCGAAGGCGACGGCGCCGGAGCAGAAGCAGCCGGAGGAGAAGCAGTCGAAACCGCCGAAGCAGTCGAAGCGGTCGATCGGGCCGGCGCAGGGGCAGCAGCCGGTCCCCGACGAGAAGGCCCTGGACTTCGCCCGCGCATGGGTCGAGTTCCCTGATCCGGCGGACGACGAGCAGGTATTCCGCTGCGATCTGACATGGCTTACCTCCCGTTGGAACTGCATCTTCGGAAGCGGCTGCCAGGGCATCCAGGCGGGCCGCGCGGACGACGGGTGCTGCACGCTGGGCGCGCACTTCTCGGAGGACGACGACGAGAAGCGCGTCGCCGAGCATGTGGCGAGGCTCACTCCCGAGATCTGGCAGCACCACGACGTGGGCACGCAGACGGGCTGGGTCCAGGAGGACGAGGACGGCGAGCGCCAGACCCGCCGCTTCGAGGGCTCCTGCATCTTCCAGAACCGGCCCGGATTCGCGGGCGGCGCGGGCTGCTCGCTGCACATCCTGGCGCTGCGCGAGGGCCGTGAGCCGCTGGAGACGAAGCCGGACGTCTGCTGGCAGCTGCCGATCCGCCGGACGTACGAGTGGATCGACCGGCCCGACGACACCCGCGTCCTGCAGGTGTCGATCGGCGAGTACGACCGCCGGGGCTGGGGCCCGGGCGGCCACGATCTGCACTGGTGGTGCACGTCGGCGACCTCGGCGCACGGGGCGGGCGACCCGGTGTACGTCTCGTACCGGCCGGAGCTCACGGAGCTCATGGGCAAGGCGGGATACGACCGGCTGGTCGAGCTGTGTGAGGCCCGGCTGGCGTCCGAGCTGCCGCTGGTGGCGCCGCACCCCGCCGATCCGGCGCCCTGAGCCTCACGCGGGGGGCCGCCCAGCCAGGGACGGGGCCGCGGTGCGGACGGCGGCCGGCAGGCGGGCCGGCCCCTACGCCCCTTCGCTGGGGCTCCCCTCTCCCCCGTCGCTCGGTGGCGGGGACGAGTCCCCGGGGTCTGACGGGGCAGGTGAGTCAGAAGGGGCGGTGTCGCTAGGGCCGGGGTCGGAGGGCGACGGTTCTTCCGGGTCCGGATCCTGACCGGACGGGGGCGGATCCGACGACGGCGGCGGGTCGGAGGACGGCGGCGGATCCGACGAGGGCGGATCGCTCGGCGTGGGCCCCGGGTCGGACGGGGACGGTGAACCGGGCGGCGACGACGGCGGGGGGCTGGAGGACGGCGGGGCCGGGTGTCCGTCCCCCTCGAGGCCGATCACCGCGCCCGACGGGTCGATCACGATCTGCGCGCGCCAGTGGCCGGCGGGCTCGCGATGGTGATCGACGTACACCTCGATCGTGAAGGACTCGCCCGGCGCGAGCGTTCCCGAGTACTGGCTGAGGTAGAGCCACGGGGCGTCGGCGTACGCCGACCAGTGCACAGGTGCGCCCCCGGACGCCCGCATCGTGATCAGTGTCGTCTCGCCGCTGCTCGGCTGAGCCTCGACCGTGAGCCTGCCCGGCCCCACCGCGCTCCGGGACGGCGGCGCTCCCGGGCTGATCACCTCCACGGACACGTCGGGCGTGCGGCTGCCCGCGGTAAAGCGCGCGTCGGGGTCGGGGCTGGCGTTGCCCGCGTTCTCGTAGCCGCCAGGGTGGTCCCCGCCGAGAGCGCCGGGGTCGTCGGCCTCGCTGACGGAGACGGAGCGGCCGTCCTGGCCCTCGCCGGTGAGAGGCGCGCCGCGGTAGGCGGCCCAGAGGGCGAGCACGGGGGCCGCGACGACCGTGGCGACGACGGTCGTCGCCACGGCACGCGCGCGTAGCCGGCCGCGGCGGGCGGCACGGTCCCTGGGGTCCATCGGGAAACCCCGCCGGTCGAAGCGCGGGGCGCGGTCCCGCGCGCGCGGGGCATGCGCCATCGCGGTGTGCAGGGCCGGGCGCGGGGCCTCGACCACGGGCAGCGCGGTCGGGGTGACGCCGGTGCCGGGCCAGGCGATGCCCGCCCGCTCGGCGGTGCGGCGGCAGCGCGGGCAGTCGTCGACGTGCCGTACGAGCTCGGTGCGCAGGGCCGCGCCGAGCAGCAGCTGATCGTCGCCGGTGAGGCGGGCGACGGCGGGGCAGGTGCCGGTCTCCACGACGGCGAGCGCGGTACGGGTGCGCTCCACCTCGCAGGCCGCGGCGGCCAGGAGCTCCCGGGCCGAGGCGAGGTCCATGCCGAGGACCGCGGCGACCTCGTGGGCGGCGAGCTGGTGGCGTACGGCGAGTTCGAGCGCCTCGCGCTGCTCGGGGGTCGTCCCTGCCGCCTCGGGCCAGGCGAGCAGGGCGAGTTCCCGCCGGCGCTCGCGCTCCGCCTCTGCGGAGACGGAGCGGTCGACGGAGTGGCCGGAGGTCCGGCCGGTCTCCCCGGAGCCCGAGGCGGCCGCGGTCCGGTCGGCTCTGCGACCGGCGGCACGCGAGCCTGCCCGCTTCCGCTTGGCCTCGGCGAGTTTGCGCAGACACGACCAGCGTGCGAGCGCGTACAGCCAGGCCTTGCGGTCGCCGTCGGCGTCCGGCCCGCGCGAGCCGCGGCGCTCGGCACATGCGAGGGCCTCTCCGAGGGCGGCGGTCGCGGCGTCGTGGTCGCACAGCACGGACAGGCAGTACGTGAACAGGCCGTCCAGATACGGCTCGTAGCGCGCGGGCGGCCGCTGGACCTGGGTACGGTGCGCCGCCCCGCGGTGCCGCGCATCGCGATGCGACCGGCGGGCTCCGGGGGTCTGCGGGGAGGGCTGCGGCCTACTGCTCGTCACCCGTGCGACCGTAGGCCGGTGGTGGTGGGGCCCTCTTCACCGTCGCGGACATTTAATCCTTACGGGTGAACAGATCCCTCAAAAGGGGACAGGAGCCCGTCATTCCGCACTCTGAGCGTTACAGAGGCACGCGCGCGTGGGCCCTCGGGCAGGGGCCGCCGACCCCCGCGCGCGAGTGCGCAGCCCGCCCGCCGTGCCCGCCGAAGGGGCCGCAGCCGACGGCCGGGGGCCGGGCTGTCAGTGGTCACCGCTACGGTTTCGTCCATGGCTGCCCGTACGAAATCCGGCAAGGACCGGCCGTCCTACCGCTGCACCGAGTGCGGCTGGCAGACGGCCAAGTGGCTCGGCCGCTGCCCCGAGTGCCAGGCATGGGGCACGGTCGAGGAGTACGGCGCGCCCGCGGTCCGTACGACGACGCCCGGCCGCGTCACCACCTCGGCCGTGCCGATCGGCCAGGTCGACGGCCGCCAGGCCACCGCCCGCTCGACCGGCGTGCCCGAGTTGGACCGGGTGCTCGGCGGCGGACTTGTCCCCGGCGCCGTGGTCCTCGTCGCGGGCGAGCCGGGCGTCGGCAAGTCGACGCTCCTGCTGGACGTGGCGGCCAAGTCGGCCAGCGACGAGCACCGCACGCTGTATGTCACGGGCGAGGAGTCCGCGAGCCAGGTGCGGCTGCGCGCGGACCGCATCAAGGCGATCGACGACCATCTGTACCTGGCCGCGGAGACGGATCTCGCGGCCATCCTCGGTCATCTGGACGCGGTGAAGCCGTCGCTGCTGATCCTCGACTCCGTGCAGACCGTGGCCTCGCCGGAGATCGACGGGGCGCCCGGCGGCATGGCCCAGGTCCGCGAGGTGGCCGGGGCCCTCATCCGCGCCTCCAAGGATCGCGGCATGGCGACGCTCCTGGTCGGCCATGTCACGAAGGACGGCGCCATCGCGGGCCCGCGGCTGCTCGAGCATCTCGTGGACGTCGTGCTGCACTTCGAGGGCGACCGGCACGCGCGCCTGCGGCTGGTCCGCGGCGTGAAGAACCGGTACGGGACGACGGACGAGGTCGGCTGCTTCGAGCTGCACGACGAGGGCATCACCGGTCTCGCCGACCCCAGCGGCCTCTTCCTCACCCGCCGTGACGAGCCGGTTCCGGGCACCTGCCTGACCGTGACGCTGGAGGGGCGCCGCCCGCTCGTCGCCGAGGTGCAGGCGCTCACCGTCGACTCGCAGATCCCCTCGCCCCGGCGCACCACCTCGGGCCTGGAGACCTCGCGCGTCTCGATGATGCTCGCCGTGCTCGAGCAGCGCGGCCGGATCAGCGCGCTCGGCAAGCGCGACATCTACTCGGCGACGGTCGGCGGCGTGAAGCTCTCCGAGCCCGCCGCGGACCTGGCCGTCGCGCTCGCGCTCGCCAGCGCCGCGAGCGACACCCCGCTGCCGAAGAACCTCGTCGCGATCGGCGAGGTGGGCCTCGCGGGCGAGGTCAGACGGGTCACCGGGGTCCAGCGCAGGCTCGCTGAGGCGCACCGCCTCGGCTTCACGCACGCCCTCGTGCCGACGGATCCGGGCAAGGTCCCGCCCGGTATGAAGGTCCTGGAAGTCGCCGACATAGGGGACGCTCTGCGGGTGCTGCCGAGGTCGCGTCGGCGAGAGGCCCCACGGGAGGAGGAGGACCGCCGGTAGACTTTGCCCCGGTCTCGCCCATCCGTACGAACCGAGGGCGCCCAGAACCTGCGACCGGAGGAGTGCAGTGGCAGCCAACGACCGGGCAGCAGCTCCCGGCAAGTCCGGTGGGAGCTCCGGTGCCGATGGGCTCATGCGCGCCTCTCTGAGCGCTGTCGCGCCGGGTACGGCGCTGCGGGACGGCTTGGAGCGCGTCCTCCGCGGCAACACCGGAGGACTGATCGTCCTCGGCACCGACAAGACCGTCGAAGCCATGTGCACCGGCGGTTTCGTCCTGGATGTCGAGTTCACGGCGACGCGCCTGCGCGAGCTGTGCAAGCTCGACGGCGGCATCGTCCTCGACAAGGACCTCACCAAGATCCTCCGCGCGGGCGTCCAGCTCGTGCCGGACCCGACGATCCCGACCGAGGAGACCGGCACGCGGCACCGCACCGCGGACCGCGTGAGCAAGCAGGTCGGTTTCCCGGTCGTGTCGGTGTCCCAGTCCATGCGGCTCATCGCGCTGTACGTGGACGGTCAGCGGCGGGTCCTGGAGGACTCGGCCGCGATCCTCTCCCGGGCCAACCAGGCCCTGGCGACCCTCGAGCGGTACAAGCTGCGGCTCGACGAGGTCGCGGGCACGCTGTCCGCGCTCGAGATCGAGGACCTGGTGACGGTCCGGGACGTCTCGGCCGTGGCGCAGCGCCTGGAGATGGTGCGGCGCATCGCGACCGAGATCGCCGAGTACGTGGTGGAGCTCGGCACGGACGGGCGGCTTCTCGCGCTCCAGCTCGAGGAGTTGATCGCGGGCGTAGAACCGGAGCGGGAGCTCGTCGTCCGGGACTACGTGCCGGAGCCGACCGCCAAGCGGTCCCGCACGGTCGAGGAGGCGCTGGCCGAGCTGGACTCTCTCTCGCACACCGAGCTGCTGGAACTTCCAGTGGTGGCACGGGCGTTGGGTTACACCGGGTCGCCGGAGACGCTCGACTCGGCCGTGTCGCCGCGCGGGTTCCGGCTGCTGGCGAAGGTTCCGCGGCTGCCCGGCGCCATCATCGACCGCCTCGTGGAGCACTTCGGCGGCCTGCAGAAGCTGCTCGCCGCGAGCGTCGACGACCTGCAGACGGTGGACGGGGTCGGGGAGGCCCGGGCGCGGAGCGTTCGGGAGGGGCTGTCGCGGTTGGCGGAGTCGTCGATCCTCGAGCGCTACGTCTAGCCTCCGGCGGGCTGCGGTTCTCAGGCGCCCCCGATTTTTGGGTGCCGCCGCTTTGGGTGTGGGTTCGCCACCTGCCGGTGGCAGGCTCGGGCACGCGCGCGGCTTGCCGTTCCTGGGTGGTTCGCCACCTGTCGGTGGGTGGGTCGGGGCGAACGCGTCCGCGGGTCCGCTTCGGTGCGCCACCGGCCGGTGGCGGGTCGGGGCCGCGCCGGGATGTACGTCCTCGGCCTGGCGCCGAACCGTCATCGTTGGGCTAGCCCGAAGTTTGCGCCAGCCTCCCCCAGTGCCTTAAAGGCCTGGGAGGTACCCCCAGCGGGCGCACATCCCGCCACGTCCCCTTCGGCCGGAGAGCACCTGCGGGTCTCACTGTTGTGGGCAGGAGTTCCGCAGGGCGATGGGGGTCCCCCCTGTTTCCAGCGCCGCAGGGGCTAGTCGTTCTCCAGGACGAACGACGTCTGGGCCGTCCCGAGGCCCGGGGCCTTCGCCTCGACGAGGTACGTACCCGGCTTCGCCGAGCCCGCGGCCGGCGTCGCACACTGAGCCGCACTCGCACGCCGGTCCCACACCAGGGTCTGCGTGACGCGTCCGTCCGCCGGCACCCGAAGCAACAGGCTCCCACTGGCCTTCGGGCAGTCCGACGACGTCCAGAAGGCGTCGTCGCTCCCGGTCAGTGTGATAGTCAGTACGGCTTGTTTCGGCCCGAGATCCACCTTGCACGCCGTCCCCGACGTGTTCCGCGCGATCAGCTCAAACTCCGGCTTCTCACCGGGCTCGTAAGTGTTGCGTACGCTGCGCACGGTCAACTTCACAGTGCTGGCAGTGCAGTTGGGCAGGCTCGATCCGGCCGGTACGCGATCGCCCGAGGAACTGCCGCCCGTGGCGCCGTCCGAGGAGTCCGTGGAGCCGGTCCCGTCCGAACCGTCGGTGCTGCCCGTATCGCCGGAGCCCTCGCTCTCTCCCGAGCCGTCACCACTGCCGCCCGACTCGTCGCGGCCGCCCGGGTGTTGGCTGATCGCAGGCCCGGACCCGGAGGGACCCGGCGTGATCGACGGCGCGGGGTTCTTGCCGTCGGCGCCGCCGGCGGTGTTGTCGCTGCCGCCTCCGCCGCCGGAATTGACGGTCCATACGACAAGCAGTGCCAGCAGGGCGACCACGGACAGCAGAACGGCCCTCCGTCGCCAGTAGATGGTGGAGGGAAGCGGCCCGACTGGATTGCGCAGAGATCCCACGGCGCAAACTGTACGAGAGATCAGCGGGTTATCCTGCCCCACCCGCCGCCCTGCGCCGCAACTTTTGCGGATCATCATCCTGGCCGCGCAGCCCGTACACATCCCTGCCCCGCTCCAGGCCCCAGCCTTTCGTCAGATACGGGACGGAACCGTCGTATCGCGTGACGTGCGGGCTCATTGCGTACCGTCCCTGCTCATGGAAGACATCGACTCCGGTCTCTACCGCGACATCGGCGACTTCGCGCATGACACCCCTGCGTGGGTGCAGCACCTCCTGGAGGCATGGACGGAGGCCGGACTGCTGCTGTTCGGTGTGCTGTTCGCCGCTGCCTGGTGGCGGGCCCGGCGCGGCGGGCCCGGCGCGCTGGCCCTCGCCGTGCTCGCACCGCTCGCCACGGCGGTGGCGTATGTGTGCAGCGAGTTGGTCAAGTCCGCGGTGGACGAGGAACGTCCGTGCCGCGCCGTGGCCGGCGCCCCCGCCTCGCTCGTCGCCTGTCCGCCCCACGGCGACTGGTCGTTCCCGAGCAACCACGCGACGATCGCAGGTGCCGCGGCGGTGGCGCTGACGCTCGCCTGGCGCGGCATCGCCCGGCTCGCCTTCCCGATGGCGCTGCTGATGGCGTACTCACGGGTGTTCGTGGGCGTCCACTACCCGCACGACGTGCTCGTGGGGCTGCTCATCGGCGCCGTCGTGGGCTACGCGGTGGTACGCCTCGGCAGGCAGCCGATGACGCGCGTGGCCGAGGCGCTGCGCGCGTCATCCGCGGGACCGGTCCGGTGGTTCGCCGGACCGGGGTGCACGGTGCCTGGCTCGGGCCTGTCTCAGCCGCAAACGGCCGGCCCCGGCTGACGCGGCCCGGCCTGCGGCCACCAAGGCCGCGAAACGCCCGGCCGGCTGCCGAGCGGCACGCGCCTCCCCGGCGCTCCGAACGCGTCGTCCCGCTGAGGTGAACCAGCGGCATCACCCGCCGCTGGGCGGGCGGTACGTCCGGCGGGTGCGGCCCCGGCCGGTACGGGGTCGGGCCGCCGGCCAGGCTGCGGTTGGTGCCGGGGAAAGGGCCGCACAGGCCCGGGCTCGGTGGCAGCTGCCACGCCCCCCGGGGCGCCCTCTCGATCGCCGGAAGCATGACGTACAGGGCGCCCGAAACCCCCGACACGGCCCGGAATCAGGTCCTCCGGCGTGTCCCTCCCGCCTCTCACCTGGCCTTCTGTACGGCCACGGGCGCGGATGACCGCCAGGCGTGCGGCACCGTGGCAGGATCGTGCGTGCCATGACTGCTCCCACGAAACCCATGCAAGCCCAGCCCGCCCCGTCCACGGCGCCCATGCCGTCCTGCCGCACCGCATCCGGCACCTCGGGGGCGACCCCGGGCGCCCCGGACGGAGCCGCCCTGCACACGCCCGTCATCGCATGGTTCGAGGAGAACGCACGCGACCTGCCGTGGCGCCGCCCCGAAGCGGGACCGTGGGGCGTGATGGTCAGCGAGTTCATGCTGCAGCAGACACCGGTCAACCGTGTGCTGCCCGTGTACGAGCAGTGGATGGCCCGCTGGCCGCGCCCCGCCGACCTGGCCGAGGAGGCGCCCGGCGAAGCCGTCCGCGCCTGGGGCAGGCTCGGCTATCCGCGGCGCGCGCTGCGGCTGCACGGTGCCGCGGTCGCCATAACAGAGCGGCACGGCGGCGACGTACCGACGCAGCACACGCAGCTGCTCGCGCTCCCCGGCATCGGCGAGTACACAGCCGCCGCCGTGGCGTCCTTCGCCTACGGGCAGCGGCACGCCGTCCTCGACACCAATGTGCGCCGGGTCCTCGCGCGCGCCGTCACCGGCGCGCAGTACCCGCCCAACGCCACCACCGCGGCCGAGCGCAGGCTGGCCCGCGAGCTGCTTCCCGAGGACGAGCACACGGCGGCGCGCTGGGCCGCCGCGTCCATGGAGCTCGGGGCGCTGATCTGCACGGCCAAGAACGAGAGTTGTGTCCGCTGCCCCGTCGCAGCGCAGTGCGCGTGGCGGCTGGCCGGGAAGCCGGCGCACGACGGGCCGCCGCGACGCGGCCAGACGTACGCGGGGACCGACCGCCAGGTGCGCGGCCGGCTGCTGGCCGTGCTGCGGGAAGCCGTCGCGCCCGTTCCGCAGGCCGTACTCGACCGTGTGTGGGACGAGCCCGTGCAGCGGGCCCGGGCGCTGGACGGCCTGGTCGCCGACGGTCTGGTCGAACCGCTGCAGGGCGGCCTCTACCGCCTGCCGCACGCCTGACTCCCCTCACGGCCGGGCCCACCACCCGTTACGCCCGTCCGGCTTCTGTTACACAACCGCCGCACAGCCGTGCGTCCGCCGCAGGCTGCCTCGGACAGCCTCGTGACAACTGCTCCGTAGCTTCATGCCGTACCGCACAGGGGCGCGCACCAGCGCGAACACGGGGTCGAACGGAGGCGGTTGGCGATGGCGCACGGCGAGGTGCTCGAATTCGAGGAGTACGTCCGCAGCAGGCAGGACGCCCTGCTGCGCAGCGCCAGGCGCCTGGTCCCGGATCCCGTCGACGCGCAGGACCTGCTGCAGACCGCGCTCGTGCGGACGTACGGCCACTGGGCGGATATAGCCGACAAGCGGCTGGCGGACGCGTATCTGCGTCGCGTCATGATCAACACGCGGACGGAGTGGTGGCGGGCCCGCAAGCTGCAGGAGGTGCCCACCGAGCAGCTCCCGGACGCGAGCATCGACGACTCCACCGAGCAGCACGCCGACCGCGCCCTGCTCATGGACGTCATGAAGGTGCTGGCGCCCAAGCAGCGCAGCGTCGTCGTGCTGCGACACTGGGAACAGATGTCCACGGAGGAGACGGCCGCCGCCCTCGGCATGTCGGCCGGCACGGTAAAGAGCACGCTGCACCGGGCGCTCGCCCGGCTCCGCCAGGAGCTGGAGAGCCGCGACCTCGATGTGCGCGCGCTCGAACGTGAGGAGCGGGAGCGTTGCGCGGCCGCCTAGGCCCTCGGGCCATACGACGTATACGGGTCATACGACGGATACGGGCCATACGACGGACGCGGGCGATACGCGGTGACGCTCCCGCCGCCGGACGCGGCGGCGGCCGGACCGGAAAGAGAGTCCTGACGGCGGGGGGCGCGGCGGCGGCCGGGCTCGCCGCCCTCGGCCTTTCGCTCGCCGGCTGCGGCACCGGCGGCACCGGTGCGCGCGACGAGGGCCCGGCACGGGGAGCCTCGGTCGCCCAGCCCGCACCGTCCTCCTCTCCCGCGCCCACGGTGAAGCGCGTCGACGCGGTCGCGCTGGTCAAGAACGATCCGAAGGTGAGCGCCGAGGTCAAACGGGACCTGAAACCGTGCGTCGCCGACGAGTACCCGGTGGACGTGTCCTATGGCAAGCTGACCGGCGGCTCCTCGAACGACATCGTCGTCAACGTCATGACCTGCGGTGATGCGGTCGGCGTCGGCTCGTACGTATACCGCGCGGTCGGCCGGAAGTACCAGAGTGTCTTCCGGGTCGAGGAGCCGCCGGTCTATGCGGAGATCGACCGGGGCGACCTCGTCGTCACCATGCAGGTGTACGAAAAAGGCGATCCGGTGGAGTACCCGTCCGGCGAGAACGTGATCACCTACCACTGGTCCGCGAACAGGTTCGTCGAGCAATCCCGTACGCACAACGACTACAGCAACGCGGTGGGCGGGGGTTCGCCCACCGCCTCGGAGAACTGACACAGAAGGCAGCACATTCGGATGGCAGAGCAGACCCACGTCCTGTTCGTCGAGGACGACGACGTCATCCGCGAGGCCACCCAGCTGGCGCTGGAGCGCGACGGCTTCGTGGTCACCGCCATGCCCGACGGTCTCTCGGGGCTCGAGGCGTTCCGGGCCGACCGGCCCGACATCGCGCTGCTCGATGTGATGGTCCCGGGCCTGGACGGCGTCTCGCTCTGCCGGCGCATCCGCGACGAGTCCAGCGTGCCGGTGATCATGCTGTCCGCCCGCGCCGACTCGATCGACGTCGTCCTGGGCCTGGAAGCGGGCGCCGACGACTATGTGACCAAGCCGTTCGACGGCGCCGTGCTGATGGCCAGGATCCGCGCCGTGCTGCGCCGCTTCGGACACGCGAACGCTGCCGCCTCCGCTGCCGGGGGCGCAGGCGGTGCGGGGCAGGCGAACGGCGGTGTGCTGAGCTTCGGCGATCTGGAGATCGACACGGAGGGGATGGAGGTACGGCGCGGTGGCGCGCTGGTGGGGCTGACACCGACCGAGATGCGGCTGCTGCTCGAGTTCTCATCGGCGCCCGGCACGGTGCTCTCCCGCGACAAGCTGCTGGAGCGCGTGTGGGACTACGGCTGGGGCGGTGACACCCGCGTCGTCGACGTCCATGTGCAGCGGCTGCGCACCAAGATCGGCCAGGACCGGATCGAGACGGTCCGCGGCTTCGGCTACAAACTCAGGGCCTGAGGAGCACGCCGTGGACCTGGGGGGTTTCGACGGCCGGCGACGGCTGCGCGTGGGCAGAACGCTGCGTACCGGTGTGCGGTGGAAGATCAGCGCCGCGATCACGCTGGTCGGCGCGCTGGTGGCGCTCGCCCTGAGCCTGGTCGTGCACAACGCGGCGCAGGTCTCGATACTCGACAACGCCCGCGACGTGCAGGACGAACGCATCCAGCTCGCCGAGCGCATGTACGAGACGACCGGCCGGCTGAACTTCATGGGCCTCAAGATCGACGATCCGGCCATGCCGAAAGACCTGCGGGCGAAGGCCATGGCCGGGCGCCGGGCCACCTACGTGTCGGAGCGGCCCAACGGCGTGCCCGACATCTGGGCCGCCGTCCCGCTCAGCGACGGCCGCGTCCTGTCGCTGCACACCCGGTTCACGGACCGCAGCGCCGAGGTCATGAAGGACCTGGACCAGGCGTTGATCGTGGGTTCGATCGCGGTGGTCTTCGGCGGTTGCGCGCTCGGTGTGCTCATCGGCGGCCAGATCTCCCGGCGGCTGCGCAAGGCCGCTGCCGCGGCGGGCGAGGTCGCCCAGGGGCAGACGGACGTACGGGTGCGCGACGCCATCGGCGGTGTCGTACGCGACGAGACCGACGACCTCGCGCGGGCCGTGGACGCGATGGCGGACGCACTCAAGCAGCGCCTGGAGGCGGAACGCCGGGTGACCGCCGACATCGCGCATGAACTGCGCACCCCTGTGACGGGGCTGCTGACCGCGGCGGAACTGCTGCCGCCGGGCCGTCCGACCGAGCTCGTACGCGACCGGGCGCAGGCCATGCGCACGCTCGTCGAGGACGTGCTCGAGGTGGCGCGGCTCGACAGCGCCTCGGAGCGGGCCGAACTGCAGGACATCATGCTGGGCGAGTTCGTGACCCGGCGGGTCGCGGTGAGGGACGCCGACATCGCGGTGCGCGTGGTGCACGAGTCGGAGGTCACGACCGACCCGCGGCGCCTGGAGCGGGTTCTCGGCAATCTGCTGGCCAACGCCGCCAGGCACGGCAAACCGCCGATCGAGGTCACGGTGGAGGGCCGGGTGATCCGCGTGCGCGACCACGGGCCCGGCTTCCCGGAGGAACTCCTCGCCGAGGGGCCCAGCCGGTTCCGCACCGGCAGCAGGGACCGCTCCGGGCAGGGCCACGGCCTCGGCCTGACGATCGCGGCGGGCCAGGCCCGGGTGCTCGGCGCACGCCTGACCTTCCGCAACGTACGGCCGCCCGGGGCACCCGACCACATACCGGCGGAGGGTGCGGTCGCGGTGCTGTGGCTGCCGGAGCACGCACCGACGAGCACCGGGAGTTTCCCGATGCTGGAGGACTGACGGTGGCCCCCCACTGACACACGCCGATGGCCCCCGGCACGCCGCGCGCACCGGAGGCCATCGACCACGCCTCGGGGAACCGGATCACACGGCGTCTGCCGCCGCCTTCCCTGCCCGCGCGGCCTCGCCGTCCGCGCCGTCCGCGCCCCCGGCAGGCTTCTGGGCTCCCGCGCCGCGCAACGGGACCTCCTTCACGAACACCGCCGCCAGCAGGGCGACCACGGCGACGGCCGAGCCGAGCAGGAACGCCGAGTGCGTGCCGGCCGACACCGCGTGCTGGTAGGCCTCGCGGGCCGCCTCGGGCAGCTTGGCCAGGCTCGCCGCGTCGAGCTGTGCGGATTTCTCGGTGATCTGGCTGCCGAGGTCCCCGGCGCGCTCGGCCATGACGTCCTGCACCCGGTGGTTGAAGAGGGCGCCCATGATCGCGACGCCGAAGGAGGAGCCGAGCGTACGGAAGAGGGTGGTCGAGGAGGAGGCGACGCCCATGTCCCTCATCTCGACGCTGTTCTGCGCGACCAGCATGGTGATCTGCATCAGGCAGCCCATGCCCGCGCCGAGCACCGCCATGTACAGACCCGAGGTGAAACGTGACGTCCCGGTGTCCATCTGCGCCAGCAGGAACAGCCCGGCGATCATCAGCACACTCCCCGCCACGGGGAAGATCTTGTACCTGCCGCTGCTGGTGGTGACCCGTCCCGCGATCAGCGAGAGGACCATCATCGCCAGCAGCATGGGCAGCAGGAGCAGACCGGAGTTGGTCGCAGACGCCCCCTGTACGGACTGCTGGTACAGCGGCAGGAACAGCACCGCGCCGAACATCACGAAGCCGGTGACAAAGCCGACCACCGACATGAGCGTGAAGTTGCGGCTGCGGAAGATGTGCAGCGGCAGGATCGGTTCTGCGGCCTTCGTCTGGACGAAGAAGAAGCCGACGAGCGAGGCGACACCGATGCCGATGAGCTCCATGATCACGGCCGAGCCCCAGGCGTACTGCGTACCGCCCCAGGTGGTGACCAGCACGATCGCGGTGATGCCGACGGCGAGCAGGGCCGCACCCAGGTAGTCGATCCGGCTCTGTGTCCGCTTCTTCGGCAGATGCAGCACCGTACTCACCGCGGCGAGGGCGACGGCGCCGAGCGGCAGGTTGATGTAGAAGGACCAGCGCCAGCCGAGGTGGTCGGTGATCGTGCCGCCGACCAGCGGCCCGCCGATCATGGCGAGCGCCATCACGCCGGCCATCATGCCCTGGTACTTGCCACGCTCCCGGGGCGGAATCAGATCACCGATGATCGCCATCACGCCGACCATGAGTCCGCCGGCACCGAGCCCCTGTACGGCACGGAACCCGATCAGTTGCTCCATGTCCCGGGCCATGCCGCTCAGTGCGGAGCCGATCAGGAAGATGACGATGGACGTCAGGAAGACGCCCTTCCGCCCGTACATGTCGCCGAGCTTGCCCCAGATGGGGGTGGAGGCGGCGGTGGCGAGCGTATAGGCGGTGACGACCCACGAAAGGTGCTCGAGGCCGCCGAGATCGCCCACGATGGTGGGCATCGCGGTGCCGATGATCATGTTGTCGAGCATCGCGAGCAGCATGGCGATCATGAGGGCGAGCAGCACGACGCGGACGCTGCGCGGCTGCCTGCCTCCTTCGGGCGCCGCTTCGCCAGTGCCTGCCGGGACGGCGTCGGCTGGTGGCTGGGTCTGGGACATCTCTGCACTCCCCCTGGGACGATAAGGAAGCGAGGCGACCCGCGTACGCACTTACTTGCCGCCCGGCTAGCTAACTACACTGAGGAAAGTAGAGCGGCAACTAGCCGGGCGTCAAGTAAGTTTTTGACAAGCGGTTTTGCGGAGTGCGAGGAGCAGCCACGATGGGCATCACGGGGAGCAGCAAGCAGCAGCGCCGGGGGAACACTCGCCAGCGCATCCAGGACGTGGCGCTCGAACTCTTCTCCGCGCAGGGCTACGAGAAGACCTCGCTGCGCGAGATCGCCGAGCGCCTGGAGGTCACGAAGGCCGCGCTCTACTACCACTTCAAGACCAAGGAAGACATCCTCATCAGCCTCTTCGAGGACCTGGTGAGGCCCATGGACGAGCTGATCGAGTGGGGCAGGACCCAGCCGCACACCCTGGAGACCAAGCAGGAGGTGCTGCGCCGCTACAGCGAGGCGCTGACCGGGGCCGCCCCCCTCTTCCGCTTCATGCAGGAGAACCAGGCGACGGTGCGCGAACTGAGCATCGGCGAGATGTTCAAGGACCGCATGATCACCATGCTCGACATCATCAAGGACCCCGACGCCCCGCTGACCGACCAGGTCCGGTGCATCAGCGCCCTGTTCTCGATGCACGCCGGCATGTTCGTCCTCAGGGACGTCGAAGGCGACCCCGAGGAGAAGCGCAAGGCTGTCCTCGAGGTCGCCATCGATCTGGTGACGCAGGCCCACTCCGGCGGCTGACCTTGTCAGACACGGTCGTGAGTACGCCGGTCCGAGTCCGAGTCCGTCAGCTGCCGCTATGGGCCGTCGGCTGGGTCAGAGGCCCACGCCGTGCGCGCGCAGGAAGCTGGCGGGGTTGATCGCGGACCCGTAGTTCGGGGTCGTACGGATCTCGAAGTGCAGGTGCGGGCCGCTGGAGTTGCCGGTGTTGCCGGACAGGGCGATGTTCTGCCCCGCCTTCACGGTCTGGCCTATCCGCACGTTGACCTTCGACAGGTGCGCGTACTGCGAGTACGTGCCGTTGCCGTGCTTGATCACGATGGCGTTGCCGTACGCCGGGCCGTCACCGGCACCGTTCGGGCCGGCCTTGACAACGGTGCCGCTGGAAGCGGCGGCGACCGGGGTACCGGTCGGAACCGCGAAGTCCTGGCCGGAGTGCTTGTGCGACCACATGCCGCCGGCCTGGGCGAAGCTCGCGGAGAGCGTGTAGTGCTTGACCGGGATGACCCAGCCGCCGGCCTTCTTGGCCGCGGCCTCGGTGACCGACGTCTTGGCCACGGTGGCGGCCTTTGCCTGGGCATCGGCCTGCGCGGCGACGGAAGCGGCGGTGGTCTTGGGCAGCACGGAGGCGGTCACACCGGTGTCCGCAGCGGCCGCGACCCCGGCACCGAGGAACGCCGATGCTCCCAGGCTGACGGCGACGACGGCCGCACGGGTACGAAGCAGGGACGAGCCGGGAATGCGGGACGTGGCGAACTTGGACATTCAGGGACCTCCGGGCGTAAGCGAACCCAGCACTCAAAAGCCATGTGCCGGTCGGGACCACACATTGGTAACCCGCCACCTCGCTTACGCCCAAAAGCCCCTTCTACTAGCCACGCTCGTAGCAAAACATCACATTCAGGACCTCTTGACATGTGCCACGAACCCCCTGGAATCACCCCAAACCGGCACAGACATATCCGCCCGACCCGAGGTTTAGCCGCACTTGGCAGCTGGTGCGCAGCGCTCAAACATGGATCCGCCCTCGTCTTCGCACCGAACCATCCGGACCCCGGACCCACCCCGTAACGAGAATCCGGGCCCACCACGCCCTATTGCCCACTATTCAACCTAGTACCGGACAAAACGCCTGTGCGTCATGTCACGGAAAGGCAAGATCAATGCCCTGGAAATGTGACCTGGGCTACTCGGAGGGCTACTCGGGAAATGTGACCTGGGCTACTCGAATTCGCCCCGGCCGCCAGGGTTTCCGGGCGTGACGCGGGCCTCAGCGCCGGCCCCGTGCGGCCCCGCGCGGCCTTCGCTGACAACACCTGCACCGTGCCGTGGGGGAAGCGACGTGCCCCGGGGCACGCACAGGCCGGCCGGGGCACGGACAGGGTCGCCACGACGGGCGTCGACACGAACCAAGCCCAGGGCTTTCCGATCCGGCGACAGACGGCACCGCACCCCGCACCAGAGTGATGCGAGGGGCGCCTCTCAGCGGTAGCTGCGCCGGGTAGGTACCTCCAGCGGTAGCTGGGGCTTCGCAGCAGCATTCGGGGGCCGCTGAGCAGCAAAAGGGGCTGGCCCCGGAACCGAAGTTCCGGGGCCAGCCCCTTTCAGTGCTCAGCTCAGCGCGAGCGTCGCGTCATGCGTCCTTGCTCAGGTTCGGCCCCGAGCCGCCGCCCGCCGCCGACTCGACCGGCGGCACGTCCGGCAGGGCCGACTTCTCCTCGCCGCGGAAGGTGAACGTGCGGGCCTCGCCCTCGCCCTCCGTGTCGACGACCACGATGTGGCCGGGGCGCAGCTCGCCGAAGAGGATCTTCTCCGAGAGCAGGTCCTCGATCTCGCGCTGGATGGTCCGGCGCAGCGGCCGGGCGCCCAGAACGGGGTCGTAGCCCTTCTTCGCGAGGAGCGACTTGGCGGTCGAGCTGAGCTCGATGCCCATGTCGCGGTCCTTCAGGCGCTCGTCCACCTTGGCGATCATGAGGTCGACGATCTGGATGATGTCTTCCTCGGTGAGCTGGTGGAAGACCACCGTGTCGTCGACACGGTTCAGGAACTCCGGGCGGAAGTGCTGCTTCAGCTCGTCGTTGACCTTGGACTTCATGCGCTCGTAGTTGGTCTTCGTGTCACCTGCGGCGGCGAAGCCGAGGTTGAAGCCCTTGGAGATGTCCCGGGTGCCGAGGTTGGTCGTCATGATGATGACCGTGTTCTTGAAGTCCACGACCCGGCCCTGGGAGTCGGTCAGGCGACCGTCCTCCAGGATCTGCAGCAGGCTGTTGAAGATGTCCGGGTGGGCCTTCTCCACCTCGTCGAACAGGACGACGGAGAACGGCTTGCGGCGCACCTTCTCGGTCAGCTGGCCGCCCTCTTCGTAGCCCACGTAACCGGGGGGCGAACCGAAGAGACGCGACACCGTGTGCTTCTCGCTGAACTCCGACATGTCGAGGGAGATCAGCGCGTCCTCGTCACCGAAGAGGAACTCGGCGAGGGTCTTCGACAGCTCCGTCTTACCGACACCCGAGGGGCCGGCGAAGATGAAGGAGCCACCGGGACGCTTCGGGTCCTTCAGACCCGCACGCGTACGACGGATGGCCTGCGAGAGCGCCTTGATGGCGTCCTTCTGGCCGATGACCCGCTTGTGGAGCTCGTCCTCCATGCGCAGCAGACGCGAGGACTCCTCCTCGGTCAGCTTGAAGACCGGGATGCCGGTGGCGGTGGCGAGGACCTCGGCGATCAGCTCGCCGTCGACCTCGGCGACGACGTCCATGTCGCCGGCCTTCCACTCCTTCTCCCGCTTGGTCTTCGCCGCGAGCAGCTGCTTCTCCTTGTCGCGGAGAGAGGCCGCCTTCTCGAAGTCCTGGGAGTCGATCGCCGACTCCTTGTCCCGGCGCACGGCCGCGATCTTCTCGTCGAACTCGCGGAGGTCCGGCGGAGCGGTCATCCGGCGGATACGCATCCGGGAACCGGCCTCGTCGATCAGGTCGATCGCCTTGTCCGGCAGGAAGCGGTCCGAGATGTACCGGTCGGCCAGCGTGGCGGCCTGGACCAGGGCCTCGTCCGTGATGGAGACGCGGTGGTGCGCCTCGTACCGGTCGCGGAGGCCCTTCAGGATCTCGATGGTGTGCGGCAGCGACGGCTCCGCGACCTGGATCGGCTGGAAGCGGCGCTCGAGCGCGGCGTCCTTCTCCAGGTGCTTGCGGTACTCGTCGAGCGTCGTCGCACCGATCGTCTGCAGCTCACCGCGGGCCAGCATCGGCTTCAGGATCGAAGCGGCGTCGATGGCGCCCTCGGCGGCACCCGCACCGACCAGCGTGTGCAGCTCGTCGATGAACAGGATGATGTCGCCGCGGGTGCGGATCTCCTTGAGCACCTTCTTCAGGCGCTCCTCGAAGTCACCGCGGTACCGGGAGCCGGCGACCAGGGCGCCCAGGTCGAGGGTGTAGAGGTGCTTGTCCTTGAGGGTCTCGGGCACCTCGCCCTTGACGATGGCCTGCGCCAGGCCCTCGACGACGGCGGTCTTGCCGACGCCGGGCTCGCCGATGAGCACGGGGTTGTTCTTCGTACGGCGGGACAGCACCTGCATGACCCGCTCGATCTCCTTCTCGCGCCCGATGACCGGGTCGAGCTTGGACTCGCGAGCGGCCTGGGTGAGATTCCGGCCGAACTGGTCGAGGACCAGGGACGTGGAGGGGGTGCCCTCGGCAGGACCACCGGCGGCGGCGGTCTCCTTGCCCTGGTAGCCGGAGAGCAGCTGGATGACCTGCTGCCGCACCCGGTTGAGGTCTGCGCCCAGCTTGACCAGGACCTGGGCGGCGACGCCCTCGCCCTCACGGATCAGGCCGAGCAGGATGTGCTCCGTGCCGATGTAGTTGTGGCCCAGCTGAAGGGCCTCGCGGAGCGACAGCTCCAGGACCTTCTTGGCACGGGGGGTGAAGGGGATGTGCCCGGACGGGGCCTGCTGGCCCTGGCCGATGATCTCCTCCACCTGCTGGCGGACCGCCTCGAGCGAAATCCCGAGGCTCTCCAGGGCCTTAGCGGCGACACCCTCACCCTCGTGGATGAGACCCAGGAGGATGTGCTCGGTGCCGATGTAGTTGTGGTTGAGCATCCGGGCTTCTTCCTGAGCCAGGACGACAACCCGCCGCGCGCGGTCGGTGAACCTCTCGAACATCGTTAATCGCTCCTCAGAGCGGTCAGGCAGTGAAGGGGACGCTCCCCTCCCTGTCCTTCCGCAGCTTAGTCCCGCAAGCGGGGACCGCTCATTCCAACTGCCGACACCCGTCCTTGGCCTCCCAACCCGGAACGCCGACAACTGCTCCAACCCGATGGTGCGAGACGATGTTCCCGCAGGCCAGGTAGTTACCCCCGCCGCCAGTACGCCGATGGCGAACGTGAGACGCCCCAACTCTGCGTGTCGCCCCTCCCCACTAGGGATGTCTTACCCGTAACGACTGACACTCCATGCGGCGTGCCCCGGTTCCCTCCGCTACGGGCGAACAACCTTGCGCGCCCGCATGCGTCCACACGCCCCCTTGACGGATACTCTGCGCATCGCTCACACCACCTTGCGTAACCTGGAGCCTCTGCCAGGTGTTGCCCTTGCATGGTTCCTACGGTCCCCCCTCCGTCGCGCCCGGTCCACCCGAGCCGCCCGGCCGATCCGGTACGGCGGTGGTACGAGCACGAGCTGGGCTGGGAGACGGCCGACGGGACGCCGGTGCAGCTGCTGACGGGGCTGCGCTTCGACGTACTGGAACTGCCTGCCGACGCGGGGCACGCGGTGGTGGGGCGGCTCTCGCCGCGGTGCCCGGTGGCTTTGCAGGGGCCGGTGATGCGGCTGCTGGTGGCCGCGGGAAGCGCCGAGGAGCTGCCTGGGCTGCTCGACTGGCTGGAGTGGGGCGCTCTCGCCCGGGATCTCACCGCGATCGGGGCGGGCGGTCGGATCGACGCGCCGACGCCTCCGGGGTGGTCGGGCTCGCCGGGGGCCGCTGTATGGCTGCGGCCCCCCGAGCCAGGATGCGAGGCGGAACCGGCCCTGCCGACTCTGGCTTCGCTGGGGGGCGGTGGGGGCGCCCCCGCTCTCGATCTCGTACGACTCGTGGACGCGGCGGCGACGGAGTGCCACCGGGCCCGGCTGCGGCGTCTGAGCGCTCAGGCGTTGGCCTTCTCGTAGGCCTCGCGGATGGTCGCGGGGACACGGCCGCGGTCGTTGACCTCGTAGCCGTTCTCCTTCGCCCAGGCGCGGATCTGTGCGGTGTCCTGGCTGCCGCCGGACGCTGCTGCGCGTGCCTTGCCGCGGGCCCCGGCGCCGCGGCCTCCGGTACGACGACCGCCCTTGACGTAGGGCTCCAGCAGTCCGCGGAGCTTGTCGGCATTGGCGGTGGTGAGGTCGATCTCGTACGTCTTGCCGTCCAGCGCGAACGTCACGGTCTCGTCCGCCTCGCCGCCGTCGAGGTCATCGACAAGAAGGACCTGAACCTTCTGTGCCACCGGATTTCCTTTCATCGAAACTTCAGGACCGGGGCCTGCGGCTTCAGCCGCTGATTCGCCGGCCCCTGTTATATGCAGTGCTGCAGTACGTCGGAAAGCAAACCGCTTTTCCTGGAAAAACACAAACCCCTGACAGAGACCCGGGACCCAAGGGCGCCTGGAAACGTGCGCGTTTCGGACATAGGGCACCCGGGAACAGCGGTCAGGCTTGGAATAGCGCCTGATGATCACAGATGCAGAAGCATCCGACTGTTGCCCAAGGTGTTCGGTTTCACTCGTTCGAGACCGAGGAACTCCGCGACGCCCTCGTCATAGGAACGCAGCAGCTCGCTGTAGACATCTGTGTCGACCGGCGTCTCACCGATCTCGACGAAGCCGTGCTTGGCGAAGAACTCGACTTCGAAGGTGAGGCAGAAAACCCGGCGAACACCGAGCCAGCGGGCGGTCTGCAGCAGCTTCCCCAGCAACTGATGTCCGACTCCCGCGCCCCTGACCACGGGGTTCACGGCGAGTGTGCGGACTTCTGCGAGGTCTTCCCACATCACATGCAGGGCACCGCAGCCTACGACCTCCGCGTTGTCGTCGCGTTCCGCGACCCAGAACTCCTGGATGTCCTCGTAAAGCGTCACGGTCGCTTTGTCGAGCAGGATCCGCTCACGGACGTACGAGTCGAGGAGACGGCGTACGGCCGGTACATCCGAGGTGCGCGCTCTGCGAACGGTGACGGCTTTAGCGGTGGCTTCTGGTGGCTCTCCTGGCATGAGCGGACGCTATCGCCCGGCCTCGCCCTCCGCTGAACCGGGGCTCTCCCGGCCTTCCAGGATCTCGGGGCCTTGCACGATGCGGATGGCCGCGCGCAGCGCCTCGCGCTGTTCCGGCGACATCATGCCGAAGAAGGCGACGAGTGCGGCGGCGGCGTTGTCGCTCTGCGACCAGGCTTCGTTCATGAGTGCAGCGGCGTAGGCGGCACGTGTGGAGACCGCCTCATATCGATAGGCGCGGCCTTCCGCCTCGCGGCGCACCCAGCCCTTCTGATGGAGATTGTCCAAAACGGTCATCACGGTGGTGTAGGCGATCGACCGCTCCTGCTGGAGATCTTCCAGGACTTCTCGAACGGTCACCGGGCGGTTCCACTTCCACACCCGCGTCATGACCGCGTCTTCGAGTTCTCCCAATGGGCGAGGCACACCAGAACAATAGTGGGAGAAGCCGCCAATGACGCGCCGAACGTGCCTTTTCTGCAACAAAAAGGGCGTATGACTCGAAAAGCTACGAGTCATACGCCACTTCGGGTCTCGGCGACCCGGTGGATCAGCCGTCAGGCGTCAGGCGTCGCGGGGCTCACCGGCCGGGCGGGCAGCCTCGGCGCGCGCGATGGCGGCGTCGACGGCCGCGTCCTCCTTGGACTTGTTGGCACCGCCTTGGGACTTCACCATCGTCACCACCAGACCGGTGAAGAACACGGCCATCACGACCGGGGGCAAGAGCGCGGAGACGTATTCCATGCCCCCAGGGTAGCTAGACGGCGGCGAGCTTCTGCGGCGGGGCGGGGGGTGGCGCGGGCTTGCGCTTGGGAGGGAACACCTCGGCCGGGGTCGGCACGGGTCGCTGCGGGGCCGGGCGCTCGGCCGGGGGCTGCTTCGGCTTCGGCTTGACCGGCTCCTTGGCGGCGAGGCCGCCGGGGAGGGCGAGCAGGCGGATGCGGGAGGTGGCGGCCAGGGAGGGGCGCCGGGGGTGCGCCGCGGCGGCCACCTGCCAGCCTGCCTGCCCGGCTGTCTGCTGGTCTGCCTGACCGGTTTGCCGGTACGCCTGGTCGGCCGCGGGTTCGCCGGGTACGGCGGCGCCGGCCCGTACGGCCGCGGCTGCGGCCTGGCCGACGTAACCCGGGCAGCGGTCCAGGAGGGCCCCGGCGACGGGGTTGCCGTTGGCGCCCAGCGCGCGGAGGGCCGTGACGTCGTCAGGGCCCGGCTGGTGGCCGCTGTTCATGGCGTCCTCCAGCAGCGCGAGATAGCCGATCGCGCTGCCCGGGAGAGCGGCCCGGTAACGGGCGAGGTCCGCCACCAGGAAGGCGCAGAGCCGGTCGCCCTCGCGAACCGCCTCATCGACGGACTCGGCGAGGCGCAGGCAGGCCTGGACGTCCTCGGCGGACACGGAGCTGGGGTGAAGGGCAAGGGCGAGGGCGCGTCGGAGCACACGCAGCTCCTCGGCACCGAACGCCATGCCACCGCGGGATCCGTAAGGCGTGGGCATGTCCCGACGATACGCGCTAATCAGACAAAAGCCAGCTATCACTCATTCTTGGGCGTGGCTCCGCGCGGACGCCTCCGGCGGGTGGGCGGAGCGCCACCTGCCGGTGGGGGCTCGGCGAGCGCGGGCGGCTCCCGGGTGGTGGTCGGCTGGTGCGCCACCTGCCGGTGGGTGGGGCGGGGACGTGGGCGGCTTCGAGCCGGTGGTCGGTTCCGCCGTTGCGCCGCGGCAGGGGTGGGCAGACGCCGCTGCCGTTGTGGGCAGGCGCTCCGCAAGGCGGAACGCCTGCCCACAACCCACGACGGCGGGTGCCGTGAAACCGCGGGCCCGCCCCCGGGGGCGTCAGGTACGGGACACGTTCCGCTCATACACGAGGCGGAGGCCGATCAGGGTCAGCCAGGGCTCGTGCTCGTCGATGCTCGAGGCCTCGCCGAGAACCATCGGCGCCAACCCCCCGGTGGCGATGACCGTGACGTCGTCCGGATCGTCGGCCAGCTCGCGCGCCATACGGTTCACGACACCGTCGACCTGCCCCGCGAACCCGTAGACGATGCCCGACTGCATGGCCTCGACGGTGTTCTTGCCGATGACGCTGCGGGGCCGGGCGATCTCGATCTTGCGGAGCTGCGCGCCCCGTACGCCGAGGGCCTCGACCGAGATCTCGATGCCGGGCGCGATGACGCCGCCGGTGTACTCCCCGCGCGCGGAGACCGCGTCGAACGTCGTCGCCGTGCCGAAGTCGACCACGATCGCCGGTCCCCCGTAGAGCTCGACCGCGGCGACCGCGTTGATGATGCGGTCCGCGCCGACCTCCTTGGGGTTGTCCATGAGGATCGGCACGCCGGTCTTGATGCCCGGCTCGACCAGGACGGCGGGGACGTCGCCGTAGTAGCGGCGGGTGACCTCGCGCAGCTCGTGCAGGACCGACGGGACGGTCGAGCAGATCGCGATGCCGTCGATGCCGTCGCCCAGCTCCTCGCCGAGGAGCGGGTGCATGCCCATGAGGCCGTTGAGCACGACGGCGAGCTCGTCGGCGGTGCGACGGGCGTCGGTGGAGATCCGCCAGTGCTCGACGATGTCGTCGCCGTCGAAGAGGCCCAGCACGGTGTGGGTGTTGCCCACGTCGATGGTGAGAAGCATGTGCGTTTACTCCGCCTCCGCCACGGCCGGGGCCTCCCGCAGGTCCAGGCCGATGTCGAGGATCGGCGAGGAGTGCGTGAGGCCGCCCACCGCCAGGTAGTCGACGCCCGTCTCGGCGTACGCGCGGGCGTTGGCCAGAGTGAGGCGGCCGGAGGACTCGAGGAACGCGCGGCCGTGCACGAGGGACACGGCCTCCTCGGTCTCGCCGGGCGTGAAGTTGTCCAGCAGGATCAGGTCGGCGCCCGCGTCCACGGCCTCGCGCAGCTGGTGCAGGGTGTCCACCTCAACCTCGACCGGCAGGCCGGGGAACCCCTCGCGCACGGCCTTGAAAGCCTGCGCCACGCCGCCCGCCGCGACCACGTGGTTGTCCTTGACCAGCGCGGCGTCGGACAGCGACATGCGGTGGTTGACGCCGCCGCCGCAGCGCACCGCGTACTTCTCCAGCGACCTGAGGCCCGGCGTGGTCTTGCGGGTGTCGCGGACCTTCGCCTTCGTGCCCTCCAGCACGTCCGCCCACGCGCGCGTGGCCGTCGCGATGCCGGAGAGGCGGCACAGCAGGTTGAGCGCGCTGCGCTCCGCGGTCAGCAGATCGCGGGTGCGGGTCGTGACGCTGAGCAGCTTCTGGCCGGCGGCGACCCGGTCGCCGTCCTCCACGTGCCGCTCCACCTCGAACTCGTCGGTGCAGACGACGGAGATGACGGCCTCCGCTACGCGCAGACCCGCGACCGTGCCCGCTTCACGGGCGGTGAAGTCGCCGGTCGCGACGGCGTCCTCGGGGATGGTCGCGACGGACGTGACGTCCACGCCGCCCGCGAGGTCCTCCGCTACGGCCATGTGCGCGATGTCCTCGACTTCGACCGGGTCGAGTCCGGCGTCGGCCAGGAGCTGGGCGAGCGCGGGGTCGAGCCCGCACTCCATGGGGTCGTGCTCGTCCTCGCCGCCGCAGCCGCAGCCGTCGCCGCAGCCACCGCTTGGGAAGACGGGAAGGTCGGGGGTGCTCACGTCGGTCACTGCTCCTGGGGACGGGACTGCGGGTGGGTCGGGGGGAGGTCGCCGGACGGGGACGGGGACGGGGGCCGGGCTGGGTCCGGGTCCGGGGAGGCCTCGGCCGGCAGCGGCCGGCCGGGCCGGGTCGAGGGGAAGGCCGCGCTCTCGGTCGTATGCACGTCCAGCGACCGGTCGGGGTTCAGCCGTACGACGATGTGGCGGCCCCACACCTCGTCGTTCCGGTCGGCGTGGTCCTCGCGCCAGTGGCAGCCGCGGGTCTCCTCGCGCTGCCGGGCGGCGGCGACGAGGACGCGGGCGACGCACAGCAGGTTGGTCGTCTCCCAGGTGTCGACGCCGGGCTCGGCGGTCTTTCCGTTCTCGGCGAGGGCGTCCTTCGCGTCGGAGTGCAGCTGCTGCAGCTCCTCGGCGGCGCGCGCCAGGGACTGCGCGGAGCGCAGGACGCCTGCGCCCTCGGTCATGATCCGCTGGATCGCGAACCGGGCCTCGGGCGCGAGCAGGGGGTGCGCGGGCGTCTCGGGGTGCTCCACAGGGGACGGCACGCGCGCGTGGAGGCTGTTTTCCCGGGCCGCCCCTGCGATGTCGGCCGCGATGCGCTCCGCGTAGACAAGGCCCTCCAGGAGGGAGTTGGAGGCGAGGCGGTTGGCGCCGTGGACGCCGGTGCAGGCGACCTCGCCGCACGCGTACAGGCCGGGCACCGTGGTGCGTCCGCGCTCGTCGGTGCGGACGCCGCCGGAGGCGTAGTGCGCGGCCGGGGCCACCGGGACGGGCTCGGTGACGGGGTCGATGCCGTGGGCGCGGCACGCGGCGAGGATCGTCGGGAAGCGCTGCTCCCACATCTCGGCACCGAAGTGGCGGGCGTCCAGGTACATGTGCTCGGCGCCCAGCTCCTGCATGCGTCGCATGATGCCCTTGGCGACGATGTCCCGGGGCGCGAGCTCCGCGAGTTCGTGCTGTCCGGCCATGAAGCGCACGCCGTCCCCGTCCACGAGGTGGGCGCCCTCGCCTCGTACCGCCTCGGAGACCAGCGGCTGCTGGCCCTCCGCGTCGGCGCCGAGGAACAGCACGGTGGGGTGGAACTGGACGAACTCGAGGTCGCTGACCTCGGCTCCGGCGCGCAGCGCGAGCGCGACGCCGTCGCCTGTCGACACGGAGGGGTTGGTGGTCGCGGAGAAGACCTGGCCCATGCCGCCGGTCGCGAGCACCACGGCGGACGCGTGGACCGCACCGACGCCGTCGTGCTGGCCCTCGCCCATGACGTGCAGCGTGACGCCGGCCGCGCGGCCTTCGGCGTCCGTCAGCAGGTCCAGGACCAGCGCGTTCTCGACGGTACGCACGCCACGCGCGCGTACCGCCTCGACGAGTGCCCGGGAGATCTCGGCGCCGGTCGCGTCGCCGCCCGCGTGTGCGATACGGCGGCGGTGGTGGCCGCCCTCGCGGGTCAGCTCGATGTCGCCGGTCTCCGGGGACGTGTCGAAGTGGGCGCCCGTGTCGATGAGGCGGCGCACCGCGTCGGGGCCCTCGGTGACGAGGATGCGCACGGCCTCCTCGTCGCACAGGCCCGCGCCCGCGACGAGCGTGTCCTGCAGGTGCTGCTCGGGGGTGTCGCCCTCACCGAGGGCGGCGGCGATGCCTCCCTGCGCCCAGCGCGTGGAGCCGTCGTCCAGCCGGGCCTTGGTGACCACGACGGTCTTCAGGCCCGCCGCCTCGCAGCGGAGCGCCGCGGTGAGTCCGGCGACGCCTGAGCCGACGACCACGACGTCCGCGGCCAGGGACCAGCCGGGGGCGGGCGCGTGCAGCCGTATCCCGGTGGCGCGGCCCGGCGTCGTCGCCGGCCCCGTGCTCGTGCCGCCCGGGGGCGCTATCGCGGGTCCTGTCCCGGTGGATGACGTTCCTGTGCCGGTCACGAGGCGGCTCCGAGAGCTCCGAAGGTGAGGGGGATGTTGTCGATCAGCCGGGTCGTGCCGACCTTCGCGGCGATCGCGAGGACCGCGTCGCCCGTGAAGCCGTCGGAGACCTCCGTGAAGTCGGAGGGGTCGACCAGGGCCAGATAGTCGAGTTCGAGCGGCGGCTCGAGGCGGGACGCCTCGTCGAGGACCAGCTGAGCGGCGGCGCGGACGGCGGCGGGGCCGCCGGGCACGGCTGTGGCGACGGCGTGGGCGTCCGCGGCGGCGCGAGACTCGCCGAGCGCGCTGAGCGCCTCGGCACGCGCGTGCGTGGACGGTGCGAGGGCGGCACGCGCGCGGAGCGCCTCCTGCGCGGCATGCCGGTCCTGGCCCGCGAACAGGGCCTGGGACAGGGCGAGCGCGGTGCGCCGCTCGGCGGGCGACAGGTAGCGGTTGCGGCTGGACAGGGCGAGCCCGTCCTCCTCGCGCACGGTCGGCACGCCCACGATCTCCATGCCGAAGTTGAGGTCGCGCACCATGCGGCGGATCATGGCGAGCTGCTGGGCGTCCTTCTGCCCGTAGAGCGCCATGTCGGGCGCGGTGAGGTGGAGCAGCTTGGCGACGACGGTCAGCATGCCGTCGAAGTGGCCGGGGCGCGACGCGCCCTCCAGACGCTCGCCCATGGGGCCCGCGGTGATACGCACCTGAGGTTCGCCGCCCGGGTAGACCTCGTCCACGGACGGTGCGAACACCACGTCCGCGCCCGCCTGTTCGGCGACCTTCACGTCCGCGTCCAGGGTGCGCGGATAGCGGTCGAGATCCTCTCCCGCGCCGAACTGCAGCGGGTTCACGAAGACGGTGACGACGACCTCGCCCTCGCGACCGGCCAGCTTCCGGGCCTCGCGGATCAGGGTCGCGTGCCCCTCGTGCAGGGCGCCCATGGTCATCACGACGGTGCGGCGGCCGGCACGCGCGCGTGCGCGCAGCTCCTCGGCGGTGTGCAGCAGCGTGGTCATCGCACCTCTCCGTCGGCGCCGTCGATGTCCGCCCCATTGGCCAGTACCCCGAGCAGATCCTCGGCAAGTTCCGGCTTGAGCAGTCCGTGGGCGAGCGCGCGGTCGGCGGTGGCCCGCGCCATGGCGAGATACCCGGCGACCGTACCCGGCGCGTGCTTGCGCAGCTCCGCGACATGGGCGGCGACCGTGCCGGCGTCCCCGCGTGCGACGGGGCCGGTGAGCGCCGCGTCGCCGGACCGCAGCGCGTTGTCCAGGGCGGCGCCGAGCAGCGGGCCGAGCATGCGGTCCGGGGCCCCGACGCCCGCGGCGCGCAGCAGCTCCATGGCCTCGGCGACCAGCGTGACCAGGTGGTTCGCGCCGAGGGCGAGCGCCGCGTGGTACAGCGGGCGGGCCTCCTCCTCGATCCACTCCGGCTCGCCGCCCATCTCGATGACCAGCGCCTCGGCGGCAAGCCGCAGCTCCTCGGGCGCGGTCACGCCGAACGAGCATCCGGCCAGCCGCTGTACGTCGACGGGGGTGCCGGTGAACGTCATCGCGGGGTGCAGCGCGAGCGGCAGCGCACCGGCGCGCAGCGCGGGGTCCAGCACCTTGGTGCCGTACCGCCCGGAGGTGTGCACGATCAGCTGCCCTGGACGCACCGCCCCCGTCTCGGCGAGGCCTTCGACGAGGCTCGGCAGCGCGTCGTCGGGCACGGTCAGCAGCACCAGCTCGGCCCGCTCCAGTACCTCGGCGGGCGTCACCAGCGGGACGTCGGGCAGCATCGCGGCGGCCCGGCGCCTCGATGCGTCGGAAACCCCGGAGACGGCGACCGGGCGGTGCCCGGCGAGCTGGAGGGACGCGGCCAGCGCGGGTCCGACCCGGCCTGCTCCCACGACCCCGACGGAGAGCCGCGCGGGGCGGTCCTTCGGATCGGGCGGTTGAGGTGTGTTCACTCGACGACGGCCTTCCGTTCCAGTCCGCTCGGGGTACCGGACGATTTCTCGTCATGCTAACGCGATCGGTTCGGGCGGTTCTTCCTGTGTCACGGCACCGGTCCACGCGGGCCGGTTTGTCCACAGGCTGTGGGCATCCCCCTGGCCGTACGACATGATCTGTGGATGACCGATCCCAAAGAGCAGGAGCGCAAGCGGCGGCTCGCCGCGCTGCGGGGCGCCGAGCGGACTCTCGCTCGCACGGCGATGGACACCACCCTCCGGGAACAGCTCGATCAGCTGGTGGACGCGGCTCCTGTCGTATACGACCTCGAAGAGGCCACCGACATCTACGGGAACGGCGTCGTCGAGGAACTCGAGCGCCGCGTCGCCGGTCTGCTCGGCAAGGACGCCGGCGCCTTCTTCCCCACCGGGACGATGGCGCAGCAGGTGGCCCTGCGCTGCTGGGCAGGGCGCACCGGCAACCCGACCGTCGCCCTGCACCCGCTCGCGCACCCGATGCAGCACGAGCGCGGCGCCCTCGAAACGCTCAGCGGCCTGCGCACCGTCCACCCGACGAGCGAACCGCGGCTGCCGACCGCCGACGAGGTACGGGACTTCGAGGAGCCCTTCGGGACCCTCATGCTCGAACTGCCGCTCAGGGAGGCCGGTTTCGTGCTGCCGTCGTGGGAGGAGCTCGAAGCCGTCGTCGAGGTGGCGCGGGAGCGGGACGCGGTCGTGCACTTCGACGGGGCGCGCCTCTGGGAGTGCCCCACCCATTTCGGCCGCCCGCTGGAGGAGATAGCCGGGCTCGCGGACAGCGTGTACGTGTCGTTCTACAAGTCGCTCGGCGGTCTCGGGGGGTCCGTGCTGGCCGGTCCCCGGACGCTGATCGACGAGGCGAAGGCCTGGCGCCACCGGTACGGCGGCCAGGTCTTCCAGCAGTTCCCGACCGCCCTGTCCGTCTTGATCGGCCTGGAGCGCGAGCTGCCGCGGCTGCCGGAGTACGTGGCGCACGCGCGCGTGATCGCCGCGGCACTGCGCGAGGGGTTTGTGGAGGCGGGGGTTCCGTGGGCGCGTGTCCACCCCGAGGAGCCGCACACGCACCAGTTCCAGGTCTGGCTCCCGTACGCCGCCGAGACCCTGAACGACGCGCTGGTACGGCAGGCCGAGGAGACGAAGACGGCGCTGTTCCGGCGCTTCTGGGAGGGCGGCGGGCCGCCCGGGGTGTCGGTCACCGAGGTCACGGTCACCGCCGACGGTCTCGAGTGGACGGCGGACGACGTCCGCGCGGCCGTCGCGGACTTCGTCGAGCGGCTGCCCGGCGGAGTCAGCAGCTAGGGCCGGAACGCCGCGGGTGCAGTAGGCCAGGTCAGCAGCTAGGGCCGAGGGCCGCAGGTGCCTGGTCAGCAGCTAGGGCCGGGGCGCCGCGGGGGCAGCCGGCGGGCCAGTGCGGCGCGGAGCCGGCCACGGGCCGGCCGGCGCTCGGCGACGACGGCACGGAAGCGGCGGTAGTCACGCAGCTCGCGCACGACCTGCCAGTCCTTGCTGCCGGGGGCGGGCGGGCCGGGCTCGCCCCGCTGCCTGGCACGGTACGTGTCGAGCAGGTACTGCTGGGTCAGGTTCATGGCGGCTCGCCTCTCGGGACGGGGACGGGTACTCGTACGGGAACGGAACTGGACCGGGAACTGGACCGGGACCGGGACCGGCAGGAGCAGGTCCCGGCACAGGACCTGAGTCGGAACCGGGCGCAGGACCAGCCGGCTCGGGACCGGACACAGGACCGGGACCCGAAGCGGGGACGCCGCGGACTTCTCCCCAACAGGGGCCGCCCGGGGCGCCCGCTGATCCGAGAGTGCGCGCGTCCGGCGGCCGCCGTCGCGTCGATTGACGGCGGCCGTCAATCGACGGCCGCGTTGTCAGTGGCGGGGTGCACGATGGGGCCATGAGCGTGAGCATCGACATCTCGGGCCTGCCCCAGGAGCGGATCGTCTTCGACCCGTCTCCGCTGGCCGAGCTGGGCGTGGCCCTGCACGCCCTGGCCGAGCCGGGGCATCACCCGGGGCTGCACGGGTGGGCGACCGCCACCACCGCCTCGCTCAAGCCGGACCTCGCCGACCGGCTGCACGAGGCGGACTTCCTGTGGCGCAACACGTTCTCCGACATCTTCATGCCGTTCGCGGGCGTGGCCGGCGGACCCGGTCGGCCGGGGGCGACGCTCGCCGAGGACCTCGACATCCTGGACCGGCTGGACGACGAGCGGTTCGTCCTGGCAGCCCTGGAGTTCACCTGCGGCGCCTCGTACCAGGAGGGCGGCCCGTCACCGCTCGTGGACGCCGGGCGCGCCGCCCGCTCACTGGAGCTGGCCGCCATCCGCGGCCCCCGGCAGCTGGACTTCGCCGAGCGGCTGCTGAAGGACCCGAGGTCCGTGCGGGCCTGGGTGCGTCGCCTGCTGGAGGACTGCGACGAGGCGTTCTTCGCCGACACCTGGCGGCGCGTCGGCATCCAGCTGGCCGCCGACGCCCGGCACAAGACCGAGATCCTGCGCCACAAGGGCCTCCCCGACGCGCTGACCGCCGTATCTCCCGCGCTGAGCCTGAGCGAGGACGCACGCCGGATCGAGGTCGACAAGCTGGCGCTGGGCAGGACGACAGCCGTGGACCCGGCGGTCGGCGCGGGCGTCACCTTCGTGCCGTCGCACTTCGGCTGGCCCCATCTGCTGGTGCTGCACGCCCCCGGCTGGCGGCCCGTCGTCCACTACCCGGTGGCCTCGCCCGAACTGCCCAGCCCCGCCTCGGTGGAGACGTTGAAGCTGCGCCTCGAAGCCCTCTCCCACCCCATACGTCTGCGCCTGTGCCGCAACATAGCCCGCGCACCGTACACGACGGGCGAGCTGGCCGTTGCGAACGACCTGAGCGCGCCGGAGGTCTCCCGCCACCTGGCCGTGCTGAAGAAGGCGGGCCTGATCACCACCCGCCGCCGTGGCCGTTACGTCCTGTACCAGCTGGACGTGACCGTGGTGGCCCGGCTGGGCAGCGACTTCCTGGAGGGCATCCTCCGCTGACCCGTCGCCATACCGCGACCTGAGTCAGGCCCCTCCTCCGGCCCGGACAAGCCCCGTCTCGTATGCGAGGACGACCACCTGTACCCGGTCGCGCAGCCCGAGCTTGGTGAGGATGCGGCCGACGTGCGTCTTCACGGTCGCCTCCGACAGGACGAGCCGCGCCGCGATCTCGCCGTTCGACATGCCCTGCGCGACCAGCACCATCACCTCGCGCTCGCGGTCCGTCAGCCGCTCCAGCTCCTTGTGGCGCGGCTCCTTGCCGGCGGTCGGCAGCATCGGCGCGAAGCGGTCGAGCAGCCGCCGGGTCGTGGACGGCGCGACGACGGCGTCGCCGCTGTGCACGGCACGTATCGCGGCCAGCAGCTCGCCGGGCGGCACGTCCTTGAGCATGAATCCGGAGGCACCCGCCTTCAGCGCCGAGAAGGCGTACTCGTCGAGGTCGAAGGTGGTCAGGATGAGCACCTTCGGCGCGCCATCGCGCTGCCCGTCCCCACAGACACGGCGGGTGGTCTCCACTCCGTCCAGCTTCGGCATGCGTACGTCCATCAGCACCACGTCGACCGCGGTGGACCGCAGCACCTGCAGCGCCTCGACGCCGTCGCCCGCCTCCGCGACGACCTCCATGTCCGGCTGGGCGGCGAGCACCATGCGGAAGCCGGTGCGCAGGAGCACCTGGTCGTCGACGAGCATCACGCGGATCGGCGGCATGAGGCGAGTCCCTTCGTGGACCTCGGAGGACGGTGGACATCAAAAGACGTTAGAGAGCGAAAGACGAAAGCGAGTAAAAGACGTAGGACCGGGCCTTGAAGACCTGAGAAACGTGTCAGTTGGCGGGCTTGAGCGGCAGCAGTGCGCTGATGCGGAAGCCTCCCCCGGGCCGCGGCCCGGCGTCCAGCGTGCCGCCGACCATGCCGATGCGTTCGCGCATGCCGATCAGGCCGTGCCCCTTGCCGTCGGCGCCCCCTTCCTCGCACAGCTCGTGCGGTGCGCCCTTGCCGTCGTCCTCGACGAGCAGCCCGAGGCCGTCGTCGAAGTAGACGAGCCGCACGCTCGCCCCGGCGTTCGGGCCGCCATGCTTGCGGGTGTTGGTCAGCGCCTCCTGCACGATGCGGTACGCGGTGAGCTCCACGCCGCTGGGCAGCGGGCGCGGGGTGCCCTCGACCTTGAAGTCGACCGGCAGGCCCGCGGTGCGTACCTGCTCGATGAGCTCGTCTATCTGCTCCACATCGGGCTGCGGAACGTACTCGCCACTCTCCTCGTGCTCCCCCGTGCGCAGCACGCCGAGCAGCCGCCGCATCTCCGCGAGCGCCTGCCGCCCGGTGCCGGAGATCGTCTCCAGCGCATTCCTTGCCTGGTCAGGGGCGGTGTCCATCACATACGCCGCGCCGTCCGCCTGCACCACCATGACCGACACGTTGTGCGCGACGACGTCGTGCAGCTCGCGGGCGATACGGGCCCGTTCGGCCGCGACCGCGACCTTGGCCTGCGCCTCGCGCTCCCTCTCCAGCCGGGCGGCGCGCTCCTCGAGCTGGGCGAGATAGGCGCGGCGGGTGCGGAGGGAGTCGCCGAGCACCCAGGCGAGCGCGAACGGCACGGTCTGGAAGACCGTGACCAGCACCTGCCCCGCATCGCTGACGTTCTCCGCCGGCCAGCGCAGCTGGGCCAGCGGCGCCGCGCACAGGCCGCCGACCAGCGCCAGGCGGGACGCCCAGCGCTCACCGACCACGGCCACGGTGTAGATCGCCACCAGCATCGCGAAGTCGGCGGGCATCACCTTGACGTCGAGCACCAGCTGGGCCACGCCCGCCGCGGCGGCGACCAGCAGCATCTTCTCGGGCATACGGCGGCGCAGGGCGACGACGAGGCAGAGGACCAGCGCGATCGGTACGGACGCGAGGGGCGGGTCCTCCTCCTGCGGGGAACCCAGCCCGCCCACGAAGTGCACGCCGGCGATCCCGAGGATGACGACGGCCCAGAAGCCGTCGACCCATGTCGGGTGCCTGCGGAAGAAGTCGTAGACGCGCTGCACGTCACCCAGCGTAGGGAAGCGTGCAGTGTGCAGGAGTCAACCGGAGGTTCGATCCGCACCCCGGCCTTGTACTCCCCAAGGTGGAGGTGCTTGTGACCCCTGCGCATAGCCTGACGCCGTGACGGATGCGCAGTACGAGGACGGGCACGGCTGGCGAAAGGCCGCAGCGGAGGCGCTGTACGGGCCGGCTGGCTTCTATCGCGGGCCGGAGGGTCCCGCAGGCCATTTCCGCACGTCAGTGCATGCGTCGCCGCTGTTCGCCGCGGCGGTGGCACGGCTGCTGTGCCGGGTCGACGAGGCGCTGGGGCACCCCGCGGAGCTCGCCTTCGTCGACATGGGCGCGGGCCGCGGTGAGCTCGTGGCGGGGGTCCTCGCGGCGCTGCCCGCCGACGTGGCGGCCCGCACGCGCGCGTACGCGGTGGAACTGGCCGTGCCCAGGCCGGCCGGGCTCGACCACCGGATCGAGTGGCTGGCCGAACCGCCCCGGAATGTGACGGGGCTGCTGTTCGCCAACGAGTGGCTCGACAATGTTCCACTGGACGTCGCCGAGACGGACCCCGCGGGTGTCCCGCGGCTGGTCCTCGTACGCGAGGACGGCACCGAGACGCTTGGGGCTCCGATCGGCGGCCGCGACGCGGAGTGGCTCGCGCGGTGGTGGCCCCTGACGCCGGAACCCGGCCTGCGCGCGGAGATCGGCCACCCCCGGGACGACGCCTGGGCCGCAGCCGTCGGCACGCTCGCCCGCGGGCTCGCCGTCGCCGTCGACTACGGCCACGTCAGGGACGCTCGGCCGCCCTTCGGCACACTGACCGGTTTCCGCGAGGGCCGGGAGACGACGCCGGTGCCTGACGGCTCCTGCGACATCACGGCGCATGTCGCGCTGGACGCGTGCGCGTTGCCGGGCGCCCGGATCGTCACCCAGCGCGCCGCCCTCCAGGCGCTGGGCGTGACGGGGGCGCGGCCGCCGCTGTCCCTGGCCTCGTCGGATCCTGCGGCGTACGTGCGCGCCCTCGCGGACGCGGGAGCGGCCGCCGAGCTCACCGCGCCCGGCGGGCTCGGCGACTTCGGCTGGCTCCTGCAGCCCGTCGGCGTACCGGGGGACCTGCTCGACGTACCGGCCGGGGACGTGCATACCGGCCGGTGAGGCGCTCGCAGACGAGGCCGGGCTGCTTGCCGATGGCCCCGGCCTGCTTGCCGATGGTCCCGGCCTACTTGTCGATGTCCCCGACGACGAAGAACAGCGACCCCAGGATCGCCACCATGTCCGCGACCAGCGTGCCCGGCAGCAGCTCGGTGAGCGCCTGGATGTTGTTGTACGAGGCGGAGCGGAGCTTCAGCCGGTACGGGGTCTTCTCGCCCTTGCTGACCAGGTAGTAGCCGTTGATCCCGAGGGGGTTCTCGGTCCAGGCGTACGTGTGCCCCTCCGGTGCCTTCAGGACCTTCGGCAGGCGCTGGTTGATGGGGCCCGGGGGCAGCTCGGCCATGCGGTCGAGGCAGGCGTCGGCGAGGTCGAGCGAGTTGTGCGTCTGCTCCAGCAGGCACTCGAAGCGGGCCAGGCAGTCGCCCTCCTGGCGCGTGACCACGTGGAGCGTGTCCTGGAGCTCTCCGTACGCGAGGTAGGGCTCGTCCCGGCGCAGGTCGAAGTCGACACCGGACGCGCGGGCGATGGGGCCGCTCACGCCGTACGCGTGGACCGTCTCCGGCGTGAGGACGCCGACGCCGCGGGTGCGGCCGCGGAAGATCTCGTTGCCGATGACCAGCCGGTCGTACACGTCCATGCGGGAGCGGACGTCGGCGACGGCGTGCCGGGCACGGCCGAGCCAGCCGGCGGGCAGGTCCTCCTTCAGGCCGCCGACCCGGTTGAACATGTAGTGCATCCGGCCGCCGGAGATCTCCTCCATCACGGCCTGGAGCTCCTCGCGCTCCCGGAACGCGTAGAAGACCGGGGTGATACCGCCCAGTTCGAGGGGGTACGACCCGAGGAACATGAGGTGGTTGAGTACGCGGTTCAGCTCGGCGAGCAGCGTGCGCATCCACACCGCGCGCTCGGGCACCTCCATGCCGAGCATCCGCTCGACGGCGAGCACGACGCCGAGCTCGTTCGAGAACGCGGAGAGCCAGTCGTGGCGGTTGGCCAGCATCACGATCTGCCGGTAGTCACGCGCCTCGAACAGCTTCTCGGCACCGCGGTGCATATAGCCGATGACCGGCTCCGCATGCTGGATCCGCTCGCCGTCCAGGACGAGCCGCAGCCGCAGCACGCCGTGCGTGGACGGGTGCTGGGGCCCGATGTTGAGCACCATGTCGGTGCTCTCGGCGGCGCCGCCGATGCCGATCGTGGTCTCCGTCGTAGGAGTCATGGGAACAGTCTCTCGTACGTACGCTTGCTGCATGGAGACGGGGAGTGGGGCAGACGCCGGGGCCGAAGCGGGTAGTGCGGCCGGAGCGGGGGCTGGGGGCCCGCAGGCCGCGGGGACGGTGAAGGCCGGGGCGGAGCCCGAGTGGACGGGGCTGCCGTCGGGGCTGCTGCGGATGCGCCGGCTGTTGCTCGTGGTGTGGCTGGTGCCGCTGACAGTGGCGGCGGGGCTGCTGCCGGGACTGCTCGCCGGACCCGGCTGGGCGGCCTTCGCGCTGCTGCCGTTCGCGCTGCTGCTGTGGGCCTGGTCGATGCTGGGACGCAACTGGCGCTCGTGGCGGTACGCGGAGCGCGCGGACGACCTGCTGATCAGCCGGGGCGTGTTGTGGCGGGAGGAGACGATCGTGCCTTACGGCAGGATGCAGCTGGTCGAGGTCACATCAGGCCCGGTCGAACGCCGCTTCGGCCTCGCAAGCGTGCAGCTGCACACGGCGGCCGCGGCCTCCGACGCACGCATCCCCGGCCTGCTCCCACCGGAGGCGGAACGCCTGCGCGACCGCCTCACGGAACTGGGCGAAGCAAGATCGGCCGGCCTGTGAACGGCGGGGGGCCTTCGAGTGGTGAGGGGCCCTTGAGTGGTGGCGCGCCTTTGAACGACGGGGGCGCGGGGGAAGGCCCTGGCGCGCGCGGGGACGCGGACGCAGAGGTGGATGCGGGCGCGGGCGCAGGCGCAAGCACGGGCGAGGACGCAGGCACGGGCGCAAGCACTGGCGGCAAGGGCGCAGGCGCGGGCACTGCCGGCGGTGTGGTCGAGCGGCGGTTGCATCCCGTCACGCCGCTGCGGCGTGCCTGGGCGCCGATCGCCGTCATCGCCGGGTGGGCGGTACACGATCCGGACCAGGCGCAGCGGCGGCTGACCGAGCTGACGACGTTCACGCTGCTGCTCGGCCTGGCCGTACTGATCCCGGTCGCCGCCCTCTACGGCTTTCTGACCTGGTGGTACACCCACTTCGCCGTCACAGGCACGGAACTGCGCATCCGCACCGGCCTGCTGTTCCGCCGTACCGCCCACATCCGCCTCGACCGGCTCCAGGCCGTGGACGTCACCCAGCCCCTGCTGGCCCGCCTCGCAGGCGTGGCGAAGCTCAGACTCGACGTCATAGGAACGGACAAGAAAGACGAACTCGCCTATCTCGGCGAGAAGGAGGCCCGCGTCCTCCGGGCCGAACTGCTCGCCCGCGCCGCCGGGTTCGCGCCCGAGACCGCACAGCACGTCGGCGAGGCCCCGGCACAGCGGCTGGTGCACGTGCCGCCGCGGATGCTCGCGGTGTCGCTGCTGCTCACCGGCGCGCCCTGGGCGATGCTGGCGGCCGCGCTCGTCGTACCGCCGCTGCTCTGGATGGCCACCCACAACCTGTGGACGGTGCTGGCCACCGCGCTGCCGCTGCTGGGCGCGGCCGGGACCAACAGCGCGGGCCGGTTCATAGGCGAGTACGACTGGACGGTCGCCGAATCCCCGGACGGGCTCCGTATCGACCACGGGCTGCTCGACCGTACGCACGAGACGGTGCCGCCGGGACGCGTGCAGACCGTCCGCATCATCGAACCGCTGCTGTGGCGGCGGCGCGGCTGGGTCCGCGTCGAGCTGGACGTGGCCGGTTCGTCCAACTCCGTACTGGTGCCGGTGGCTCCGCGGGAGGTCGCCGAGAGGGTCATCTCGCGGATCCTGCCGGGTGTGACGGTGCCGGACGCGCTGTCCCGGCCGCCGAGCCGGGCACGATGGTGCACCCCGTTCTGGTGGCGCGGTTACGGTCTCGCGGTCACGGACGCGGTGTTCGCCTCGCGCCACGGGCTGCTGCGCCGCAGCCTGTCGCTGGTGCCGCACGCGAAGGTGCAGAGCGTACGGCTTGCTCAGGGGCCCTGGCAGCGCGCCAGGTCGCTGGCCGACGTCCACGTGGACACCGGCGCCAACAAGACGGTGACCGCCGGCCTCCGCGATGCCGCCGAGGCCGCGGGCCTCCTCCACGCCCAGGCGGACCGCTCAAGGACGGGCCGCCGAGAGGCCCGCCCGGACCGGTGGATGGCCTGAGGGCCGGGTTTGCGGGCAAGGCATGAGGGCCGGGCATGAGGGCCGGGCATGAGGGCCGGGTTTGCGGGCCGGGCATGAGGGCCGGACCTACGGAGCCGGCGCCGCGTCGGCCGGCCCGCCCGCCGAGTGCCGCCCGCCGCCTGCCATCTGCCCGCCGTCAGGCCTGCAGAGCCGACCTCAGGTCCGCCACGTCGATCTGTTCCGTCTCGTCGTGCTCGGTCAGGTCGATGACCTGGCCGACGGCCCGTTCGGTGTCCGCCGCCGGCTTGAAGTCGGCCTCGGCCTCCGCCTTGTGGAGAGCGAGGGCCTCCTCGCCGACGACGTCCGCCAGGTCCTGGTTCTGCACCGCTTCGAGTGCGGCCGGTGCCGCGCTCTTGGTGGTACCGAAGAAGTCGAAGCTTCCCTCGACCTCTCGGCGCCGCACCGGCGCGGGCGGTACGACCGCCGCTGCCGTCGGCACCAGATAGTGGCCCTTGGGCGTGGCGGCCGCCCGCGTGTGCTCGACGGCCGCCATGGGCTTCCCCTGTGACCCGCCCTCCCCGGCGGAGGCACTCTCCCCCGCGGAGGCGGACTCGGTCACGGCCGCGTGCTCCGCCGATGCCGCATGCTCCGCCGGCGCCGCGTTCGCCGACCTGCCGCCCCGCGCAAGGCGGTCCAGCGCGGAGTTGGCCCGCAGGAAGAGGTCCGGGCTCGGAGCCTCAGGGCGGGAAGCCGCGGCGACGCTCCCGGTGGACTCAGGCCCGGCGTCGGCGGAGTGGTTGGACGGGGACTCGTTGGACGCGGACTCACGGGACGCAGGCTCCGTAAGAGCGGGGACGGCAGGAGCGGGGACGGCAGGAGCGGGGACGGCAGGAGCGGGGACCGTAGGAGCAAGGGCCGCGGAGACGGGCTCCAGGCCGGCTCCCCTGGGCCCGTCCGCCGGCGGCAACGCCCGTGCCGGGGTCGCCGCCTCTATGGCGAGCAGCCGCCGCCCCTCAAGCGCGGAGGCCCGCTCGGTCTCCGCGTTCGCGTATCGCCGCAGCAGCGCCGCGTGCTCCGTGCGCAGCGCAGCCAGTTCGGCGCGCTTCGCCCGCAGCTTGTGCTCCAGCTTGATGCGCAGCTCGCGCGACTCGTCGAGGTCGGACTCGAGCTCGGCCGTCCGCTCCTCGTAACGCCACTCGTCGCTCTTGCGCGCTCGGGTCAGCTCCGCGACACGTTTGCCCGCCAGCCGGTCCCAGCGGCGCATGACGACCGAACCCAGGACGGCCACCGCCGCGGCAGCCCCGGCCAGCCCGCGGAGCACCACGGGCTCCGTGAACAGCCAGGCGCCGGCGGCGCATACGAGCGAGGCGCCCGCGATGGTCGAGGGTGGCAGCAGCCTGTGCAGGGGTGGTGAATGGCGGTGACGTCCACGTGGCATGGCCAGAAACTTACCGCGCGTAGGCGAATGATGGTGCCCCGGCAGGCAAAATCCTGGTCGCCGACGGCGCCCGTTGCACGCCCCCTTCTCGATCAGCTCATGATCACCTCTTGATCACCCCCGTCGACTCCGGATATCGGCCGTGGTGAGTGTTTCGGTCAACTCCCCCAGTACGCCGGTTTTCTCCTTGCCACCCGCAGCCACCAGCAGCGCCCACAGCACCCGCAGCCATCCGCATCCACCCGCACCCTTCGCGTTGACCACCGGCGGGGAACGGCAGCATCTCGCATTCACCCCGGCCGCGATCTTGACCTTCAGACCCGACTTCCCCGGATCGAAAGCGTCCCGAGGCCGTGCTTCTTCCCGAATTCGCGGGTCACGGCGAACGCGTTGAGGAATTCCTGGAGTATCGCGGCGTATTCGACGACGACGTCGCCGGCACCCTTCTCCAACTCCCGCTCACAGATATCGTCAACGGGAGGATCACGTCCCGGGTTCAGCGGTCGCAGCCGAGTCCGGAAACCTGCTCAGTCCGCGTCGAGCCGTCCGCTCAGCCACCCCAGCGCAGGCGGGATCTCACGCCGCCAGGTGTTGAGGTTGTGGCCGCCTGTTCCGAGGGTGATCGACGAGATCCGCGTCGGCGGCCTCGACCTCGCCTTGTCGATGAACCTCATGGTGGCCGCGTAGTTGGCCTCTCCCTGTCTGCTCGTGGTGACCAGCAGGGACGTACGGGGTGCAGGCATGTGGTCGAGGCACCACATCAGGTCGGCGCGCTTCTTCAACCCCTCGTCGCCCTTGAAGAGATCACCCGTGGTGACGTCGAGCGGCGCCCGGTAGTGCGCGGACAGGCCCGCCCCGGCGGCGTACACGTCGGGGTGGTGCATGGCGATCTTCAGCGCGCAGTAGCCGCCCGTGGAGTCGCCGATGATGCCCCAGCCGCCGGGCTTCCTGCCGACCCGGTAGTGCCCCGAGACGGCGTTCGGCAGGTCATCGGCGAAGAACGTCTCGGTGTGCGGGCCGCCGGGCACGTCCACGCACTCGGTGTCCCGCGGAGGCGCCACGGTCGGCCGCAGCATCACCAGGATCATCGGCCGCATCCGGCCGTCCTCGGCCTGCTCGTGTGCCGTCCGCGGATAGCGCAGGCTCTTGATGAGCGACTCGGCGGTGCCCGGGTAGCCGGTGAGGACGACGGCGGCGGGGAACCTGCGGTCCTGGTACCGCGGCTGGAAGTACTCGGGCGGCAGATAGACGTACGCGGGAGCGGCGATGTGCGACTCGCCGCCCACGATGCGGATCTTCTGGATCTGGCCGCCGACGGCGGGCCGGGAGCCGCCGGGCACGTTCACGCGCCGTGTGCCGAGCACACGGACCGGGCCGACACCGGCAGCGGTGTGGTCGACGACCACCCCCTGACCCTGCTCCCTGCCGAAAAGATCGGCCCAGGACGCGTAGAACTCGCCCGCCCGGTTGGCCGCGAGCCCGACCGAGACGAAGATCGCGAGCTGTGTGGCCAGCAGCAGCGCGACACGCCCCGTGACGGCCCGCCAGGTGCGTCTCGCCAGTCGCGGCCACCACCAGACGGTGCCGCCGAACAGCGCCACCACCAGCAGTACCGACAGCGCCATCACGTTGTCGCTCGTAAGTCCCATGGAGTGCCTACATACCTTTGCCGTTGCTTTAGCGCCTGTTGTCCTTCCGTGGGTGAACTCGTCCCCTCGATGCACCGTCATAGAGGACGCACCGTCGCGGGCACGGGTTGGCTCCGGGCCTCACGTCCCCGGAGTCGTCCGGATTCAGGGTGCTGGCAGGGCTACGGGATACGATGCCCGCTCAGGATAGATAGGGAAATATCGGGCATGACCCCTGACGGCACCGTGCACGGCGGCACGATCGGCGGAAACTCGGCGCCCGGAGACACGGGCAGGCTCCGACGCACCGGACCCCGACGCATACTGCGCGGCCCCCGCGCCGACACCGTCCCTGCCATCGTCGCCCGGGCCTGTGCGTTCGTCGGCCTTGTGGATGTCGCGGCCGGCGTCTTCCCGCGCTTCCGGCACAGCCGGATGCACGCCATTGCAGAGGTGCTGCCCGGCGCGCTCGGCCCGTTCGCCGCCGCACTCTCGCTCAGCGCGGGCATCCTGCTGCTGCTCCTCGCCCACGGACTGCGGCGCCACAAGCGGCGCGCCTGGCGGGCCGCCGTGGGGCTGCTGCCGGCCGGCGCCCTGGCGCAGTTCCTGTATCGGCACTCGCTGGTGGGCGTGCTGATCTCGCTCGTGCTGCTGGCGCTGCTGCTGCGCCACCGGGACGAGTTCGCGGCGCTGCCCGACCCGCGCAGCCGCTGGCTCGCGCTCGCCAACTTCGTCCTCATGGGCGCCGGTTCGCTCGGGCTCGGCCTGGTCATCGTCAGCGTCCACCCGGGCGAGACGGTCGGCAACCCGAGCCTCGCGGCCCGTCTCGAGCACGTCCTGTACGGGCTGTTCGGCTTCGAAGGCCCCGTCGACTACACCGGGCCCACGTCATGGACTGTCGCGTACTCGCTCGGCGCCCTCGGCCTCATCACCGCGATCACCACCATCTACCTGGCGCTCCGCCCGGAACACCCGGTCGCGCGGCTCACCTCGGACGACGAGGCGCGGCTGCGCGACCTGCTCGCCCGGCACGGCGGCCGCGACTCGCTCGGCCATTTCGCGCTCCGCCGCGACAAGGGCGTCGTCTTCTCGCCCAGTGGCAAGGCAGCCGTCTGCTACCGCGTCGTGTCCGGCGTCATGCTCGCCAGCGGCGACCCGATCGGCGACGTCGAGGCCTGGCCGGGCGCGATCGAACGCTTCATGGACGAGGCCAAGATCCACTCCTGGACGCCCGCCGTGATGGGCTGCTCCGAGACCGGTGGCGAGGTGTGGGCCCGCGAAACCGGCCTGGACGCGCTCGAACTGGGCGACGAGGCCGTGGTGGACGTCGCGGATTTCTCCCTCTCCGGGCGCGCGATGCGCAATGTCCGCCAGATGGTCAGGCGGATCGAGCGGGCCGGTTACGAGACCCGCGTACGACGCGTCGGTGACCTCGGCGAACAGGAGCTGGACCGGGTCCGGCGCGCCGTCGACGACTGGCGCGGCACCGACACCGAACGCGGGTTCTCCATGGCGCTCGGACGCCTCGGCGACGCGGCCGACGGCGACTGCCTGATCGCGACGGCGCACAGAGTCGAAGGGGCGGCGCGAAGCGCCTCGGGCAGGGCGGTGGCGGGAGACGGGCGGGACGACGCCGTGCCGGGGCCGTACGGCGACCTCAAGGCCGTACTCCACTTCGTCCCCTGGGGTGTGGACGGCGTCTCGCTCGACCTCATGCGCCGCGACCGCGCCGCGGACCCCGGAATGAACGAACTGCTCATCGTGGCGGCGCTGCAGGCCGCCCCGAAGTTCGGCATCGAGCGCATGTCCCTGAACTTCGCCATGTTCCGCTCGGCCCTCTCACGCGGCGAGAAGCTCGGCGCGGGCCCGGTGCTGCGCGCCTGGCGCGGCCTGCTGGTCTTCCTCTCGCGCTGGTTCCAGATCGAATCGCTGTACAAGTTCAACGAGAAGTTCCAGCCGCGCTGGGAGCCGAGGTTCGTGGTGTTCCGCAACACCCGCGACCTGCCGCGCATCGGCTTCGCCGCGCTGCAGGCGGAGGGCTTCGTGACACCGAGGCTGGCCCGGCTCTCACGGATCGGCGCGCAGGCACGGCGGCAGTGCGTGCACGGGGCGGCGACGGTGGAGAGGGGGCAGAAGGTGGGGGCGGCCCATTAGGAGAAGCGGGCAAAAAGAGCAAGTGGGCGGGAACCGGCCCCGGAGCCGCCGAAAGCCCCCGCCCCAGGCGGAAAGCCGCGCCGCAGGCGCAAAGGTGGGGGACCACAGCACACCTCCCCCGGGCCTAGGCTGGAAGCCATGAGTACGTTGCGTAGCCGCGGCCAGGTGACCGGTCTGCCCACATGGGACCGCTGCGCGGTCATGGGCGTCGTCAATGTGACCCCCGACTCCTTCTCGGACGGCGGCCGCTGGTTCGACACGACGGCCGCCGTCAAGCACGGCCTCGACCTCGTCGCCCAGGGCGCGGACCTCATCGACGTCGGCGGCGAGTCCACCCGCCCCGGCGCGACCCGCGTCGACGCCGAGGAGGAGCTGCGCCGCGTCATCCCCGTCGTCCGCGGCCTGGCCTCCGAGGGCGTCACGGTCTCCGTCGACACGATGCGCGCCTCCGTGGCCGAGCAGTCCCTTGCAGCCGGCGCCGCGCTCGTCAACGACGTCAGCGGCGGCCTCGCGGACCCCGCGATGGTCCCCGTCGTCGCCGACGCCGGCGCCCCCTTCGTGGTCATGCACTGGCGCGGGCTCCTGGAGGGCGGGAACATCCCCGGCACGTACGACGACGTGGTCTCCGAAGTCGTATCGGAGCTCCACGCGCGCGTGGAGGCCGCCATCGGGGGCGGCATCGCCCCGGACCGCATCGTCGTCGACCCGGGCCTGGGCTTCTCGAAGGGGACCGAGCACGATCTGGCGCTCCTCGCGCACCTGGACCGCCTGCGCGCGCTCGGCTATCCGCTGCTGGTCGCCGCGTCCCGCAAGCGGTTCCTCGGCCAGGTACTGGCCGACCCCGACGGCGCCCCGCCGCCCGCCCGGGAGCGGGACGCCGCCACCGCCGCGGTCTCGGCCATCGCCGCCCACCAGGGCGCGTGGGCGGTGCGCGTCCACGAGGTCCGGGCCACCGCGGACGCGGTCCGCGTCGCCCGGGCCGTAGAAGGAGCCCGGTGACCGGCCCCCGTACCGACGTCGAGCAGGTCGAACGCGCCAACACCGCCTTCTACGAGGCGATGGAGCGCGGCGACTTCGAGGAGCTGTCCGCCCTGTGGCTGACGGCCTCGGACACCGAGGACGGAGCGGGTCCCGCTGTCACGGCAGACGCACTCGACGACACGGAGATCACGGATCACGCGGATATGGCGGACGCCGTGGTGTCCGCACACCCCGAGATCTCCTGCGTGCATCCCGGCTGGCCGGTGCTGACGGGCCGCGGCGAGGTCCTGAGGTCGTACGCGCTGATCATGGCGAACACCGAGTACATCCAGTTCTTCCTGACGGATGTGCACGTGTCCGTCAGCGGGGACACCGCGCTGGTGAGCTGTACGGAGAACATCCTCAGCGGCGCCCCCGCCCCGGACGGCGGCCCCGAACCCGGCCCGCTCGTCGGCCAGCTCGTGGTCACCACGAACGTGTTCCGCCGCACATCCGACGGCTGGAAACTCTGGTCCCACCACGCCTCGCCCGTACTGGCCGAAACCGACGGGGACGAGGACGACGAGACCTCCGCCTGAGTGGGTAGGGGCCAGGCAGGGACGAGGAGTGGTTGGAATCACGTCGGCCGGGGTATGGACGGCTACCAGCCCGGTCGGGGGCGCCTCCAACCGCCCGGAAGGCCCTTGTACCAGCCTGTCCCCACCGTCCGCGCGCTGGGACTGTCGGTGCTCACGGGTAGATTCGACCGTGGCTGGTGTGCCGACCGCTCTCGGATGAGGCGGATCGGGCCATGGGCGTCCCGGTCGTCCGGGGCGTCCTTCAGGTGGCCAGGATGGCTCCTGGGGCCGCTCGTCCCGGCCCGGGGACAGGTCGTGTCCGCCATCCGCCAGATGAAAACCGTCCGACGAGAGCAGGAGTGATTCGCGTGGATCGTGTCGCGCTGCGCGGCCTCAAGGCCCGCGGGTACCACGGCGTATTCCCTAAGGAGCGCGAGGAGGGCCAGGTCTTCATCGTGGACCTGGTGCTCGGGCTGGACACCCGGCCTGCCGCCGCCGACGACGACCTGGCGAAGACCGTGCACTACGGCATCGTGGCGGAGGAGGTCGTGGCCGTCGTCGAGGGCGAGCCGGTCGATCTCATCGAGACGCTGGCCGAGCGCATCGCGGGCACCTGCCTGAAGCACGACGGGGTCCAGGAGGTCGAGGTGTGCGTCCACAAGCCGGACGCCCCGATCACCGTGCCCTTCGACGACGTGACCGTCACGATCACCCGGAGCCGAGTATGACTTCGTTTGTCAGCTGGGGGCAGAGCGACCCGACCGTGCAGCCTGTTCCCGTCTCCGTGGTGGAGAAGGTGGACGCCGCCGACACGACCCTGAGCAACCCGAAACAGGCCGTGATCTCCCTGGGGTCGAACCTCGGCAACCGCCTGGAGACCCTGCAGGGCGCCATCGACGCCCTGGAGGACACGCCGGGCATGCGCGTCAAGGCCGTCTCCCCCGTCTACGAGACCGAGCCCTGGGGCGTCGAGCCGGGCAGCCAGCCCGCGTACTTCAACGCCGTGGTCGTCGTGAAGACCACCCTCCCGCCCTCCTCGCTCCTGGAGCGCGCACACGCGATCGAGGAGGCCTTCAACCGCGTACGGGACGAGCGCTGGGGCCCGCGCACGATCGACGTGGACATCGTCGCCTACGCCGACGTGGTCTCCGAGGATCCGGTGCTGACGCTCCCCCACCCGCGCGCCCACGAGCGCGCCTTCGTCCTCGCGCCGTGGCACGACGTCGAGCCGGAGGCCCAGCTGCCCGGCCGCGGCCCCGTCGCACAGCTGCTGGCCGGCGTCACCCGGGCGGGTGTCACGCCGCGCGCCGACCTGGAACTCCGGCTGCCCGAATAGTCGTTAGGGTCTACCGGACCATGCTTTCACCGAGGGCGGCGAAGCCCGGCGGCGGCGACGAAGGGACGACGTGAAACAGCTGCGCATCAGGGTGCTGGCCGGCCTCTTCGTGGTGGCGGGGGTGCTGTCCTGGGCGGGAGCCCGGCTGTGGGACTCGGTCGGCACCCTGCCGCGGGTTCCGCTGGCCGCGCCCATCGTGCTGGCGCTGATCGCCGTCGTCCTGGTGGCGACGGCGCTCTCCATCCGCAACCGGCTCCGCGCCCAGCGCGAGCGCCGCCCCGGCGCCAAGGGCGTCGACCCGCTGATGGCGGCCCGCGCCGTCGTCTTCGGCCAGGCCAGCGCGCTCGTAGCGGCCCTCGTCTCGGGGATGTACGGCGGAACGGGCGTCTTCCTGCTGGAGTCCCTCGACGTCCCGGCCCGCCGCGACCAGGCGCTCTACGCGGGCTTCTCGGTCCTCGCCGGTATCGCCGTGATCGCGGCCGCGTTCTTCATGGAGCGCGTGTGCAAACTCCCGGAGGACGAGGACACCCCCGGTCAGGGCGCGACCCCGACGACGTAACCCGCCACCGGGGAACCGGGCGCCCTTACTTCGCCATGATCAGGCTCATCGCCTCGGCGCGCGTGGCCGGATCCCGCAGCTGGCCGCGGACCGCCGAGGTGATGGTCTTGGCGCCGGGCTTCCGCACACCCCGCATGGTCATGCACATGTGCTCGCACTCGATCACCACGATCGCCCCGCGCGGCTCCAGGATGTCCATCAGGGAGTCGGCGATCTGCGTGGTCAGGCGCTCCTGCACCTGCGGGCGGCGGGCGAAGACGTCCACGAGCCGGGCCAGCTTCGACAGCCCGGTGATCTTGCCGTCGGTGGACGGGATGTACCCGATGTGAGCGAACCCCACGAACGGGACGAGATGGTGCTCACAGGAGCTGAGCACCTCGATGTCCTTCACCAGGACCATCTCGTCATGCCCCAGGTCGAACGTCGTCGTCAGGACGTCCTCGGGCTTCTGCCACAGGCCGGCGAATATCTCCTTGTACGCCCGTGCCACGCGTCCCGGCGTGTCGCGCAGGCCCTCCCGGTCCGGGTCCTCGCCGACCGCGATCAGCAGTTCCCGTACGGCGTTCTCGGCGCGCTTCTCGTCGAACTCACCGATGGCGCCCTCGCCGTCCAGCGTCACGGGGTCGGTCATGTGTGCCTCGTTCCTGTGGTGTCGCGTACGGGCATACGGCAATGCCGCGCCCCCCAAGGCTAGAACCATGGGGGGCGCGGCATCCATTCCGGTACAGCTGTGACCTGCGTGACCACCGCGATGATCAGCTGTCGGTGCGGTCCTCCGGGGCCGAAGCGATCTCGGTGGACGACACGGGAGCCGCCTCCGTGGCCGCGCCTGCCGTCACCGCGGGCGTGGAGCCGTTGGCACCGTTCGTCAGCGACAGCTCCTTCGGGGAGAGCACCGGCGGACGGGTCGAGGGCGTACGCCGCGAGGAGCCGGTCCACGCGGGGCGGGTCGGGCGCTTGACGATGGGGGCGAAGATCTCGGCAATCTGCTCCTTGTTCAGCGTCTCCTTCTCAAGGAGCGCCAGAACCAGGTTGTCGAGGACGTCGCGGTTCTCGACGAGGATCTCCCAGGCCTCGTTGTGCGCGTTCTCGATGAGCTTCTTGACCTCTTCGTCGACCAGCGCCGCGACCTCTTCCGAGTAGTCCCGCGGGTGCGACATCTCGCGGCCCAGGAACGGCTCGGTGTTGTCGCCGCCGAACTTGATCGCGCCGAGCCGCTCGGTCATGCCGTACTGCGTGACCATGGCCCGCGCGGTCGCGGTCGCCTTCTCGATGTCGTTGGCCGCACCCGTGGTCGGGTCGTGGAAGACCAGTTCCTCGGCCGCGCGCCCGCCCAGCATGTACGCAAGCTGATCGAGCATCTCGTTGCGCGTGGTCGAGTACTTGTCCTCGTCCGGCAGGACCATCGTGTAGCCCAGTGCGCGGCCGCGGGACAGGATCGTGATCTTGTGGACCGGGTCGGAGTTCGGTGAGGCCGCCGCGACCAGGGCGTGACCGCCCTCGTGGTACGCGGTGATCTTCTTCTCCTTGTCCGACATGATCCGGGTCCGCTTCTGCGGGCCCGCCACGACGCGGTCGATCGCCTCGTCCAGCATCGAGTTGTCGATCAGCTTCCTGTCGCTGCGCGCGGTGAGCAGCGCCGCTTCGTTCAGCACGTTCGACAGGTCTGCGCCCGTGAAGCCCGGCGTACGCCGTGCGACGGCCGACAGGTCGACGTCCGGGGCGACCGGCTTGCCCTTCTGGTGGACCTTGAGGATCTCCAGACGGCCCTGCATGTCCGGGCGGTCGACGGCGATCTGCCGGTCGAAGCGGCCCGGGCGCAGCAGCGCCGGGTCGAGGATGTCGGGCCGGTTGGTGGCGGCGATCAGGATGACGCCGCCCTTCACGTCGAAGCCGTCCATCTCGACGAGCAGCTGGTTCAGCGTCTGCTCGCGCTCGTCGTGGCCGCCGCCGAGACCCGCACCGCGGTGCCGGCCGACGGCGTCGATCTCGTCGACGAAGACGATCGCCGGGGCGTTCGCCTTGGCCTGCTCGAAGAGGTCGCGCACTCGGGAGGCACCGACACCGACGAACATCTCGACGAAGTCGGAACCGGAGATCGAGTAGAACGGGACCCCGGCCTCACCGGCGACGGCGCGCGCGAGCAGCGTCTTACCGGTTCCGGGCGGGCCGTACAGCAGCACGCCCTTGGGGATCTTGGCGCCGACTGCCTGGAACTTCGCCGGCTCCTGCAGGAACTCCTTGATCTCCTGGAGCTCCTCGACGGCCTCGTCCGAGCCCGCCACGTCGGAGAACGTCGTCTTCGGGGTGTCCTTGGTGATGAGCTTGGCCTTGGACTTCCCGAAGTTCATGACCCGGGAGCCGCCGCCCTGCATCTGGTTCATCAGGAACAGGAAGACGACCACGATGAGGACGAAGGGCAGCAGCGAGAGCAGAATCCCGAGGAACGGGTTCTGCTTCGACGGCGCGACGGTGTAGCCGTCGGGGATCTGCTTGTCCTCGAACTTGGCCTGCAGGTCCTTGGCGAGGTCGACGCCCTGGTCGCCGATGTAGCTCGCCTGGATCTTGCTGCTGTTCTCTACCTTCTGGCCATCCTTGAGCTCGACCTTGATGGTCTGCTCGTCACCGGTGGTCAGCTTGGCCTGCTTCACCCGGTTGTCGTTGATGGCCTGGACGACCTGGCCGGTGTCCACTGTCTTGTAGCCGCCGGACGAGCCGACGACCTGCATCAACACGACCACGGCAAGGACGGCCAGCACGATCCACATGACCGGCCCACGGAAGTATCGCTTCACGTCCATCCATACGGAGCGGTGCCGCCCCGTCCCTCCTGCCATAGTGAGTTTGATAAAGACTGTTCTTCGGACGGTACCTCAGGATCGTCACCCGACGCTGCGGGGAAGACCGGTGATACCGCCCTCGCATCGTCCAACGGCGGGAAACGCCCAGTGGTTCCCGAATGTCCTGTGGGCCCGGGCACACCCGGACCACCGGCTCAGGAACCCCGAGAACGCTCAGGCACCGCCGTAGACGTGGGGCGCGAGCGTACCGACGAACGGGAGGTTGCGGTACTTCTCGGCGTAGTCCAGGCCGTACCCGATGACGAACTCGTTGGGGATGTCGAAGCCGACCCACTCGACGTCGATCGCGACCTTCGCCGCCTCCGGCTTGCGCAGCAGCGTGCACACCTTCAGCGACGCCGGCTCGCGCGAGCCGAGGTTGGAGATGAGCCAGGACAGCGTCAGCCCCGAGTCGATGATGTCCTCGACGATGAGGACGTGCTTGCCCTTGATGTCGGTGTCGAGGTCCTTGAGGATCCGCACGACTCCGGACGACTGGGTGCCCGCGCCGTATGACGACACGGCCATCCAGTCCATGGTGACGGGGGTGGACAGCGCACGGGCCAGGTCGGCCATGACCATCACGGCGCCCTTGAGCACACCGACGATCAGCAGGTCCTTGCCCGCGTACTCCGCGTCGATCTTCGCGGCCAGCTCTGCCAGCTTCGCGTCGATCTCTTCCTTGGTGATGAGCACCGACTTGAGGTCCGCACCCATGTCTTTCGCGTCCACCCGCATCACTTTCGGTCGTTCGAACCGACGTCCCGGCCGTCTGCCGTACCAGGCGGACCGGGGCTCTTCGTCAGCCTTGCCGAATCACCAGTCTGCCACCCTGCCGCTGGGCGACGACCCGGCCGGGGAGATTGATGGCGCCCTGACCGCGCCAGCCGGTGATCAGCCGGTCGACTTCTTCGATGTGGCGGGCGAACAGCGAACCGGCCGGGGAGCCCGCGGCGATGGCGGCGCGGCGCAGGACGCGGCGGCGTACGGCGGGCGGCAGCGCGTAGAGCTTGGCGCACTCGAGCAGCCCGGCGGCGTCGCGCACGGAGGCCTCGGCCTCGGCGGCCCAGGCGTCCAGGGCGTCGGCGTCGTCGCGGGAGAGCTGGGCCGTACGGGCGAGGGCCTCCACGACGCCCTTGCCGAGCGCCTTCTCCAGGGCGGGCAGGCCTTCGTGGCGCAGGCGCGAGCGCGTGTACGCGGGGTCGGTGTTGTGCGGGTCGTCCCAGACGGGCAGCGACTGGACCAGGCAGGCCTTGCGGGCGGTCTGCCGGTCGAGGTGCAGGAAGGGGCGGCGGTAACGGCCGGCGGCCCCCGAGACCGCGGCCATCCCGGACAGGGAGCGGATGCCGGAGCCGCGGGCGAGGCCCAGGAGGACGGTTTCGGCTTGATCATCGCGTGTGTGGCCGAGCAGGATCGCCGCGGCGCCGTGGCGCTCTGCGGCGGCGTCCAGCGCGGCGTACCGGGCCTCTCGGGCGGCAGCCTCGGGACCGCCGTCGCGGCCGACCGACACGCCGACGGAGTCGACGGGGTCCAGGCCGAGGGCGGTGAGCCGCGCGACGACTTCGGCAGCGCGGAGGTCCGAGCCGGGCTGCAGACCGTGGTCGACGGTGATGCCACCGGCGCGGATGCCGAGTTTGGGGGCTTCGAAGGCGAGGGCGGAGGCGAGCGCCATGGAGTCGGCGCCGCCGGAGCAGGCCACGAGCACAAGCGCATGCCCTGGCGCGCGCTCGGTGCGGGCCTCGGGAGTGCGTTGGTCGCTGAGGTCGATGAGGACGTCGTGGAGGACGCGGCGGACCGCCAGGCGTATCGCCGCGACCGCAGGATGGGGACCCATGTCCGGTTCCCTTCGGGAGTTCGGGAGTGTGCCTCGGAATCTGTCACTCGGTCACCGAGTGGCTGCACTGGCTGCCCGTCTCACACGGGCCGTTCAGTCACTCAGAGTGGTTCGATGGTGACAGAGCCGAGCCGTTACCCGAGCATTGCACGCCTTCTCAAGCCTCACGGTCCCTCGGACGGGTGATTACGGGCGTTCATAGCCGTCGCGGCATCCCACTCATCACGCCCCGGCTCACGACTCCGCCTTGCGGTGCACCCGGGCGACCCAGTCAGCCGGTTTGGCGATCTCCGACTTGGTGGGGAGCGTGTTGGGGGAGGTCCAGATCCGGTTGAAGCCGTCCATGCCGACCTCGTCGACGACGGTCCGTACGAACCGCTCGCCGTCCTTGTATTGCCGCAGCTTCGCGTCGAGGCCCAGCAGCTTGCGCAGCGCCTGGTCGAGGCGGGATGCGCCTCGCGCGCGGCGCTGCTGGAACTTCTCGCGGATCTCGCCCACGGACGGCACGACAGCCGGGCCGACGCCGTCCATCACGTAGTCCGCGTGGCCTTCTAGGAGCGACATCACGGCGGTCAGCCGGGCGAGGATCTCCCGCTGGGCGGGGGTCTGCACCAGCTCGACGAGGGAGTGGCCGCCGTCCTCCTCCTCGCCCTCCGGACGGCCGCCGGCCAGCGACTGCGCGGCCTCCCTGATGCGTTCGAGGACGGTCATGGGGTCGACGTCCGCCTCCGCCAGGAACGACTGGATCTCGCCCTCGAGGTGGTCGCGCAGCCAGGGCACGGCCGTGAACTGGGTGCGGTGTGTCTCCTCGTGCAGGCACACCCAGAGCCGGAAGTCGTGCGGGTCCACATCGAGCTCGCGCTCCACGTGGACGACGTTCGGCGCCACGAGCAGCAGTCTGCCGCCGCCGTTGCTGCCGGCCGGGAGTTCGCGCGTCGCCGGGGCGAACGTCTCGTACTGGCCGAGGACCCGCGAGGCGAGGAAGGACAGCAGCATGCCCAGCTCGACGCCGGTGACCTTGCCGCCGACGGCGCCGAGGACCGCGCCGCCCGGGCCGCCGCCGCGGCGCTGCTGCATCTTGTCGAGGAGGGGCTTGAGGATCTCCCGGAACCCGGCGACGTTGGCCCGGACCCAGCCGGGCCGGTCGACGACGAGCACGGGGGTGTCGTGGGCCTCGTCCGTGGCCAGCCGGGTGAAGCCCCGGACGTGCTCCTCCGATGCCTTGGCATGCCGGCGAAGTTCCGCGACGACGGCTCGGGCCTCGTCGCGTGTCACCTCTGGGCCCGGCCGCACGAGCCGGGTCGCGGTTGCCACCGCGAGATTCCAGTCGACCATCTCGGTGCCACCGATGCTCGTCATGCGTCAACGGTACGTGAGCGTGTCCGGCTGCGGAGGTTGTTGGAGCTCCCAGCCTTGGCTGGACCTCCGGGTCGACGGCACCGTATGTCGTGGTGCTGTGCCCACCCGTTCCGCCCAGCGGAACGGGTGGGCACAGCAGTAGCCGTCAACTGCAACCGCAGCCCGCCAGTGCCGACGCTGCTCTGTCCAGGGTCGACTGGGCCGTCTGCGGGTCCGTCGTGCCTGTTGTCATGAAGGCGAAGACCAGGAGGCGGCCGTCTGTGTCGGCCACTGTGCCGGCGAGGGTGTTCACGCCGGTCAGGGTGCCGGTTTTGGCGCGTACGAGGCCGGTGCCGAGGGCGTCTGCGGCATCGGCGTAGCGATTGCGCAGCGTGCCGGTGAAGCCGGCGACCGGCAGGCCGGTCAGGACCGGGCGGAGCTCCGGGTGGTCGGGGTCGGCAGCGCGGGCGAGGAGGGCGGTCAGCAGGCTTGCGCTGAGCCGGTCGGCGCGGTTCAGGCCGCTGCCGTCGGCGAACTGGGCGCCGGTCAGGGGGAGTTTCAGCTTCTTCAGCTGCTTGCCGATCGCCTTCGCCCCGCCGTCGAAGCTCGCCGGCTCGTCGGTCGCGAGCGCCGCCTGCCGGGACAGCGCCTCCGCGATGTCGTTGTCGCTGTTCGTCAGCATCCGCTCGACCAGCGCGGAGAGGGTGGGGGACTGCACCGCGGCCAGTTGCTCGGCGCGGTCCGTCGCCTTGGCCGAGGACGGGTCGGTCGTCTCGGTCTTGATGCCGCGGTCGCGCAGCAGGTTCGCGAACGTACGTGCCGCATCCGCCGCCGGGTCCCCGCTGCGCGGCGCCGGACCGCTGGCCGAGTCGTCGAGGCGGCCCTCGTCGGTCATCAGCGCGCTGACGGGCGCGATGTTCGAGTTGAGGCCGATGGGGTGTACCAGCGGACCCGAGTACAGCGACGTGTCGTAGCCGAGGGAGATCTCGTCCACGCCCTTGGCCTTGAGCGCGCGGGCCGTGTCGTCGGCCAGGGTGCGCAGGCTCGCGTTGCCCTTCGCGTCCTTGCGGGCGGTGAGGGTCGGGTCGCCGCCGCCGACCAGCACGACTTTCGCGTCCTTTGCGGAGCCGGGCTCGATGACCGCCCGCGTCGTGATGCGGTGGTCCGGGCCCGCCGCGGTGAGCACCGCCACGGCCGTCGCGATCTTGGTGGTCGACGCGGGCGTGAGCGCCTGGCCCGCCGCCTTGCCGTACAGCTGCTTCCCTGTGGCGGCGTCTACGACGGCGGCCGTGCGCTGGGGGCCCAGGGAGCCGCTGTCCAGCAGCGGGTCGAGCAGCTTGGCGAGTGCGTGCTCCTCGGGGACCTGTGCGGAGCCCGTGGACGCTCCGAGGGCCGCGAGCACGGAAGGCGCGCTCGGGGCGGCAGCCGGTGTCTTCCGGGCCCGCGCGTCCGTCCCGCCCGTCCCGTCCGCGGCGTCCTTGCGGGAGGCGGGGTTCCCGTGATCTGCGCCACCCCCGTCCTCCAGTGCGGCGGCCCGGTCCCGCTCCGCCGTACGCTGGCCGGAGTCCCAGGGACCGGCCGCGGCAACCGAGCCGGCCGCGAGGGCCAGGCCGACCACGGCCGCGCCTGCCGTGAGCTGCCAGGTTGCGAGTTTCGCGAACCGAACCCCGCACCGCCTCGCGAACCGCCCAGCCGTCAGCTCTGGCACGAGCACCAGCCCCTTTCGCGATCACACAACTGCGTGAGGGACACTTAATCACTGCGTCTTGCCGCGGGACCGCACCACGGCAGGCCCGGCCACACGTCCGGCCGGGTGTCCGGGGCCCGTGGCGGAGCCGTTTGACACATACGGCCCCGGGAGGATGCAGCACCACCCGATGTATGTGCATGTATGTGCTGATCATGGAGGAGCCACCGGTGGAGTTCGACGTCACGATCGAGATTCCGAAGGGATCGCGTAACAAGTACGAGGTGGACCACGAGACCGGTCGGATCCGCCTGGACCGTCGGCTCTTCACCTCGACCAGCTACCCGGCGGACTACGGCTTCGTCGAGAACACCCTCGGCGAGGACGGCGACCCGCTGGACGCGCTGGTCATCCTTGACGAGCCGACCTTCCCCGGCTGCCTCATCCAGTGCCGCGCCATCGGCATGTTCCGGATGACGGACGAGGCGGGCGGCGACGACAAGCTGCTGTGCGTCCCGGCGCACGACCCGCGCGTGGAGCACCTGCGTGACATCCACCACGTGTCGGAGTTCGACCGCCTGGAGATCCAGCACTTCTTCGAGGTCTACAAGGACCTGGAGCCCGGCAAGTCCGTCGAGGGCGCCAACTGGGTGGGCCGCGCGGACGCCGAGGCCGAGATCGAGCGTTCCTACAAGCGCTTGAAGGAGCAGGGCGGTCACTGACCCCCGGTTCTTGAACGGGCCTTTTTGAACGGGCCGCGTGATCCCGCTCGGGACCGCGCGGCCCGTTCGTGCGTTCGCGCCGGTCGGATGGTGCACTTCCCCCTGCGCATACTGGGGCGTATTGCCACAGCAACCATCAATTGAGGAAAGGAGGGCAACAGTCCGTGGCTCACCCCGAGGCGGAGGACCGCAAGCCGCAGTCGGACGAGGCGAGGAGCGCCTTCACACAGCCGATCGGCGTGGTGTCCCAGGCACCGGCGGCCGAGGACGAGTCGCAGACGACGTCCGAGTTCGCCATCCCGGACGGGCTGGCCGCGCCGGCCACGCAGGAGCCGGAGGGCTCGGCGTTCAGCACACCCAGCGCCTACAGCGCCCGGCACAGCATCCCCACGTTCACGCCGCCGTCGGGCATCCCCATGGTCAGGCTGACCAAGGAGGCCCCTTGGCAGGACCGGATGCGCACGATGCTGCGCATGCCGGTGGCCGAGCGTCCGGCGCCGGAGCCCGTGCAGAAGCACGACGACGATTCCGGGCCGGCCGTTCCGCGTGTGCTGGACCTGACCCTGCGTATCGGCGAACTGCTGCTCGCGGGCGGTGAGGGCGCCGAGGACGTGGAGGCGGCGATGTTCGCCGTCTGCCGCAGTTACGGCCTGGACCGGTGCGAGCCGACCGTCACGTTCACCCAGCTGTCGATCACGCACCAGCCCTCGCTGGTGGACGACCCGGTGACGGCGTCGCGGATCGTCCGCCGCCGGGGCACCGACTACACGCGGCTCGCGGCCGTCTTCCAGCTGGTCGACGACATCAGCGACCCTGAGACCGAGATCTCCCTGGAGGAGGCCTACAGGCGCCTCGCGGAGATCCGCCGCAACCGGCACCCCTATCCGGGCTGGGTGCTGACCGCGGCCGGCGGGCTTCTCGCGGGTGCCGCGTCGGTTCTGGTCGGCGGCGGCTTCATCGTGTTCGTGGCGGCGGCACTCGGCGCGATGCTGGGCGACCGGCTCGCCTGGCTGTGCGCGGGGCGCGGGCTGCCGGAGTTCTACCAGTTCGTGGTGGCCGCCATGCCGCCAGCCGCGATCGGCATCGCGCTGACCCTCGCACACGTCCCCGCACCGGCCTCCGCGGTGGTCACCGGTGGGCTCTTCGCACTGCTGCCGGGGCGCGCCCTCGTTGCGGGCGTGCAGGACGGGCTGACCGGCTACTACATCACCGCGTCCGCGCGGCTGCTGGAGGTTCTGTACCTGTTCGTCGGCATCGTCACCGGTGTCCTGGTGGTGCTCTACTTCGGCGTGAAGTTCGGCGCCAAGCTCAATCCGGACGCGGCGCTGCTGACCGTCGAGCGGCCTGTGTGGCAGATCGCCGCGTCGATGGTGCTGTCGCTGGCCTTCGCGGTGCTGCTCCAGCAGGAACGGTCCACCGTGCTGCTGGTGACGCTGAACGGCGGCGTGGCCTGGGTGGTCTACGGCGCGCTGCACTACGCGGGCGGCCTCTCGCCGGTCGCGTCGACGGCGATCGCGGCGGGCCTGGTGGGCCTCTTCGGCCAGCTCCTGTCGCGTTACCGGTTCGCGTCCGCGCTGCCGTACACCACGGCCGCGATCGGGCCGCTGCTGCCCGGTTCCGCCACGTACTTCGGGCTGCTGGCGATCGCTCAGAACAACGTCGACAAGGGCATGGTCTCGCTCACCAAGGCGGCCGCGCTGGCGATGGCCATCGCAATCGGCGTGAACCTGGGGTCGGAGATCTCCCGGCTGTTCCTGCGGGTGCCAGGCGCGACGGCGGCGGGCCGCCGCGCGGCCAAGCGGACCAGAGGTTTCTGAGACCCCGGGGTCACATCAGAGATCCCAGGATCACATCAACCACCCATTGAGGAACCACGGCGGCGAGCAACCACGTCCGCGAGAGCGGCGCCGGCTTAGGCGCAAAAAGGCGCGTCAGCGCTTGGCGTGGCGGCCGCGCTGGGCCGTCGGAGCCACCGCGTCCCGGCCGGACCCGGCGTCCGCCGCGGCGCTCCTCTTGGCCTTGCCGCGAGCGCGCAGGAACTCGATGATGATCGGGACCACCGAGATGAGGACGATCAGGATCAGGATCGCCTCGATGTTCTTGTGGACGAAGTCGATGTTGCCGAGCCAGGAGCCGAGCAGCGTGACGCCGGCGCCCCAGAGCACGCCGCCGATGACGTTGAAGATGAGGAACGAGCGGTACCGCATGCCGCTGACGCCGGCGATGATCGGCGTGAACGTGCGCACGATGGGCACGAAGCGGGCCAGGACCAGGGACTTGGGGCCGTACTTCTCGAAGAACTCGTGGGCCTTGACCACGTTCTCCTGCTTGAAGAGGCGGGAGTCCGGGCGGGTGAAGAGCGCGGGGCCGACCTTCTTGCCGAACATGTAGCCCGCCTGGTCGCCGAGGATCGCGGCGAGGCAGATCAGGCCGATGGCCCCCCACAGCGGGAAGTCCAGCTGCTTGGACGTGATCAGCAGACCGGTGGTGAACAGCAGCGAGTCGCCCGGCAGGAAGAAGCCGATGAGCAGGCCGGACTCGGCGAAGACGATGAGGAGTAGGCCCCAGATGCCGAAGGTGTTGAGCAGGTAGTCCGGATCCAGCCAGCTTGGTCCGAGCGCAAGCGTCATCACGGTTCCGGGCTCCTGAGGGGTCATGAAGGGGCAAAGGGGCGGTCCTGGCCGCACAAAGTTACCAACGCAAGGTGACACTGCCAGGTTCCCCCGGCCTCCTCAGGATGCACTGTGCGCGAACTGGGGCAAACCTGTGGCTGCCCCAGCCGCATTCGTCCCCTAGCGGTCCGGTGCCCGGGCGCTGATCCTGATCCGTCCAGGTCAGGCCTGGCGTCGTGTGACGTTGGCCACGATCGCGTCACGCAGATGGACGGCAAGTCCCGGCCGCATGGAGTCGTAGAACTCCCGGAACCTCTCGTCCGAGACATACATCTCGCCGAGACCCTGGTGGATCTCGAGGGTGCACTCGTAGAACCACTTGGTGATGTGCTGCCGGTGCTCCTCGGCCATGTCCATGGCCCGCTCGCCCGACGCCGGCTCCCCTTCCGCCATCAAGGCGTCGTAGCGCGCGGCCCAGTCGGCGACCTCGTCCTGCATCCGCTTCCAGTCGGCCTTCGTGTAGCGGGCGGCACGCCGCTGGGATTCGGCGTACGTCTCCGTGCCACCCCAGCGCGCCTCCGCCTCCTCCGCGTACGCCTCCGGGTCCTTGTCCCCGAAGACCTCGAACTTCTCTTCGGGCGTGAGATTGATACCCAACTTCCTCGCCTCCATGGCGTGTTCCACGGCCTCGGCCATCTTCTGCAGCTCGGCGATCCGGGCGGTCAGCAGCTCGTGCTGGCGCCGCAGGTGCTCGCGCGGATCCGCGCCCGGGTCGTCGAGCAGGGCCGCGACCTCGTCGAGCGGAAAGCCGAGCTCCCGGTAGAAGAGGATCTGCTGCAGCCGGTCGAGGTCCGCGTCGCCGTACCGGCGGTGGCCGGCATGGCTGCGCTCGCTCGGTACGAGCAGCCCGATCTCGTCGTAGTGGTGCAGGGTGCGCACGGTGATCTTCGCGAACGCGGCCACCTGTCCCACGGAGTAGCTCACGGCTCCCGCTCCTTTCTCGGTACGCACGCCACGATGGGTCCTCACGCGACGTGAGGTGCAAGCCCGAAGCCGCATCCTCGGCTCGACGACTGAACCGCGGGCTCGACTGCCGGCCCGTCGGCACCTCCCACCGAGCGCCACGCCCGATACCTACGTAACCTCGCGATGGGGGCACCATCCCACCGCGAGGAGAGCCATGCCCCTCCACAAAGGCACGAGGCCCGACGAGCGACCGCTGTCCGTCAACCCCTTCTTCGGCGAGGCGAATCCGGTCGGCGGCAGGGAGCTGGCCCCGCCCACGCACCGGCTCCCCGACGGGCCGATGCCACCCGACACCGCGTACCAGCTCGTGCATGACGAGCTGATGCTCGACGGCAACTCCCGGCTCAACCTGGCCACCTTCGTCACCACCTGGATGGAGCCGCAGGCCGGGGCGCTGATGGGCGAGTGCCGGGACAAGAACATGATCGACAAGGACGAGTATCCGCGCACGGCCGAGCTGGAGCGGCGCTGTGTGGCGATGCTCGCCGATCTGTGGAACGCGCCCGACCCGTCCGCTGCCATCGGCTGTTCGACCACCGGCTCGAGCGAGGCCTGCATGCTCGCCGGTATGGCGCTCAAACGCCGCTGGGCGAACCGCAACGCCGACCGCTATCCGTCCCGGGAGGCCCGGCCGAACCTCGTCATGGGCATCAACGTGCAGGTGTGCTGGGGCAAGTTCTGCACCTTCTGGGAGGTCGAGCCCCGGACGGTGCCCATGGAGGGCAACCGCTACCACCTCGACCCCCAGGCCGCCACGGAGCTGTGCGACGAGAACACCATCGGCGTGGTCGCCGTCCTGGGCTCCACCTTCGACGGATCGTACGAACCCGTGGCGGAGCTCTGCGCGGCCCTGGACGGTCTGCAGGAGCGCACCGGCCTGGACATCCCCGTGCATGTCGACGGCGCATCGGGCGCAATGTTCGCACCGTTCCTCGACACCGACCTGGTCTGGGACTTCCGGCTGCCGCGGGTGTCGTCCATCAACACGTCGGGCCACAAGTACGGGCTCGTCTATCCGGGTGTCGGCTGGGCGCTGTGGCGGTCGGACGCCGAGCTGCCCGAGGAGCTGGTCTTCCGGGTCAACTATCTGGGCGGCGACATGCCCACCTTCGCCCTGAACTTCTCCCGGCCCGGCGCCCAGGTCGTCGCGCAGTACTACACACTGCTCCGGCTCGGCCGCGAGGGATACCGGGCCGTCCAGCAGACCGCCCGGGACGTCGCCCGGTCCCTCGCCGAACGTATCCAGGCCCTGGGCGACTTCCAACTGCTCACCCGCGGCGACCAGCTGCCCGTGTTCGCGTTCACGACGGCGCCGGACGTCACCGCGTACGACGTCTTCGACGTGTCCCGGCGGCTGCGCGAGCACGGCTGGCTGGTGCCCGCCTACACCTTCCCCGCCAAGCGGGAGGACCTCTCCGTGCTGCGGATCGTGGTGCGCAACGGCTTCTCGTCGGACCTCGCGACGCTCCTGGTGGAGGATCTGGAGCGGCTCCTGCCGGAACTGCGGTGCCAGCCGCACCCGTTGACGCACGACCGGGAGGCGGCCATCGCGTTCCACCACTGAGGCCGCCGGTCAGCGGACCGGCCTCAAGCCACCCATCGGTTACTCCTGGTCGCCCCTGTGCGGCACCCCGGTCGCGTACGGGTTCTTCTCCCCCTCCGCCAGCACCCCCACGAACGGCTCGCCCTCGCCCGCGAACGTGTACGCCCCGCCCTTGATGCGGTCGATCAGGCCCCGTGTCCACTCGGCTCCGCGGTCCGCCGAGTACACCCAGAAGTTCATGATCTCGCCGATGTGGCCTAGCTGTTCGGGCCCGTCCGCCGGGGTGTAGTACTCGGTGACGGCCGCGCGCCACTCCCCTATGCCGCGCACCCGCTCCTCGAGGAGTTCGAGCGCCTCCTCGCGTTCCAGGTCGACCATGCACCCGAGAGCGGCCGACAGGACGTCCGGCTTCTGGTCGTACGCCGTCAGGGACTCGCGCAGCAGCTTGAAGTACTCCTGGTTGCCCTTGTCGGTGACCTCGTACTCGGTGCGCGGCGGGCCGCCGGCCGTGGAGGGCGCGATCTCGTGGGCGTGCAGCAGGCCCTGCTTGGCCATCTGCTTGAGGGCGTGGTAGATCGAACCCGGCTTGGCGTTCGACCACTCGTGGGCGCCCCAGTACTCGAGGTCGTTGCGCACCTGGTACCCATGGGCCCGTCCGTGCTGGCGGACCGCACCGAGCACCAGCAACCGGATCGCCGACATCCCACGCCCCTCACCTGCATGCTGGTCAACTTTGACCAGCGTAGCCCTGCTCCATGGCCACCAGCTCGAAGGCCGTCCTGCCGTCGAGCGACTCACGGATGATGTCGGCGTGCCCGGCATGCCGGTCCATCTCGCTGATCAGCCGGAGCAGCAGCCAGCGCATCGAGACGCGCTCCTTGGGGAACCACGGCTGGTCCGGCAGCGCGAAGGTGTCGTTCAGGCTGGGCACCGCGCGGATGAACTCCTCGGTCTGCCCGGCGATCTCCGCCCAGTGCGCGAGCTGCTGCTCGACGGTCTCCTCGCCGATGAGCTGGAAGCACTCGTGCCAGTTCTCCTCGGTCCGCCTGACCGGCGGCTCCTCGCCCTTGGCCCGGGCCACCCAGCCCTGCTCGACCTCGGCCACGTGCTTGAGCAGCCCGGATAGCGACAGCTCGCTCGCGCTGGGTTTCTTCGCCGCCTGCTCCTCGGTCAGGCCGAGCAGCGCCCGCCGGATGCCGCCGCGCGCCTCCTCCAGGAAGCCGAGCAACGCTCCGCGCTCGTCGCCATGTGCCTCTGCGGAAACGTGAGTGACCATGATCGGGCTGCCTTTCGTCGGTGCGTTGCCGCTTTCGGTACGTACGACGTTAGGAACCCTTGCGGTCAGGTTCGGTCCGCAACTGCGCGGCGGAGCCGCGGGAAACTCAGAGCGGGAACTCGCTCCGCCCGTGCTGCACCGAGATCCACCTCTTCGTGGTGAAGGCGTCCACCGTGGACTCGCCGTTCAGCCGCCCGAGGCCCGAGTCCTTCTCGCCTCCGAAGGCGACCAGCGGATCGTCGTGCACCGTGCCGTCGTTGACGTGCACCATGCCGCTCTCGATGCGGCGTGCGAAGCGCACCGCACGCTCGATGTCGGCGGCGTGCACGGCGCCGCTGAGCCCGTACGGCGTGTCGTTGGCGATACGTATCGCCTCCTCCTCGCCGTCGAACGGGACGAGGAGGGCCACCGGGCCGAAGATCTCCTGCCGCAGCACGGGCGAGTCCGCCGGCAGGCCGGTGAGGACGGTCGGCTCCACCAGGTTGCCCATGGTCCGCCCGCGTACGAGCGCCGTGGCGCCGTCGGCGAGCGCCTGGTCGACCAGGGTGGTGAGCGCGTCCGCCTGGAAGGCGTTGATGAGCGGGCCGATATGGGTGTCGGGATCGCGCGGGTCGCCGGTCTTCAGCGCCTTGACCCGGGCGGTGAACTTCTCCGTGAACTCCTGCTCAACGGAGCGGTCGACCAGGATGCGGTTGGCGGCCATGCAGACCTGCCCCTGGTACACGTACCGACTGAAGACCGCGGCATCCACGGCGTAGTCGATATCCGCGTCGTCGAGGACCACCAGCGCGCTGTTCCCGCTCATCTGCAGGACGGCGCGCTTGAGATGGCCGGCCGCCACGGAGGCGATGTGCCGCCCCACGCGGTCAGAGCCGGCGAACGAGATGACCTTCGCGAGCGGATGCTCGATGAGGGCGTCGCCGATCTCGGCTATGTCGGTGACGATGACGTTCAGCAGCCCGGCCGGCAGGCCCGCGTCCTCGAAGATCCGCGCGATGAGCCCGCCGCCGACGACGGGCGTGTTCTGGTTGGGCTTGACGACGACGGCGTTGCCCAGTGCCAGCGCGGGCGCGACCGACTTGAGCGTGATCAGGAACGGGAAGTTGAAGGGGCTGATCACCGTCACGACACCGGCGGGCTGCCGGAAGACGCGGCTCTCCTTGCCGGGGATGGGCGAGGGCACGATCTGCGCCTCGGGCCACATCGAGATGTGCACCGCCTCGCGGATGAACTCCTTGGCGAGATGCACCTCGTACCGCGCCTTGGTCCAGGTCCCGCCGAGCTCCTCGACGATGGCCTCGACGATCTCGTCCTCACGGGCCTCGGTGATCCGCAGCGCCCGCTCCAGCACCTGCCGTCTGTCGTAGGGGCCCGCCTGCTCCCAGGACTTCTGGGCCCGCGCCGCGGCGCGGAAGGCCTCGTCGACCTCGGAAACGGTCGCGACCGTCAGCGCGGCGAGCTTCTCACCGTTGTACGGATTGAAGTCGATGATGTCCCACGAGCCGCTGCCGGTCCGCCACTCGCCGTCGATGTACTGGTGGGCCAGGTCGGTGAAGAAGGACATGCGATCCCCAACTGCGAGAGGCGACGCCTGATGAGACGTCATCGTACTTGTGTCTTATATGAGTTGGAGTAGCCCTCGGAGAACGTCCCGCGATTGGGCCGGATCCGGACTCTCGCCCTGCAGCCGGTCCATGGCTTTTGCGTACTGTGTGACGTCTTCCCGCTTGTCCAGGTACAGCGCGCTGGTGAGTTGTTCGAGATAGACGACGTCGGACAGATCGGACTCGGGGAAGCTGAGCACGGTGAAGGCACCGCTCTCGCCGGAGTGCCCGCCGAAGCTGAAGGGCATCACCTGGAGCTTGACGTTCGGCCGCTCGGACACCTCGATCAGATGCTGGAGCTGCCCGCGCATGATGTCCCTGTTCCCGTAGGGCCGGCGCAGGGCAGCCTCGTCCAGTACGACGTGGAAGTCCGGGGCGCGTTCGGAGACGAGCAGTTTCTGGCGCTCCAGGCGCAGCGCGACGCGCCGCTCGATGTCGGCCGGGCTCGCCCCCTCCCCCATACCGCGCTCGACGACCGCGTGCGCATACGCCTCGGTCTGCAGCAGGCCGTGCACGAACTGGACCTCGTAGACACGGATGAGGGATGCGGCACCTTCAAGTCCCACGTATGTCTGGAACCAGCCGGGGAGCACGTCCGAGTAACTGTGCCACCAGCCCGCGACGTTGGCCTCCTTCGCCAGGGAGAGCAGCGCACCGCGCTCGGCCTCGTCCGTGACGCCGTACAGCGTCAGCAGATCCTCCACGTCCCTCGCCTTGAAGCTCACGCGCCCCAACTCCATGCGGCTGATCTTCGATTCGGACGCACGGATCGAATAACCGGCCTTCTCGCGCGTGACGCCGCGCGCTTCCCGCAGCCGCCTGAGCTGTGAACCCAGGAGGATGCGCCGCACCACGGAGCCTCCCCCAGGACTCAACGCCTGGGGGGACCCCCATGACTCGCCTGCGGTCACTTCGTCACCCTTCCCAACGTCTCCAGAGGCCGAAGTCTGCCACTAAAACGCACCAGCCCGTACTCGTCCGGTTACAGAAATGGAAAGCCTTTCGAGGAGTGACAGAAGTAGACGGAGGAAGAAATCCGTAAGAAGCGGTACCAGAACGCTCAACTCCGGCGCGTGCACGTGCATCTGCCCTTGCATCTGCCGAACGCATTCGGAACCATGGTCTCGCACCACCGCAGTATCGCCGCGACCGCGAATCCCGGGAGTGCCTCGCATGGGGATGAATGGATCGACCATGCTCGAGCCGTTAAGGCAGGGGCTTCCCCCGATAGACCCCGCAGCCGTCTCCACTGCAGCGTCCTGCGCGTTGCCCGCCCGCTACGAAGCGGTGCGCGAGGCGCGGCAGTTCACCGGTCGAACACTCACCCAGTGGAACCTGTCGGAAAGATTCGACGACGTCGCACTGGTCGTCTCCGAACTCGTCACCAACGCGCTGCGGCACGCACTGCCATCGGACACCCCGCGGGACGAAGAGGCGCCCGTGCGGCTGCACCTCATGCACTGGACCTCGCGCCTGGTGTGCGCGGTGCGCGATCCCAGCCGCCAGAACCCCGTCGCTCGCGAGACGGAGGAGGACTGCGCCGCCGAGTCGGGGCGCGGCCTGCTGCTGGTGGAGTCGTTCGCCGACAGCTGGGGCTGGCATCCGCTCGCCGGCGCGCTGAACGGCAAGGTGGTCTGGGCGCTGTTCCGCCTGCCGACCGACTAGTTCTGCCCGACGGTTTTCGCTTGTCGTTTGTCTACGCGCGTCGTTACGAACAGTTGCTCGCTGATTGCGGTCAGTTGCCCCCAATCAGATGGTCGAACTCGCCATCCTTGATCCCCAGCAGCATTGCCTCTATCTCTGCGCGCGTGTAGATGAGCGCGGGGCCGTCGGGGAACCGCGAGTTGCGTACGGCGACGTCGCCGCCCGGCAGTTTCGCAAACTCCACGCATGATCCCTGTGAGTTGCTGTGCCGGCTCTTCTGCCAGGCCACCCCGTGAAGCTCTGTGGCCGCCATGCCGTTGTACACGTCGTGCACAGATCGCTCCCGTGTGGCTGGGCTGATGACAGCGGTCAACTGTTCGGGATCATAGCTCTGTTCACGTGCCGATGCATGGGCAGATGCACGTGCACGACGGGTGGTCTTACGGTTACAGCTGCGGCGCGTCTGCCCTCTTGTCCACATTGCATGCGGGAACGGGGGCTTCCGCCCCCGGCCTGCGCGTCCCGTACACCGTAGAGACGTGTGTGGGGGGCTTCTTGTTCCGCGGGGCGTTCGGGTGCGCCGCGCGAAGGTGTGCCCAGGCCGTACGCGCGGCACCGTACGCCGTGGGTTGTGCCCACCCTCCCCCAAGCTCTCGGCTTCGCCCGAGCAGGGGAACCTGCGCGAGCAGGCGCATGCCGGATTCCTGCCGGAGGTGCGCAAGTCGTCCTGGTAGCGGCCGCGGCGGTCCCTGGTAGCTTGCTGCGGTCTGCTGAGCAAACACCAGTGCCATACCGCTGCCGTACCAGTGCCACAGGGGGAGACCAGTGATCACCGCCGCCTCTACTGCGTCCGCCGCGCTCGGGCGGCCTCGGGTGCGGGTCGCCGCAGCCGCGGCCGGAGTCGCGGCAGCGCTCGTTCTGACCGGTTGCAGCAGCGGCGGAGGTGACGACGGCGGCACGGACAAGAGCTCGGACAGCGGCTCCTCCGCGTCCGCGTCCGCGTCACCGGACTCCGGCGGCAGCAGCGGTGGCGGTTCGGGGGCGTCCGGCGGGAGTCTGGAGGGCAGCTGGCTGGCCACCACCGGCGGCAAGGCCGTCGTACTGGTGATCGACGGCAAGCAGGCGGGCCTCTTCGTGACCGGCGGGACCGTGTGCCACGGCACGGCCGGGGAGCAGGCGGGCATGCAGATGATCGCGCTCAAGTGCAGGGGCGGCGGCAACGACCGCAGCGAGGGCATGGTCGATTCCGTCAGCGACACGACGCTGAAGGTCGACTGGGAGGGCCTCGGAGAGGAGACCTACCAGAAGGCCGAGGGCGGGAAGCTGCCGACGGGACTGCCGACGGCATCGCTCCCGGGGTCCTGACGGCATCGCCGACGCCCGGCGACGTCGCTCCCGGCGTCGCGACGCCCGTCGGCGCCCGATGGCATCGCACCCGGCGTCCTGACGGCATCGCCGACGCCCATCGGCGTCGCTCCCGGCGCCCGGCGGCTCCCCGGCGCCCGACGGCGTCGCTCTCGTCCCGAAGGCTTCCGCGACACCCCATCAGCCGCCCAGCCGCCCCGACCGCTCGCGGCGCTCCCGAGCGGCGGGCAGACCGGACTCGTGTGGCACCGAGTCGCACCGGCGGCCGAAAACCTCAGGCGGACCGGAAGCCTCAGCAGGCTGCGGGGCCCTCGGGGTTCCGCGGCCCGTCCTCATTCCCGGACCCCTCGCGGCAGCCGAAAACCTCAGGCGGGGCGAAGCCACAGGCGGACCGGGAGCCTCAGCGCGCTGCGGGGCCTTCCGGGTTCCGCGGCCCGTCTGCAATCCCGGGCCCGCGGGACCCGCCGCCCGTACCGATCCCGGTGTCCGCTTCTGTCCCCGCTGTCCCCTCTGTCCCCGTGGCCCTCGTGCCCGTCCCGTCGAGCGACATGGGGGGCGCGGACGTGTCGAGGGCGTCGGAGAGTTCGTCGAGGGTCCCCAGGAGCAGGCCGGCTCCCCTGCGTACGACCCGGTCGGGGACGCCCTCCCCGTCCCACTCGTCGAGCACGGCACGGACGGCGTCCCACTTGGGTACGCGGCGTTCGCGTACCGCCTTGGCGCCCTGCTCCGTCGACGTGCGCAGGGCCTCGGCGAGACGGGCGGCGGCGGGCACGGGCGTAGTGCCGCGTTCGGGGAGGTGGGCCTCCATCAGCATCGCGACGCGCGCCATCTGGGCCAGGGCCTCCGCGGCGTCGTCGGCCGCCGCGCGGGACAGCCCGCGGTGGCGTACCGGTTCGGTTCTGGCCCGCGCGGAGGCCTGATGCCAGCCGATACGGGCATCGCGGGCCGCAAGCAGGGCCTCCCGTACGTCCGAGGAGGTGCGGCCCGCGGGGGCGGCGTAGCTGCCGACGACCGCGGCGGCATAGCGGCCGTTCTGCAGCAGCCAGTCGGCGAGCCGCGTGCGCAGCCGCGGGGTCTCCCAGGCCGGATAGACGGCGTACGAGAGCATCGCCAGGATTCCGCCGATGAGGGTCAGCAGCACGCGCTCGGGCACCGTCTGGGTCCACTCCTCGCCACCCATGCCGAGCAGGAAGACGACGTACGCGGCGACGCACGCCTGCGCTGCGACCTGGCCGCTGCGCATCAGCAGGTACATCAGGCCTGCGCAGACGACGGCGAGTGCGCCCGAGAGATACGGCCCCAGGTCCGTGAGCTGCACGATCGCCGTGGCCACGGCGACGCCGACGAGGGTCCCGGCAAGACGGCCGACCGCTCGGGAGTACGTCTGCGAGAAGTCCGGGCGCATGATCATGACGGACGTCAGAGGGGCCCAGTAGCCGTGGCCGAGCGGCAGCGCCTCACCGATCAGATAGCCGACGCAGGCCACCACGGTCACGCGCAGCGCGTGGCGCAGCACCGGGGAGCCGCGGCGGATCTCCTTGCGCACGGACTTCACGGCCTCCGGGACGAGGCCGAGGAGGGTGGGCCGGACGAGGACGATCGGGCGGGTGTCGGAGTGGGTGCCGTCGGGGTGGGCGCGTTCGGCTCTGGCGCCTTCTGGGTCGGCGTCTTTGATGACGGTGACTTCGGTATCGGTGCCTTCGGTATCGGTGCCTTCGGTGCCGGTGTCTTCGGGACCCGCGGCGGCGGGACGGGCGCCGTGATGTTGCGGGCCTGGACCCGGCGGAGCGCCGACCGCCGGGGAAGCCGGGACCGGAGCGGCGCGGGTCGCCGGAGCCGTTGCCGAATCGGACGCTCCCGGTTCCGCCGACGCCATCCGCGCCCCGGAAGCGGCCTGCGCGCCGTCGGAACTCGCCATAGCCGCCGCACCCGCCGAGCCCTCAGCAGCACCAGACGTCCCCAGTCCCTGCGACTCCGTCCACGCCCCCGAGGTCCCTTCGCCCGCGTCCGGGGCTGCGGCGGCCCCCGCGTCGGGAGGTGCGGCGCCCGCCATGTCCGGCGGCGCCGCCAGGGACACGGGGGTGCGGGACGCGCCTGCTGTTTCGACCACGTCTTCCAGGAGCGCCGCCAGCCGGGTGGCGGCGCGCTTGGCGGGGCCCGAGAGGATGGCGGACGTGTCCGGGGTCCTGAAGGCGGCGGCCGCGGCGGGCGGGAGGTCGACGGGTTCGCCGTGCCGGATGGCGTGGGCCGCGGCGTCCAGGATCGCGCCCGAGGCGCCGAGCAGTTCGCGTACCCGGGCCCGTTCGGGGCCCTCCTCGGGGACGCCGACCGCCGGGTCGGCGAGGGACGCGAGCACCGGACGGATGCGTTCCGCGAGGCCGCGGGTCCCGTGCAGCTCGGCGGGGCGGGTGCGGGCCTGGCGGCGGGTGACGGCGGCCGCGTTGCGGGCCTCCATCAGCGGTTCCGGGTCGAACGGCGCGACCGGGTCGTGGCGGAGCCGCCGGGCGTAGTCGGCCTCGCCGGCCAGTGCGTCGGCGAGCGCGTCGCGGTGGGCGCCCCATCTCCGTATCGGGAACAGCACGATCAGAGCCGCCTGCACCATGCCTCCGATGATCATGATCAGGCCGTGGCCCGCAGCCTGGGCGACCGATGTCGGAAGCGTGACGGTGACCAGCATCATCGCGACGTTCGACGAGGCGATAAGGCCGATGGTCGGGCCCGCGGCCCAGGTCAGCCCAGCGAGGAAGGCCCACAGGGCGAGCAGGGCCAGGAACAGGACCGGACGGGAGATGGTGAGGTAGCCGAGGAACGTGGTGACGGCGAGGCTCGTCCCGGAGGCGAGGGCGAGTTCGGGGCGCGGGCGCCAGCTGCGCTGGAACGTGGCGATGGCTGCCTGGAACGCACCGAACGCTGAGCTCACAGCGGCGACGGGCCCGACGGCCCACACGCTCACCGCGATCACGATCGCGAGCCCGGCGGCGCCGCGGAGCGCGACAAGGGGTTCGAGACGCGTCCGTTCGATCTTCAGCCCCGCACGGGCGGTCTCCGTCAGCGCCCGGAGCCAGCTCATTCCGCCAGCGTAAGGGAGGGTCCTGGACATCCGCGGGTCCAGAGGGGGACGGACGGCGCCGACGGGGATTGTCAGTGCCTGCTGCGAGACTCGCGGACATGACCGAACGGTGGGTCCTGGCCCCGACCGAGGACGGCGGGGCCGAGCTCGCCGCCCTCGGTCCCGGCGGGCTGCCCACCGGGCCCGTGCGCCGGGAGCCCGACCTCGCCGAGTCCGTGCGTTCCCGTCCGGGCGTGACCCGCTGGGTCTGGCGGTCGACCGCCGAGATCTATCCGAGGCTGCTCGCCGCGGGCGTCCGCGTGGACCGCTGCTACGACATCGAGGACGCCGAGATGCTGCTCCTCGGCCATGCGGGCCGGCTCGGCGAACCCCGCTCGGCGGCGGCCGCCTGGGCCAGGCTGCGCGGCGGTCCCGTACCGCCGGACCCCCCGCAGCGGGCCGCCGAGCCGCCCGGCTCCCCGTCGCCGCTCTTCGAGCCGCGGCCGAAGGACATACCGCTGGACGCGCTCATCGAGGTGTACGCCGACCAGCAGCGCCGCCACGACGCGACCGCGCGCCCGGACCGGATGCGGCTGCTGACGGCGGCCGAGTCGGCCGGGATGCTGGTCGCTGCCGAGATGAACGAGGCCGGACTGCCGTGGCGGGCGGACGTGCACCGCGAGGTGCTGCACGAGCTGCTCGGCGAGCGCTATGCGGGCGGCGGTGAGCCCCGGCGGCTGGCGGAGCTCGCGGACGAGGTGTCGGCCGCCTTCGGCCGCAGGGTCCGTCCCGATCTGCCCGCGGACGTGGTGAAGGCGTTCGCGCAGGCGGGGATCAAGGTGCGGTCGACCCGCCGCTGGGAGCTCGAGTCCATCGACCACCCGGCCGTGCGGCCGCTGATCGAGTACAAGAAGCTGTACCGGATCTGGGTGGCCCACGGCTGGTCGTGGCTGCAGGACTGGGTGCGGGCCGGCCGGTTCCGGCCCGAGTACCTGCCGGGCGGGACGGTCACCGGGCGCTGGGTGACCAACGGCGGCGGAGCGCTGCAGATCCCCAAGGTGATCCGGCGCGCGGTGGTCGCCGACCCCGGCTGGCGGCTGGTCGTCGCCGACGCCGACCAGATGGAGCCGCGCGTTCTGGCCGCGATCTCCCGCGACCCCGGCCTGATGGAGGTGGCGGGCCGCGCCACGGACCTCTACCAGGCGGTGTCGGACCGGGCGTTCTCCGGCGACCGCGCCAAGGCCAAGATCGCCGTACTGGGCGCGATCTACGGTCAGACGTCCGGCGACGGCCTGAAGAACCTCGCAGCGCTGCGCCGACGCTTCCCGAAGGCCGTCGCGTACGTCGACGAGGCCGCCCGCGCTGGCGAGGAGGGCCGTCTCGTCCGCACCTGGCTGGGCCGGACCTGTCCCCCGGCGGTGGGCTCGGGCGACGCGACGGAGGAGGCCGGCATCCCTCAGGACGATCCTGTCGAGGAGGGCGGCGGGGGCGCATGGGGCACCGGAAGCGCCCAGGGGTCGGGGGACCTGGACTTCACCCCGGGTTACGCATCCACGAACACCCGCGCCCGGGGCCGTTTCGCCCGCAACTTCGTCGTCCAGGGCAGCGCCGCCGACTGGGCCCTGCTGATGCTCGCGGCGCTCCGCCGCAGTTGCGTCGGCCTGGCGGCCGAGCTCGTCTTCTTCCAGCACGACGAGGTGATCGTGCACTGCCCGGCGGAGGAGACCGAGGCCGTGACGGCGGCGATACGGGAGGCAGCGGAGCTGGCGGGCCGCATCGCGTTCGGCGAGACACCGGTCCGCTTTCCGTTCACGACGGCGGTGGTCGAGTGCTACGCGGACGCGAAGTGACCGCCCGTCGGGAGGACTGTCCGCAGGGCCGAGTGCCACAACTTCCGGCCGTCTGTTGCCCTGGCCCGGCCGGGCGGTCGATGGTGGAGAGACCGAGGGCGTGGCGCGGGCGGAAGCGGGATGAGGGCCATGACGGGATCTGGAACCGCCGGGCGCGACGAGAGACCGGTATGGCGCGAGGAGCCCGTCGACGAATCGGCCACGGCCAGGGCCACCGTGGATCCGCAGGGGCTCGTGACGGGTTGGAGCGAGGGCGCCCGGCGGCTGCTCGGATACGAGCCCTCCGAGGTCGTCGGACGGCCTGCGGCCCTGCTGCTGGCGGAGGATCCGCCCGCCGGGATGCCCCGGGCCCTGGCGGGTCTGCGGCGGTGGAGCGGTACGGCGGTGCTGCGGCACCGGGACGGCCGCCGCCTCGAAGTGGCTCTGCTGGCGCACCGACGGAAGCTGAACCGGGATCAGGACCGGGAGCAGGAACGGGCGTTCGACCCGGGGTCGGGGCCAAACCAGGCGTACCACCTGGAACAGGACGCGGATGAGGATCGGGCACGGCGCCTGGAACAGGACCCGGCCGAGAACCGAGCGCGGCGCCCGCAACGAGCCTCGGACGGGAACGGAGCACAGCACCCGGGGCAGGACGCAGTCGAGGACCGAGCACAGCACCCGCAACAGCCCCCGGCCGAGAACCGACTACAGCACCCGCAACAGCCCCCGGCCGAGGGGCAGGACAACCCGGACGGCGAGTGGTTCCTGGTGTCCGCCCTCGCCCCGTCCGCCGGCCCGTCCGCCGGCCCGTCGCGGTCTCCCGGGGACGACGCCCTGGTGATGTGGGGGTTCACCCAATCCCCGTGCACGCTGGCCCTCTACGACACCGGACTGCGGCTGCGGCGGGCGAACGCGGACATGGAGCGGGTGATGGGCCTGTCCGAGGACGCGATGCGCGGCCTGCGCCTGCCGGAGATCGTGGCCGACCCGCAGGCCGAACTGACCGAAGAATGCATGCGCCGGGCGCTGGAGACCGGCGAGCAACAGCATCTCCAGGTCTCCCAAGGCCTGGCCGGCCATGACCGCGTGAGCGTCTGGGCGACTTCCCTCATCCCTGTACGGGACGCCAGCGGAGTGACCCAGGGGGTGCTGCTCTCGGCGCACGACATCACCGAACAGCATCTGGCCCGGCAGCGGCTGGTCCTGCTCAACGACGCGAGCATCCGCATCGGCAGCACGCTGGACCTCGCCCGCACCGCGCAGGAGCTCGCCGACGTCGCCGTCCCCGCCCTGGCGGACTTCGCCACGGTCGACCTACTGCCCGCCGTCGAAGGAAGTCAGGACCCGCGTAGCGGCCCGCTGTCCGGCACCGTCACGCTGCGCCGTGTCGCCTGCCAGTCGGTCCTGCCCGGCTGCCCGGAGGCCGTTGTCGAGATCGGCGCCTTGGCCGCCTACCCGGACGGGTCGCCCGCGGCCGAGTGCCTGGCCGTCGGCCGGCCGCTGATCCGCGAGGTGACCCCCGCAGCCGTGGCCCGATGGGAGAGCGGGGACGGGGACCGGGCCGAGCGGGTGAGACGGTACGGCTTCCACTCGGTGCTGGCAGTCCCGATGCAGGCGCGCGGCATCACCCTCGGAGTGGCCACCTTCTCGCGCCACCGGCGTCCCGAGCCGTTCGAGACGGATGATCTGCTGCTGGCCGAGGAGATCACCGCCAGGGCGGCCGTGTGCATCGACAACGCCCGCCGCTATGCGACCGAGCGCAGCACGTCCCTCACCCTGCAGAGCAGCCTTCTGCCCCAGCGACTACCCCGGCAGGCCGCCGTCGAGGTCGCATCCCGCTATCTGCCGGCCAGCGGACAGAGCGGCGTCGGCGGTGACTGGTTCGACGTGATCCCGCTGTCCGGGGCCCGGGTGGCCCTGGTCGTCGGCGATGTCGTCGGCCACGGCATCCAGGCCTCGGCCACCATGGCCCGCCTGCGCACAGCCGTACGCACCCTCGCCGACGTCGATCTCCCGCCCGACGAGCTGCTGACCCACGTGGACGACCTGATCAACCGCATCGCCGGCGAAGGCGACGGCTCATCGGTCAGCAGCGGCGACAGCGGCGTGATCGGCGCGAGCTGTCTGTACGCCGTCTACGACCCGGTCTCCCGCCGCTGCGCCATGGCCCGCGCCGCCCATCCCGCACCTGCGCTGGCGACGCCCGACGGTGCGGTGGGGATCCTCGACATTCCCGCCGGCCCGCCGCTCGGCCTGGGCGGCCTGCCCTTCGAGGCCGTCGAACTGGAGCTCCCCGAAGGGAGCCTCCTGGCGCTGTACACGGACGGTCTCATCGAGGTCCGCGGCCGGGACGTCGACGAGGGCATCGCCGCGCTGCGCGAGGTGCTGGCCCATCCGGCCGCGTCCCTGGAGAGCACCTGTGACGCCGTGATCCAGGCCCTGCTCCCGGGCCGTCCCGTCGACGACGTGGCGCTGCTGCTCGCCCGTACCCGCTCCCTGGACGCGAACCAGGTCGCCACCTGGGACGTGCCGGCGGACCCGGCCGCGGTCGCCGAGGCCCGTAAGCTCGCCTGCCGGCAGCTGGCCGACTGGGGCCTTGACGAGGCGGTGTTCGTCACCGAACTGGTGGTCAGCGAGCTGGTCACCAACGCGATCCGGCACGCCGCGCCGCCCATCCGGCTCCGGCTGATCCACGACCGCAGCCTCATTTGCGAGGTCTCCGACGCCAGCACCACCAGCCCGCATCTGCGCCGCGCCCGCGCCTACGACGAGGGCGGCCGCGGCCTGCTCCTGGTGGCGCAGCTGACGCAGGCGTGGGGCACCCGCCAGACGTACGGCGGCAAGACGATCTGGGCGGAGCAGACGCTGCCGGCCGACGTCTGACGGGTACTCCCCTTCGTTCGCGTTGCGCCGTCAGATCCCGCAGCTGGACGCGGACCAGTACTGGCTCGCCCGGTAGTCGACGTGCGTGTGGTCGCTGTGTCCGGGGTAGCCGGGGCCGAGGATGCCGCGGAAGCCGTGGTAGCGGGCGCGCTGCGCGAGGGTGCACAGGGAGTGCGGGCCGGCGGCGAGATCGGCGGCGTCGCCGTAGAGGTGTCGGCTGTCGGACGCGCCGCCCACGGCGCTGTTGCAGGAGTAGGAGCGGAAGCCGCTGGTGACGGTGATCGGCTGGTCGCCGAGGGCGTGCCGCAGCGCCTCCAGCTTCCACATCGTGCGCAGGGCGTTGGACTTCGCGGTGGCCGCGCTGACGGCGCCGCCGGACCAGTCGCTGTTGCAGTCGTTCAGCTCGCTGTACGAGAAGTGGACGGGCGTGCAGTCGTCGTCCTGGAGGGCGTAGAGCTGGTTGAACGTCTGGGACCCTGCGACGCCGTCGGCGGACAGCCCGTATGCCTGCTGGAAGCGGGTCACCGCGGCCTTGGTGGCCGGGCCGAAGTCCCCGTCGGTCGCGAGCACCGCGCCGTATCCGGCGTAGCCGCCGAGGCGGATCTGCAGCTGGGTGACGTCGGCGCCGGACGTGCCCTCGGAGAGGGTTCGGGACCAGGTGTAGCAGCCGTCCGCGTGTGCGGTGCCGGTGGTCGCCACCGTCCCGGCCAGGACGCCAGCCATGATCATGACAACAGAGAGGAGAAGTCTTACGGTTCGCCGGAGCACGGGGCCTCCATACCGAGACGGATGTCGGGAACGACGTGAGACGCATACCGAGACAGATGTACGGAGCAGAGAGTGGCGGCGTTGTCGACGCGCGTCAACCCCGCGAGGAGGCGGCCCGGGCACCGGCCAGGATGAGGTCGCGGGCCGTCACCCGAGAGGCCTGCAGCCTCTCGGCTACACCCGCGCGAGTCCAACTTGTCCTAAATTTTCCTAGCGTGCACGCTGGGCCTATGGGCAGCACGACGGGTGCGGGTTGAACGACGATGAACAGCGGAAAGGCCGTCTCCGACCGGGATCCGGGTCACGTTGTGCGCTCGGCCGGTGCGACGGCCACCGTCGGCCTGCACGGGATCGTGACGGGCTGGAGCGAGGGGGCTCAGCGACTGCTGGGCTGGCGCGCCCACGAGGCCGTGGGGCGCCCCGCGGCCGACCTGCTCGCCGCCGCCGCGCCGTCGAGCGCGACCGGGTACTCCCTGACGGGCTCTCAGGAGTGGAGCGGCGTTGCGGCCCTCCGGCACCGGGACGGCCGCCAACTCGATCTCCGGCTGCACGCCTCACCGTCCCTTGACTCCGACGGCCGGGCCCGGGAGTTCGTGGTGACGGCCGCATCCGAGTCACCCGTACCGGAAGACGAACTGAGGCTGCTGGAGTGGTCGTTCACGCAGTCGTCCGTTGCCATGTCCACCTTCAGCAGGGAGTCGCACCGGCGACGGCTCAACGCGGTCGCGTCCGGCAGGGACGGCGCCCCGCCCCCGCACGACGAAACAGGCGGACGAGCAGGAGGGCCGTGGAAGCGCGTGCTGCGCCGACCGCCGACCCTGGACGCCCTGGAGGCGGACCGCGCGGACGAGGGGTTCCTGACGCACGTCCGCCGGGTCGCCGAGTACGGGGTGCCGCTGCGCTACGAGAGCTACACGCAAGGCCCGTCCTCCTCGCGCCGGCACGCGTGGATCAGCGAGATGTGGCCCATCAGGGATCCCGCGTCGGGCCGGGTGTGCGGGGTCGGCACCGCCACGTTCGACAGCAGCGAGGAGCACTGGGCCCGGCAGCGGCTGGCCCTGCTGAACGAGGCGGGCACCCACATCGGCACCACCCTGGACGTGGTGCGCACCGCCCAGGAGCTCGCCGACCTGGCCGTGCCCGGGCTCGCCGACTTCGTCAGCGTGGATCTGCTCGACTCCGTACTCAAGGGCGAGGAGCCGACCACCGGATCCGTCGACTCGGCCGTGGTGCTGCGCCGCGTCGCGCACCAGTCGTCGGCCGAGGGCGTTCCCGAGGCCGCGATCCCGCTCGGCGAGGTCGACACCTACCCGTCGTACTCACCACCCGCCCGCTGCCTCGCGACCGGGGAGCCGCTGCTCAGTGGTGCGGACGATCCCGACTTCACCCGGTGGATCGCGCAGCACAAGGCCAGGAGCGCCAGCGTCAGCGGGTACGGCTTCCACTCGATCATGGCGGCTCCGCTGAGGGCCCGCGGATTGATGCTCGGCGTCGCCGTCTTCGCGCGGGGCAGGTCGTCGGACCGCTTCGAGCCGGACGACCTGATCCTCGCCGAGGAACTCTCCGCGCGGGCCGCCGTCAGCGTGGACAACGCACGCCGCTTCACCCGCGAGCACACCAACGCCCTCACGCTGCAACGCAGCCTGCTGCCCCAGGGGCTGCCCCGGCAGGCGGCCGTCCAGGTCGCGTCCCGCTATCTGCCGGCCGGCTCCCACGCCGGTGTGGGCGGCGACTGGTTCGACGTCGTTCCGCTGTCCGGCACCCGGGTGGCGCTCGTCGTCGGCGACGTGGTCGGCCACGGCATCCATGCCTCCGCCACCATGGGGCGCCTCCGTACGGCGGTGCGCACCCTCGCCGACGTCGACCTGCCCCCGGACGAGCTGCTGACCCACCTCGACGACCTGGTCGCGCACCTCACCTCGGACTGCGACGGGGACCCCGCGGGCGTCCCGGACGCCGGAGAAATCGGCGCCACCTGCCTGTACGCCGTCTACGACCCGGTCTCCCGAATCTGCACCCTCGCCAGCGCCGGCCATCCCCCGCCCGCCGTGCTGCTCCCCGACGGCACGGTCAGCGTCGTCGAGCTCTCCCCCGGCCCGCTGCTGGGCGTCGGCGGACTGCCCTTCGAGGCCACCGAGGTGGAGCTGCCCGAAGGCAGTCTGCTCGCCTTCTACACCGACGGTCTGATCGAGGCCCGCGACTTCGACGTCGGCCGCGGCATCAACAGGCTCTGCAAGGCGCTGTCATCGCCCGTGCCGTCGCTCGAGGTCCACTGCGACGCGGTGCTCAAGGCCATGCTCCCCGACAGTCCCTCCGACGACGTGGCCCTGCTCCTCGCCCGTACCCGTGCGCTCCACGCCGACCAGGTCGCGGCGTGGGCCCTGCCCGCCGACCCCGCGATCGTCGCCGACGCCCGGGCGCAGACCGCCCGTCAGCTCGCCGTGTGGGGTCTCGAGGAGTGCGCGTTCGTCACCGAGCTGGTGGTGAGCGAGCTGGTCACCAACGCCATCCGGTACGGGGCCGTCCCCATCGGCCTGCGGCTGATCCGCGACCGGACCCTGATCTGCGAGGTCTCCGACGCCAGCAACACGGCTCCGCACCTCCGCCGCGCCCGTGTCTACGACGAGGGCGGCCGGGGACTGCACATGGTCGCCCAGCTCACCCAGGGCTGGGGCACCCGCCAGACCCCCACGGGCAAGACCATCTGGGCCGAGCAGCCCCTGCCGGTCGGCTGACCATGGAACCGGACCCGCGGCACACGGGCGACCCGGCGGAATCCGGGGCGGACGCGAGTGGAGGCGCCCCCCGCGAGGCCGGGGGCGCGACACACACGCTCGGGCTCCTCTATCCGCCCGCGGGGCCGGCCGGCAACTACACCGGACAGCAGCTCGCCTTCATCGGCGGGGTCGCCGAGGCCGCCGCGAAGTACGGCTACGACCTGCTGCTCTCGCCCAGCGGTACGGAGAGCGATCCCTCGTTCCGGCGGATGGTGGGCGAGCGACGCGTTGACGGCGTGATCGTCATGGAGATCCGGCAGGAGGACGACCGGGTCGACCACCTCGCCAAGGCGTCCTTCCCGTTCGTCGCGATCGGGCGGAACCGCGGGACGGAGGAGGCCAGTTGGGTCGATCTGGACTTCGCTGGCCTGGCTGCGGGCTGCGTCCAGCACCTGGCCGACCTCGGCCACCGCAACATCGCGTTCGTCAACCGGTCCGAGCAGCTCTTCGAGAGCGGATACGGGTTCGCGCACCTCGGACTCGAGGGCTACACCGAGGCCATGGCCAAGCTGGGGATCACCGCACGCGCGTACCTCTGCGGCGACGACGTCGCGTCGGGCGAGGCGGTCCTGGAGCGCATCCTGCAGGACGACCCGGAGACCACGTCGCTGGTCACCATGAACGAGGCGGCGCTGGTGGGCGTGTACCGGGGGCTGACGCGTCACGGCCGCGCCGTGCCGCGCGACTTCTCGGTCGTCGGCGTGGCGGCCAGCCCCTGGGCCGAGCAGGTCACACCGCAGCTCACCGCGGCCGAGATACCCGCCGGGGAGATGAGCCGGACCGGCGTCGACCTGATGATCGAACGCCTTAGATCACCCGGCTCACGCCCCCGCCACGTCCTGCTGAAGCCCCTGATCTCCCTTCGGGCCAGCACCGGTCCGTGCAGCACCGCGACCGGAGGGGACCTCGACCTGGATTTTGATTTGTGACGCGATTTCTGACGCGATTTCCGGCACCGAGCCCGACCCGGACGGGGAGTGGAGCATGTCGTACGACCGGGAGTGGACCACGTCGTACACCGTCGACCGTCGCGGCTTCCTGCGTGCCGTCGGAGCGGGAGCGGCGGCCATCGGCCTGGGCGGCGCGCTGGCCTCCTGCGGCTCGAAGGAGCCGGGCCCGGCGACGCTGACCTGGTGGGACTACTTCACCGGGGAGCACTTCCAGCCCGGCATGCGGGCCCTGATCGAGGACATCGAGGCGAGCATTCCCGGCGTGAAGATCCAGCGCAGGGCCATCCCCTTCGCGGACCTCGACAACGCCCTCACCCTGGGCGCGGTCTCCGGCGATCTCCCGGACATCGCCATCGTCGACAACGTCGCGATGAACTCGCTGGGCGGCGGCGGACTTCTTGCCGACCTCACCGGCAGGGTGCGGGAGTGGGGCCAGGAGAGCGCGTACTACCGCGGTCCCTGGGCCGGCTGCCAGGTCGGCGGGAAGACCCTGGGAATCCCCAACAACAGCAACTGCCTGGCGCTCTACTACAACACGAGGATGCTCGAGTCCGCCGGAGTGGGGCCCCCGACCACGTGGGACGAGCTGGCCGACGCCACTCAGCGGCTGACCGAGGGGGACCGGTTCCCTGACCCTGCCCTTCGCGGTGATCGTGCTCCGGCCCGTCCTGCGCGGCGTCCCCGTCGAGTTGGAGGAGGCCGCCCTGGTCGACGGGTGCGGCCTGCCCGGCGTGGTGCGGCACGTCGTCCTGCCGGTGATGGTGCCCGGCCTGGTGGCGGTGGCCGGGCTCTCCTTCCTGCTCGCCTGGGGCGAGTTCGTCTTCGGCCTGACCCTCGCCGACCGGCCCGACGTCCAGCCCGTCACGGTCCTGCTCAACACGTTCGTCGGCCAGTACGGCACCTCGTGGGGGCCGCTGATGGCCACCGCGACGCTCGTCAGCGTCCCGGTGGTGTGCATCTTCGCGATCTTCCAGCGGTTCATCGTCGGAGGGCTGACCGCCGGGGGTGTCAGGGGCTAGTTCTGGACCACCCGGCCGCCGGGCCGCGCCAGCCCCCGGATCGACAGTCCGCTGTCGGCGGTGACCATGGTCCCGGTCATCGCGGCCGACTGCGACGGCGACGCGAGCAGGGTGAAGAGGCCGCTGTACGCGTCGACGTCCGGGACCTCCTGCAGTGGCAGCACCTCGCGGGTGCCGTCGAGGACCGAGTCGGAGGCCGTCTGCCCGAGGGAGGCCGTTCCGCGCAGCCGGGTCGGCGCCACACCCGGTGCCACACCGTTGACCCGGACGTCCGGGGCGAGTTCGTACGCGAGCTGCCGGACGAGTCCCTGCACCGCGTGCTTGGACGCGGTGTACAGCACACCGCCGCCCGCGGCGTTGGAGCTGGCGAACGAGCCGGTCAGGATGATGCTTCCGCGGGACTGCACGAGGTCGTCGACCACGGCCCGTACGCCCAGCATCGGGGCGAGGACGTTCACCCCGAACAGTTCGGAGAAGGCGTCGGTGAGCCGCTCGCCGGGAATCTCCTCCAGGGGCCGGGCGGCGTCCGTGATGCCGGCGTTGCCGACGAAGACGTCGATGCGCCCCCACGTCTCCCTGGCCGCGGCGGCCGCCCGGACGTTGCCCTCCCAGGACCGTACGTCCGTGACCACCGGGACGACGGCGTCCCCGAGTTCCTTGGCCAGCTGCTCGACGGTGTCGGACACATCCACGGCCACCACGCGGGCGCCCTCCGCGACATAGCGGGTGACGACCGCCCGTCCGATGCCGGATCCGGCGCCGGTGAACACCACGACCTGCCCGTCCAGTGCACCCATGACTGACCTCCTTGTTTGCGTTTCCTTATGGAACCCCGTCCCGGGCGCCGCCCCGTCTGCGGGGCGGCACCCAGCGAAAGATCACGCGCGACGTGCCTCGAAGAACGCCCCGTGCAGGGCGTCGAAGACCCGGCCGTTGCGCGCGGCGCTGCCGAGCGCGATGACCTCCAGCTCGGGGGCGGCCTCGCGCAGCGCGCTCGCGAGCTCGGAGCCGCTGTCGTTGCCGATGGCCGCCAGGACGGTGGCGGCGGGTATGACCCGGCCGTCCGCGGTACGGACACCGTCCTCGCCGGAGCCCGTCACCTCGGTGTCGGTGAGGACCGAAACCCCCTTCTCGGCGAGGATCTTCGGCAGCACCCCCGCGTCGGTGAACACCTCGCGGTTGCCGAGGATCGCAGACCCTGCCTCGACCAGCGTGACCTCGTGTCCGGCGTCGGCCAGCCACAACGCGGTGTCCGCTCCGGTCATCCCGCCGCCGACGACCACGACCGGCGAGGCGACGTCCTTCGCATCCGCGACGTCCCGGGCCAGGCTTACGCCCTGGAGTGTGCGCGGAACGGCCCCCGTGGCCACGTACACCAGATCGAAGCCGCCGGCCGCGAGCGTCTTGGCATCGGCGCGCTCGGCGATGATCTCCACGGGGCGGGAACGCACCTGGTGGATGAGGTGGTCCCGAAGTGCCGCCAGGTCCTGCTTGTACGGCGAGCGGGTCGCGGGCACCAGGGCGCCGCCGAGCTCCCCGGGCTCGTAGAGCGTCACGTCGTGGCCCCGGTCGGCGAGCACGGCGGCGGCGCGCAGCCCGGCGGGACCGCCGCCGGCCACCGCGACACGGCGGCGGACGGCCGCCGGTTCGACGGGGTGGCGGTACTCCTCGCCCATCGACGGGTTGACCGTGCAGCCGGTGCTGCGGCCCGCGTTGAGGCCCCGGTCGAGACAGCCGTCGTTGCAGCGGATACACGGGACGATGTCCAGCAGCCGTCCCTCCTGGGCCTTGCGGGTCCAGTCCGGGTCGGCCAGCATCGCCCGGCCGAGGGAGACGAAGTCGGCGCCGGTCTCCAGTACGTCGGCCGCGACCTCGGGAGTGACCAGGGAACCGGAGCCGATGACCGGGATCGTCACCTCGGGCTTGATCTTCTCCCAGCCCCAGCGGTGCACGGCGCGCGGCATGTACCAGGGGCTGACCTCGTACTCCATCAGCGCGTGGTGGCCACCGGAGCCGTGGATGACGTCCACGCCCGCCGCCTCGAGGAGCTGCGCCAGCCGGATGGTCTCCTCGATCGGGATGCCGTCGGCCTCGTAGTCGGTGACCGAGAGGCGGACGCTGAGCGGGAAGTCGCGCGGGACGCGTTCCCGGATGGCGGCGACGACCTCCAGGGTCAGCCGGGCGCGGTTCTCGAAGGACCCGCCGTAGCGGTCGGTGCGCTTGTTGGTGTGCGGGGACAGGAAGTTGGTCAGCAGATAGCCGTGGCCCGCGTGCACCTCGACCAGGTCGAACCGGGCCAGCCAGGCGCGCTCGGCGGCGTCCGCGAAGGCCGCGACGACTCCCTGGATCTCCTCCTCGGTCAGGACCTGGGGCCGCTCGCCGTACTGGGACTCGACGTAGTCCCAGGAGACGTCCGACGCGGTCTTGATCGGCTGCGTGCCGAGGAACTTCTGCCGGCCGCAGTGCTCGAGCTGGATGCCGATCTTCGCGCCCGCGGCGTGGACCTCGTCGACGAGCCAGCCGAGGCCCGGGATGTGCTCGCGGCGGGAGATCCCGAGCTGGGCGTGGATGGACTTGCTGGCGTCGTCGTCGACGTAGCTGTACTCGACGATGATCAGGCCGGGGCCGCCCTCGGCGAGCCGCTTGTAGTGGTTGACCAGCCGCTGCGTGACCGTGCCGTCCTGGTTGGCCAGGGCGGTGGTCTGGGGCGACTTGATGACGCGGTTCTTCAGTTCGAGCGAGCCGATACGGCCGGGGCGGAACAGGGTGTGCAGTGCCATGGCATCCATCTCCTGGTTCGGTTCCTCAGCGGTTCCGGACCGCTCCGACCGGGTCGGGGCGGAAGGGGTCCGGGCTCGTGCGGTTGGTGCGAATGCGGCGCCTGCCCGCGCCGGGGTCCCCCCTCGCTGCTGATGCATGCAGAAATGCATGCACTAGCAGCGTTCAAAAGAAGGTCAGCCGCGATCGGCCAGCAGCCACCCCGCGCGCGGCACGACCGGCTCGAGTCCGAGTTCCCGCAGGGTCTTCCAGACCGTGGCCACGGAGGCGGTCACCACCGGGATGTCGAAGGCGTTCTGGATCTGCTCGACCACCGGCAGCGAGGGCATCTGCACGCACGCGCTGAGCACCAGGGCGTCCACGCCGGAGGTGTCGACCTTGGCGGCGATGTCGACGAGCTGCGCCGGGTCCAGGCGGCCGACCTCCAGGTTGTCCGGGACCTCCAGGCTGATCGAGTCGTGGACCTCCACGCCCTCGGCCTCGATGTAGTTGCAGACGGTCTGGGTGAGCGGCTTCATGTACGGCGCGATCACCGAGATCTTCTTCGCGCCGAGGTGCTCGAGACCCTCCACCAGCGCGCCCGCGGACGAGACGACGGGGGTGCCCTCCGCGATCTCGGCCAGGCGCCGCTGGCTCTCGCGGTGGTAGCCCGTGGCCCGCGCCATGATCGCGACGAGGCAGGCGTAGGCCATGACGTCGACCTCGGCGTCCGCGAGTTCGCGGGCGCAGCGCAGCGACTGGTCGTCCATGTCCCGCAGCTGTTCCGGAGTCACCTGCTGCATCCGCATACGGGACGAGTGGAAGGTGAACCGCTCGGGGCGTATCTCCTCGCGGGCCCGGAGCATCGCGGGGATCTCCGTCTCCATCGTGGTGTTCGAGCTCGGCACGATGAGGCCGACCCGGGTCGCGGTCATGAGCTGTCTCCTTCGGTGCGCAGCATGCGCAGGTTGGACGTGTGCAGTTCGAGGTCGGCGTACGCACCGAGGCGCCGCCAGCCCAGCGGTGCGGGGCGGTCCACCCGGTTGTCGGAGGTGGTGCCCAGCTCGATGCCGAGCCCTCTGGTCGCGACGAGCAGCGCGTCGAAGCGGTGGTCCGGGTCGCTGTCCAGGACCAGGCCGAGCGCGGCGTCGATGAGGTGGAACTCCAGGATCTGGCGGGCGAGTTCGGTGTCGCGGTCGCGGACGGCCTCCAGGAACCGGCGGTCGACGCTGGTGAAGTGCTCGGGGGTGTGCGGATGCGACAGATAGAGGCGCTGGTGGCGGTAGATCTTCAGGGTCAGCGACTCGGTGAGCTCGGCCAGGGCCTTCGGGTAGCGGCGCAGCGCGTTCTGGTGGAAGCGGTGGTGCGCCTCCTGGAAGTCGCGGATGCGGTGGCGGGCCGCCTCCATCGCTTCCAGGTCCTCGGTCATCCGTGCCAGGTCGTCCTCGGTGAGCTGGTCGATGATGCCCGAGATCGTCGGCGGCTCCACCAGCAGCCGCAGCACATAGTGCTGTTCGACGTCGGCCGGACTGGTGGGCGCCACTTCCATGCCGCGGTTGGCCTCGGCCACCACCAGACCGTCGGCCTCCAGGCGGTGCAGTGCTTCGCGCAGCGGCGTGCGGGAGGTCTCCAGCTCGGCGGCGAGCGCGCCCTGCGACATACGGAAGCCGGGCATGTACCGGCCCTCTATGATCCGCTCCCGCAGTGTCCGGTAGATCTCTTCGACCGTCGTCCCCGGCCGGGTTCCCGCTGCCATCAGACGCCGCCCTCCCCGTCCGCGGGTTCCTCGGCGCCGAACGAGATGGCGAACAACTCGCTGAAGCGCTCCGGTTCCTGGGCGGCGATGATCTCCAGCTGCATGGCGTCGAGCAGGATGCGGTAGTCCCGCTTGGGGACGTAGAGTTCCAGCCTCTCGCCCTGGCGCGTCCACACCTTGCGCACGCGCACGCCGGTGAACTCGTTGCCGATGCCGAAGCTCTCGCCGGCCCGGACGATGCCCTCACCCAGTGGCGGTTCGGTGCTCATGTTCCCTCCCTCGCGTCTGCATCAATGATCTCAGGAGAGACCCCGTAGACGCCGGTCTTCACACCGTTCAGCACCGGCAGAGCCTGGCGCCGCGCCGCCACCTGGGAGAGGTCCAGGTCGACGATCTGCCAGGCCGCCGCCTGCTCCCCGAGGTCGGCGAGCACCTCGCCCCAGGGACCGACCGCGAGGGCGTGCCCGTAGGTGGGGAACGCGTCGTCCGCGTCGTCGCCCTGGCCCCGGACCGTCGCCGAGGCCACCACGTACGCGGCGTTCTCGATGGCGCGGGCGCGCAGCAGCACCTCCCAGTGGGCCTCGCCGGTCCGCTGCGTGAACGCCGCCGGGACCAGCAGGACTTCGGCGCCTGACAGTGCGAGTGCCCGGTAGAGCTCCGGGAAGCGCACGTCGTAGCAGATCGTCAGGCCCACGGTGGTGCCGCCGATGCGCAGCAGCGCCGGGCGGTCGCCCGCGGTCTCGACGCCGGACGCCTCGAAGGACTGGCCGCCGACGCGGGCGTCGAACAGGTGGATCTTGTCGTAGCCGCCGACGATCTCGCCCTGGGCGTCGATCACCAGGGCGGTGTTGCGGATGTCGTCCGGGCCGCGCCGCTTGAAGCCGCCGAGGACGACCACAGCGCCCGCCTCCTTGGCGGCCTGCCGCAGGCTGGTGATCTCCGGCGATTCCACCGTCAGTGCGGCCTCACGCATCTCGGTGTTCGTGCCGAGCATCAGCCCGTTCTCGGGCAGCAGCACCAGATCGGCTCCGGCGGCGGCGCACTCGTGCACCATCCGCACGGCGGTGGCCGTGTTGGCGGCCAGGTCCCGGGTGGCGTGCCACTGGGTGAGGCCGACCCGCAGCGTCCGCTCAGTCACCGCTGCCCGCCTTCACGGGCTCCCGCTCCGGCAGGAGCATGTCGACGACGGTCCAGCCGCCGCCGGACGCCTCCATGGGCTCGTACGCGAACACCTCGCCGCGGACGCCGGGGCCGGTGAGACCGAGCATGATCAGCCAGTTGGGGAACTCGTACTGGCCGTGGTCGAGCAGTGCGTACGGCTCGAGGTTCGCCAGGTCGGTGCCTCGTCCGGCCTGCAGCATCTCCAGGATGTAGGTGTCGAACTCGACGTCCACACCACCGAACTTGCCCGGGTCGAGCCAGTGCGACAGACCGCCGGTGGCCAGCATCGCCACCTTCAGGTCGCGCCCGTCGACCACGCAGCGCAGCACCTCGCCGAAGGCGCGGGCGCCGAACGGCGAGAAGGAGCGGGCCGGCTGCGTGATGATCGGGATCACCGGCAGGTCCGGGCGGGGCAGCAGCTGCCGCAGCGGGACGATCAGGCCGTGGTCGAGGTCGATCTGCTCGGACTCCTCGACCTCCATGCCCTCGGCGCGGATCGCGTTGGCCATGGCGCGGGCGTACTCGGGCGCGCCGGTCAGGGTGAGGTCCAGGTCGGGGCGCTTGAAGAACTCCATCGACCCGACGTGTTCCTTGCCGGTGCCGATGACGAACGCGCCGGTACGGAACGACTGGAAGTGGCAGTCGGCCGTCACGATCAGCACGTCGGGGTCGGCGGCGGCGATCCGCTCGGCCAGCCGCTGGTAGCCCTCGGTCAGGCGGGCCACCGCGTCGGCGGGGTCCACCTCGGGCCGGGCCAGCAGGTCCGGTACGTGCGAGCAGCCACCAGCGAAGACCAGGTTCTCCGGCACGTTCGGCTCGGGCAGCGGCGTCGACGTCTCGACGTGGAAGCGGCCGGAGCTCGTCGAGTCGCCCAGGTCGTCGGCGAACCAGCGGCTGACCAGGATGGTGATGCCGTCCACGACCCCGGCCGAGCGCAGCCGGTCGCGGTCGCCTCCGGCGATCACGCCCGCCCATTCGGCGTCCAGGCCGAGCTCGGCGGCGCCCACGCCGGCCGGGTCGGCGCGGAACCGGCCGAGCAGCCCGGTGTCCTTGCCGAGCGCGAGGATCGCGCGCTCGAGTGTGCGGGTGTCCATCTACGCTCCCTCGCCGGTCAGCTTGCCGTCCCGGACGACCGCCGTGCCGTCGATCTCGACGGTGCAGCTGCGCATCGGGATGTCGAGGTGCGCGGGGGTCTCGCGGTTCGCGAAGCGGTTGGGGCCGGTCGACCACATGAAGTTGCCTGCGGTGGAACGCAGTTCCTGCCCGTACAGGGAGCGCGGCTCGTACACCTCGAAGGCCGACCAGCGGGCGATCGGGTGCACGCCCCAGCCCATGTGGGAGACCGCGAAAACCTCCGGGTCCTCCCAGGCGTCGAAGTAGTCCTGCAGGACGAACGCGTCGTTGCCCTTGCCCTCGACGCCGGTGATGAAGCCCTTCTCGACGGTGAGGGTGACGGTGTCGCGCACGGCGCGCTGCCACGGGATCAGCACGTCGCCCGGCTGGAGCACGATGGTGCCCTCGGCCGTGCGGTCGCGGGGGAAGCAGGCGACGAAGCCGCTCGGCCAGTGGTCCCAGCGGCCGGGCTCGTCGACGTAACCCCACTGGTGGGTGATCGGGAGGTCCTCGCCGGAGATGTCGGCGGTCAGGTCGGTGCCCGCGGCGCTGGTGACACGCAGCGTGCTGCCCGCCTTGAGCAGGCGGCCGCCGGCCTCGACCGTCTTGCGGAGGTCCTCGTCGCCCATCAGGCGCTCGAGCACGTCGGCGGGCTCCGCGACGAACAGCATCCGCTTGCCGTTGCCGGTGATCCGGGTGCGCACGTCGGAGTGGATGAGGCCGCCGACGGTCACGTCGATCACCAGGTCGCACTCGGCGGCGGCGGCCAGGAGCGCGGCGACCTCGCGGCCGTCGGCCTCGTACGGCGGCAGCATCGGGTTGGACAAGCTGGAGGCGGTGAGCACCAGGGCGCCCGCGCCGATGTCCCGGGCGGCGGCCACCGCGGCTTCGGCGTACTCGGTCTTCTGGCCGAGTTCCTGGATGACGGCGACCGTCTCGTTCGGGGCGAGCTTGCACAGCCGGTACTGGTCGACGAACAGCTCACGCAGGGTCTTCGGCATATCGATGCCTCTCTTTCTGATCGGTCAGAGGTCGGAGGTCAGAGGGTGGAGCGGATGGCGCCGCCGTCGACGGCGAGCGTCTCGCCCGTGACGAACGCGGCGGCCGGGGAGACCAGATAGGCGGCGGCCCGGGCGATCTCCTCCGGCTCGGCCCAGCGGCCCAGCGGAATGGCGGAGACGACCTTGCCGATCTCCTCTTCGCGGGTCGTGCCGTTGGCCGCCGACTTGGCCGCCACGATGTTCTCCATCCGGTCGGTACCGGTGGCGCCGGGCATGAGCTGGTTGACGCGCACGCCCTGCTCCGCGAGTTCCAGCGACATCTGCTTGGCCAGGGCCGACAGCATCGAGCGCATGGACGCCGACAGGGCGCCGCCGACAGCGGGCTGCTTCACCCAGGTCGAGGTGATGAAGAGGATCGAACCGCCGCCGTTCGCCGCCATCACGCGTGCCGCGCCTGTGGCCAACTGCACGGCAGGACGCACCAGTTGCGCGTAGGCCGCGTCCCAGTCCTCCATCCGGGGCTCGAGCACCGGCATGATCTTCGGTCCTGGTGTGTTGACGACCAGGACGTCCAGGGAGCCGTGCGCGGCGATCACATCGGGGATCAGCCGTTCGACGGCTGCGGGGTCCAGCAGGTCCGTGGGATACGAGGTCTGGCCTTCCGCCTCGACCGGCGTACGGGCGCTGACGGCCACGACGGCGTCCTCGGCGACCAGCTGCCGCGCGATCGCCTGGCCGATGCCCTTGCTTGCGGCGGTGACCAGCGCCACCTTGCCCTTGAGTCCGAGATCCATGACGCCCCCGCTCAGTCGTGAAGGGTGATGGCGCGCTCGGGGCAGCCCGCGGCGGCGCGGCAGGCGGCGTCCTTGTCGGTCACCGTGCCGTCGCCGATGACGCCGGCGTAGCCCCACTCGTCGAGCTGGAAGACGGTGGGCGCGTCGTCCGCACAGGTGCCGTATCCGTTGCACTTGGTCGAGTCGACGGTTGCTTTCATGGTGTGTCTCCTTCGGTGTCGCTGGTGCCGGCGTCGCTGGTGCCGCGGCGGCTCAGTTGCCGGTGTCGCCGTTGCCGGCGTCGATGTGCTCCGGAAACTCCGTCAGCACGGTGCGCGCCCAGGTCGCGGCGCCGTCGAGGAAGGCGCAGGCGCCCCGGCCGGGCAGGGTCTGCCCCCAGCGGGCGAGGTTGTTCCGGTCCACGTCGGTGGCCGTGCCCGCGCCGAGCGAGGCGAAGGCGTCCCGGATGGACGCGGTGCCCTTGACGCACACCCCACACTGCTGCGCGGACTCCGCCGCGTACCAGGCCGATACCTCGGCCGCGACGGCGAGCGGGTCCTGGTCGGCGTGGAGCGCGGTGATCGCCCCGCAGCCCAGTCCCGATCCGGCCACCCGGACGTCCTCATATGTGCAGCCGGTCGCCGCATGCGCCGGGCCGAGCAGGCCGCCGAACCAGCCGCCCATCAGGAACCCGGCCGGAGACGAGGTGAACCCGCCTGCCAGCTCGAAGAGTTCGGCGACGGTCAGCCCGTAGGGGACCTCGTAGACGCCCGGTCGCGCGCACGCGCCGCTGAGCGTGACGAGGGTCGTGCCGGGCGAATCGGCGGTGCCGTGGGCGCGGTAGGCCGCGGCACCGTTTCGGGCGATCCAGGCGGCGTGGGCGAGCGTCTCGACGTTCGATACGAGCGTCGGCAGGCCGTCGACCCCCTTCTCGCCGACCCGGGGCGGGCGGGCCGTCGGCAGTGCCGGGCCTCCGCTGATCGACCGGCAGACCGCCGTCTCGTCGCCCGCCACATACGTCGGCTCCACGACGTGCACCTCAAGGCGCACCCCGGCCACCGGAGCCGCAGGGGCCGCCGAAGCCGAAGCCGCCCCGGCCGCCGGGTCGAGCTCGGCGATCGCGGCGCGGACCGCCGTCTCGGTCTCCGGGTGAGAGAGGTACACGACCGCGCGGTCGGCGCCCACGGTGCGGGCGGCGAGCAGCAGCCCGTCCAGCACCAGGTGCGGCCGGTGCGTCAGCAGCCAGCGATCCTTGTACGAACTGGGTTCGCCCTCCTCGCCGTTGGCCACGACCACCCGGGGCCCGTCCGCTTCCGCGACCCCGCGCCACTTGATGTGCGCGGGGAACCCGGCGCCACCGCGGCCACGCAGTCCTGCGGCCTGAAGTTCGGCGATCACGTCGGGGCACGTCTGCGGTCCGTACGTACCGCGCTCCAGCTCCGCGCCGAGGTCGAGCGGGCGGTCGACGGCCAGGCGGGGCTCGATGCCGGGAGCGTGCCCGGCGGTCTGCCCGAGCGCGGGGCTCGTGGCGAGCGCGGGGCTCAGCGTCTGCGTCATCCGGCCATCACCTCGCCCAGCACCTCATCCAGGCCCACCACATCCGCGTACTTGGCGTCGATGTCGAAGAGGTTGGCCTCATGCGGTCCTTCGGCCCGGTCCCCCACGCACTCGCGCGGGACGAGCACCGGGTAGTTCTCCGCACACGCGTCGATCGCGGTGGCCCGGATGCAGCCGGAGGTGGTGGCGCCGCAGACGATCAGGCTGTCCACCCCCGCGGCCGCCAGCCGCTGGGCGAGATCCGTGCCGTGGAAGGCCGAGGCCGCCTTCTTGGCGATCACGGGCTCCGTGTCCAGGGGCGCCAGCCGCTCGTCCACGTCCACCCACCGCGAACCCGCGGTGAGCGCGCGAAGCGCGGGCATCTTGCGCAGCCAGACCAGTTCGTCCAGGTCGCGCGGCTCGTACGAGATCGTGGTGAAGAAGACCGGCAGCCCGGCCGCGCGGGCCCGGTCCAGCAGCTCGGCTGTACGGTCGACGACCGCGTCCAGGTCGGAGCCGGGAGGGCAGGCGGGGTCGGTGAAGCCGTTGATGAGGTCCACGACCACGATGCCGGGCTTCCGGCCGCCTGCGCCGGGTCCCAGCCGCTCCCCTACTCCCCGACCGCGGTACTGCTCCCGTACCGCCTCCATCCACTCACTCATCGAACGTCGGCTTCGGCCAGGTGCCGGGCTCGGCACGCATCATGTCGGCGTAGTGGCGGTAGAGGTTGCGCTGCACGCCCTCCTCGTAGCGGGTCCAGAAGGCGATGCCCGGGCCCGGCCAGTCCTCCACCGGCTTGGCGATACCGACGCCCGGCATGCCCATCTGGTAGTTGAGCTTGAAGTCGAGGAGGTCGGCGGCGACGGAGCGGCCGGTGCGGCTGACGGTGATCCACGGCTCGGTGTCGTCCATCTCGAACGCGCCGCCCATGGAGAACGTGCCGAGCCCGGCCCGGTAGGCCCGGTCCTTCTGCTCGGGCGTCATGTTCTTGTAGACGCAGAACCAGTTCCAGATCTCGACCTGGCCGACTCCGTGCGGCTGCCACATGCGGATGGTCACGACGCCGGTCGGCTCGTGATTGGCGCCGTCCTCGGTCATCGGCAGCGCCAGCATCGAGAAGTTGGGGAACACGTTGGCGACCATGACGCGGGAACGCCGTGCGATCTCGAGCTGGTGGTCGCTGATGCGGCTCGTGTCGAAGGTCTCGGCGAGCTCCTCGGGGAACCCGAAGAACTTCGGACCCGGCTCGTCCTCGGTCGGCGCCATCGAGAACGACAGCGAATGCCCGGGGGCCGCCTGGATGTGATAGCCCATCATGTTCTCGCGGAAGGGCACCGGGAAGGCACCGATCTCCCACACCGACCGGTGCAGCGTGCCGAGGTGGTAGTCGTCGCCGGCGAAGTTCTCGCTGCCCGACTTCCAGTTGGCGTCGATGACGAACCGCTGCGGCGGCCCGACGACCTCCATACCGTGCTCGTTCAGACCGAACAGCAGGTCCAAATACCAGGCCATGCCGCCCAGATACTCCTCCAGCGGAGGAGCCGACGGGTCCAGCGTCGCGAAGATCAGCCCGTGGTACGACTGCACCCGCGCGGCCTTCGACAGCCCGTTGCCCTCCTTGGGCATCCCGCCGAACGCGTTGCGCCACAGCGGCGCACCCACCAGGTCGCCCTTCGCGTTGTACGTCCAGCCGTGGTACGGACATCGGAAGTGCGAGGTGTTGCCCGAGTCCGCGCGACACACCTGCACTCCGCGGTGCCGGCACGCGTCGAACAGGACGTTGATCCCGCCCTCCTCATCGCGGATCACGATGAAGTTGTCCTCACCGATCTTGCGCAGGACGTAGTCGCCCTTCGCCTCGATCTCCGACTCGTGGGCCAGGAACACCCAGCACCGGCCGAAGATCGACCGCAGCTCGCGGTCGTAGATCTCCTGGTTGCCGAACAGCCCCGCGGGAAGCTCGCCCTCGGCCAGCCCCGTGTCGAGTTCGTCGAGAAGCGCGTCGGCTCTCGTGCTCTTCGCCTGCGTCATCGCCGCGTTCCTCTCAGAAGAGTCAGAAGAAGATGGAAAGGTTGTGGGTGCCGATCACCGTGAGATCCAGCAGGACCTCGCGGCGCAGGAGGCGCAGCGCGCCGTCCTCCCTGCGCAACCGGTCCTGCCGCTCACCCGAGAGCAACTGCGGCTGGGTCTGCTCCTGCCGCGTGCGGTAGATCAGCAGATTGCTGCGTACGCTCACGAGGTCCGCGTCATCGGCATCCGCGGTGACCCTGATGCCGGTCACGAAGTGGCGGATACGGGACGGCGGGTCCTCCGCCCAGGCGTACGCGGTCTCGTTCCGCGCCACCCGGCTCTCCAGCGATCCGTACGTCTCGTCCAGGTGGAACGCCCCGGGGACGAACCCGTTCCCGCGCGCCCGCTCCACGGTCTGCCGGATCGGCACCTGGTACACCACGTCGCGGCTGACCATCGCCTCCAGCCACTCGCGTTCCCGGTACTCATCCAGCAGCTCGGTCTCGGTGTCCATCCACTCGACGACCTCGTTGTAGAGGGCGCTGCCCACCCTCACCCTGACCCCAGTCCCGACCACGGAGACCCCTCCCTTCCGAAGATGAACACACTTTTGCATGCACTTTTGCCCACGGCAATAGGTCGGAGTTAATTGGCGGTTACAGCTATCAGGGGAGCCCGGCGGGGGGAGCGGCCCGGCCGGCCCGGCGAGCGCGCCTGGTGAAGCCGGTCCTGTCACCCCTCCGGGGTGAAGACATCGACCATGGCTTCGCATCGCAGCGGATCCTCCGTGAAGCCGGCGCCCAGTCCCCACAGCCAGTAGTCGATGCATCGCACCACGGTCCAGGCGCGCGCGACGTCCGGATCCAGCTCGGCGGCGTCGACAAGGGCGTGGAAGTGGAAGAAGAGGTCTGCTCGCCCGTCCATCTCATCGAGCCGTGTCCACAGCAGCTGAGCGACCTGATACTCAGGGTCTCCAGCGTAGACCTTCGGGTCGATGGCCAACCACGGTTCCCGGTCTGCGGCTAGGACGTTGTCGTAGTGGAGGTCGTGATTGACCAGCAGGGATCCAGTCCGGAGGCTGAGTCCGCCGGCCAAGTCCCGTACCTGATCCGCCAGTCCCAAGGGGAATGGGCGGCCGAGTCGCTCCCACCGATCGACCAGGCCGTCGCGGATCTCGGCGGCGACCTCGGAGAGTCGACGGGGCCCCGCCGGTGCGGGAACAGCCAGTCTGCGCAGTAGCGTGCCGGCCACCGGCACGGCTGCGCTGAGGGCGAGGTCGCGTAGGAGTGTGCGGCTGTTGGCGCGTTCGAGAAGCAGGGCGCCTTCGGCGGGAGAGGTCTCCAGGAGGCGGACGGCACCGCGGCCTTCCCAGATCTCCAGGGCAAGCGCCTCGCGGCAGGCAGCGGTCTCTGGCGGCCAGGAGACCTTGAGGGCGCACCGCTCCTGTCCGCGGCGGACTGGAAGAACCATGCCGTTGTAGCCGTGCATGGCCTCGCCGTCGGGCGCCAGGTCCCACCGGGCGAGCAGTGCCTCCACATGCTCCGGCAGAGCCTGGATCCAGGCGCGTCCCTGCTCTCCTTCGAGCTGCCAGCGGCCGAAGGCCAGGAGTCCAGGGGGCACGGAGATCACAGCATCGCCCTTTCGCGTCCAAGGGCGGGCGCCATGCGGCCTGAGCCTGTGGGCGTCCCCCCAGCGGATGTCCAGCCAGATGAGTGGGTCCGGTGTCCGGGCAGGCCGCGACCATACAACCGGTTGGGAGCGGCGGTGAGCCTGTCGTGCCGGGCGTCGCGCGAACTGGAAATACGATTGCAGGCTGGAAGGCGCGCTGCCACCATCCCGGGTGTGATCACGCCCGAAGCTCCCGAAGCGCCGGAATGCCTGATCGTCACCGGGATGCCGGCGGCCGGAAAGTCCACGGTTACCCGGCTGGTCGCCGAGCGCCTGCTCCGCGCCGCCCGGATCGACGGGGACGACCTGAACCTGATGATCCTCAGCGGCCGAGTCTGGGCTCTGGGCGAGCCTGCCGACGAAGCCGCACGGCAAGTAGAGCTGTGCAACCGGAATCTGTGCACGCTTGCGAACAACTTCGCCGACGCCGGTTTCACGCCCGTGATCGACTGGATCATTCCCACCCGTCAGCAACTGGACTTCTTCGTCACTCTCCTCGCGCCTCGGCCGGTCCTGTTCGTCGTCCTCGCGCCGGGCTCCGAGGTCTGCCGGTACCGCAACACCATCAGAGATCCCATTTCGCGGTTCGACTTCGATGGCTATGAAGCCCTCGACGCCGACATGAAGCGCGAACTCGGCGATGTCGGTTGGTGGTTCGACACCTCGGCACTCACTCCCGACCAGACCGCCGAGCAGATCGTCCGCGAGGCGCGTCACCGCGCCTTGGTGAAGTAGCCGGCGGGCCAGCCGGTTCCTTACTTCACTCGTGGGGCCCGCGACCCGCCCTGGCCGCCGCCATCTGGCACAACCGGATCACGCAGCGAACGGTCAAGCGCTCGGTGATCACGTACGACCACTGAAGACTTCGGACTTAGTCATCCATGGGATTCCCGGGAGGGCGAGACACCGGGCCTGAGCTGGCCGGAACCCCCGACTGAGACCAGAACGGAGACCACCGACAGCCGCGCGGCCCCGGCCCGACTTCGCCGCAGCATCCGCTGAACGAAAAACCCCAGCTCAGATGCTGTCTGAGCTGGGGTTTCACTGGAGCCGCCTTCGGGATTCGAACCCGAGACCTACGCATTACGAGTGCGTTGCTCTGGCCATCTGAGCTAAGGCGGCTTGTCGCGATCACTATGGTGCGATCAGCGGCGTCGCCAAGTCTACACAGTTTCCGGGGGTGCTCCGCACACCGCTCCTGAGGCACTGAGCGGTGCCACCGCAATCATCACTGTGAGTCCTGTTGCCAGGACTGCTGCTCGGTGGCGCTGCCCCGAACGGTGTTGGGCGCGCTGGTCCCCCGCGTTCGCTCAACCACCGGCGACGCGCATCTCGTGCGTGGTCGGGGCAGGTGGGGGCCGGGCGACAATCGCCACGTCCTGCTCCAGGCCATGGACACCAGCCGGGCCGTGAGTTTCGCGGTCGGGAAGCGGGAGATCAACTGCCGGAACCGCTTGTTGCGGCCGTGCTTCTCACCACATCCGGAAGTCAGCCTCCAGCGCGTGGCCAGACGACCAGCCCAGCCCCATACCGGCCACGCGCCCCTGCGCCCACCAGGACTCATTCCTGCTCAGCACACCGGCGGCAGCTCCCAACCCCTGAGAGCATCGCGCTCCGTGAGCTACGAGCAGCGCTTCCCGTCCTCCGGGGCGATTCCCTCGATCAGGTAGCGGTTGATCGCGGTGTCGATGCACGTGCTGCCGCGGCCGTACGCCGTGTGGCCGTCGCCCTCGTACGTCAGGAGCCTGCCGGAGGAGAGCTGGCCGGCCAGGGCCTCGGCCCAGTGGTAGGGGGTGGCGGGGTCGCGGGTGGTGCCGACGACGACGATGGGGGCCGCGCCGTTCGCCTCGATGCGGTGCGCGGTGCCCGTGGCCCGCACCGGCCAGTACGCGCAGTTCAGGGACGACCAGGCGAGGCTCTCACCGAAGACCGGCGACGCCTTCTCGAAGGCGGGGAGCGACTGCTCGACCTGCTCGGGAGAGGTGAAGGCGGGCGGCAGGTCGAGGCAGTTCACGGCGGCGTTGGCGAACATCAGGTTCGTGTACGTGCCCTTCTCGCCCCGCTCGTAGTAGCTGTCCGCGAGTGCCAGCAGACCCGCGCCGTCCTTCTGCTTCATTGCCGTGGTGAGGGCGCCGCGCAGCTGGGACCACGCCCCTTCGTCGTACATCGCCGCGATCACACCGAAGGTCGCCAGCGACTCGGTGAGCTTGCGTCCGTCCGAGGAGCCGGCGGCGAGGGGGGCGGCGTCCAGCTGCCGGAGGAACGCCTTGAGGTTCTTGCCCGCGGCCTCCGCCGTGGTGCCCGGGCCGCCGAGGGGGCAGTCCGACTGCTTCACGCAGTCCTCGGCGAAGGCTCGGAACGCGGTCTCGAATCCGGCGGTCTGCTCCTCGGCCAGCCGGCGGGAGGCCAGCGAGGGGTCCATCGCGCCGTCCAGGACGAGGCGGCCGACCCGCTCGGGAAACAGCCCGGCGTACGTGGCGCCCAGGAACGTTCCGTACGAGGCGCCGGCATACGTCAGCTTCTTGTCGCCCAGCACGGCGCGCAGGATGTCCATGTCGCGTGCCGTCTCGACCGTGGAGACATGCGGCAGGACCGTGCCCGACCGGCTCTCGCAGCCGTTCGCGAACTTCTTGAACGCGGCGGCCAGCTCGTCGGTCTCGCGCTGGTCGTCCGGAGTGATATCGGTCTTCGTGTACGCGTCCATCTGGCTGCCGTCGAGGCACTCGACGGGTTCGCTGCGCGCCACGCCGCGCGGGTCGACGCCCACCATGTCGTACCGCGCGCGGACCTCCGCCGGGTACCCGAGAGCCGCGTACGACTGGAGATAACCGACCGCCGAGCCGCCCGGGCCGCCCGGGTTGACCAGCAGTGAGCCGAGGCGTTTGCCGGGGCCCGTGGCCTTCTTGCGGGCGACGGCCAGCTCGATGTCGCCCGAGTCCGGCTTGTCGTAGTCGAGCGGGACCTTCAACGTGGAGCACTCGAATCCGGGGGCACCGCAGTCACGCCAGCGCAGCTCCTGGCCGTAGTACGCCGAGAGACTCGCCGGCGTGGACCTGGGCAGTGCCGCCAGCGCGGCGTCGGTCGTCGAGCCTCCCCGTGAGCAGCCGGTGGCGAGCAGCCCGGCGGCGACGATAAGGGCGCCGGCCGCCCGGAGCCCGCTTGCCTCGATGTGACGCATGGTGTTCATCATGCGAGCCTAACTGTCCGCGATGACATGATTGCACTCCGTGACGCGACGGACTTTTGCGAGTCGAGTGGCGATCACGTCTGGCGGCATTTTCAGGCCGTCCGTGTCCATCGCGAGGTGCTGGCCCCGGAACGGCGGCCGCACACCAGCCCAGCGGCCGGTGGCCGTCAGCCCGCCCGCAGGGCGACCGTCATCGCCTCCACGGCCAGCAGCGGTGCGACGTTGCTGTCGAGGGCCTCCCGGCACGCGGCGATCGCCTCGATGCGACGCAGCGTCGACTCGGGCGAGGTGCTGCGGGCTATCCGCTCCAGCGCGTCCTGCACCTCCGTGTTGGCGACGGCGACACGGGAGCCGAACTGCAGGGCGAGCACATCGCGGTAGAAGCCCGTGAGGTCGATCAGGGCGAGGTCCAGGCTGTCGCGCTGGGTTCGCGTCCTGCGGCGCTTCTGCCTGTCCTCGAGCTCCTTCATCACCCCTGCGGTGCCGCGCGGCATGCGGCCGCCCTGTGCCGCGCCGAGGGCGGCCTTCATGTCCTCGGTCTCCTTTGCGTCGACGTCCTCGGCGACCTGTCTGGCGTCCTCCGCCGCCGCGTCGATCAGCTCCTGCGCGGCCTTCAGGCACCCCCCTATGTCGGCGACACGGAGTGGCAGCTTCAGCACGGCGGCGCGGCGCTCCCGCGCCCGCTCGTCCGTCGCGAGGCGCCGGGCGCGGCCGATGTGCCCCTGCGTGGCGCGGGCCGCGGCGGCCGCGACGTCGGGCTCGATGCCGTCGCGTCGTACGAGCACATCGGCCACCGCGTCCACCGGAGGCGTGCGCAGCGTGAGGTGGCGGCAGCGCGAGCGGATGGTCGGCAGGACGTCTTCGAGGGACGGCGCGCACAGCAGCCAGACCGTGCGGGGGGCGGGCTCCTCCACGGCCTTCAGCAGGACGTTGCCCGCGCCCTCCGTGAGGCGGTCGGCGTCCTCGAGGACGATGACCTGCCAGCGGCCGCCGGCGGGCGACAGCTGGGACCGGCGTACGAGATCGCGGGTCTCCTTGACGCCGATGGAGAGCAGGTCGGTGCGGACGATCTCGACGTCCGCGTGGGTGCCCACCAGCGCCGTGTGGCAGCCGTCGCAGAAGCCGCAGCCGGGGGCGCCGCCGAGCGCGCGGTCGGGGCTGACGCAGTGGAGCGCGGCTGCGAAGGCGCGGGCGGCCGTGGAGCGGCCGGAGCCGGGCGGGCCCGTGAACAGCCACGCGTGCGTCATCTTCGACGCCTCCGGGAGCGGGGCGTCCGAGGCGGCGGCGGTCACCAGGGCGTCGGCGTCGCGGGCGGCAGCGGCGAGCTGGGCGCTCACCTTCTCCTGGCCGACCAGGTCGTCCCACACGCTCATGGGTCCACCACCCCTTTCGTCGCACTTCGGCTTGCCCGGTCCATTGTGGGGCCGCCCACTGACAGCGACGGTCAGGGCGGGCCGGGCAGACGGTCCGTACCGCGGATCCGGGCCGTCAGCGCCGGTCCGGGCCGCGGATCCGGGCCGTCAGCGCCGGTCCGGGCCGCGGATCCAGCCGTCAGTGACGGCCCCGGCCCCTGCCCCAGCGCTCGCCGTCGTCGCCGTCCGGATCCTCGTGCGGCCCCAGCAGCTCGTCCGCCAGGGTCGGGAGGTCGTCCAGCGGGGTCTCCTCCGCCCAGTCGGACCGGGAGCGGCCGGTGCGGCCCTCGGCCTCGACGCGGGGCAGCTCGTGCGTCCTGTCGATCGAACCGTCCGGCTGCGGGCCGGCCGGGCGCTCGTCGCGGAAGAAGCCCGGCGGCACCCGGTCGGCGGGGGCCTCACCCGGCCCGGCATCGCGTACCGGAGGCAGAACGGCCGTCTCGTCCGCCGCACCCGCCGGCTCGTCGGGAGCCGCGGGCGGCTGCGGCAGCACCGCCGTCTCCTCCGCGTCGGAGCCGGCCGCCGCGCCACCGTGCTGCACGGGCGGCAGCACAGCCGTCTCGTCCGCCGCACCCGGCGCCTGCACCGGCGGCAGCACCGCGGTCTCGTCCGCCGGTCCGCCGGACGCGTTGGTCGGCGTCACGATCGGCGTGGGCACCGTCCGCTCGTTGTCGGGCGAGACCCCGGAGCGTCCCGTGCCCGTTTCGGCCGTCTGTGCCGCGGACGCGGCCGCCGAGGCCGCAGCCGCCTCCGCGGCCAGCCTCCGGGCCTCCTCCGCCCGCAGCAGCGCCTCTTCCGCCTTGCGCTGCTTCTCCAGGCGCCGTTCCTCGGCCTCGGCGCGCAGCCGGGCCTCTTCGTCCTTCTGCCGGCGCAGCCGCTCCTGCTCGGCGGCCCGTACCTGCTCCTCGGCAGCCCGCCGGGCCCGCTCCTCCTCCGCGAGGCGGCGGGCCTCCTCGGCGCGCTGCCGGGCCTCCTCCGCCTGCCGTTCGGCCTCGCGGCGCTGGGCCTCCTCGATCTCGCGGCGCTTGCGCTCCTCTTCCTCGGCGCGGAGCTTCGCGAGCTGCTCCTGGCGCTCACGCTCCAGGCGCTCCTCCTCGGCCTTGCGTGCGGCCTCCTCCTCGGCCTTCCGCCGCGCCTCCTCCTCGGCGGCCTTGCGGGCCTCCTCCTGGGCCTTCACCTCGGCGTCCGAGAGCGGCAGCATCACGTCGAGCCGGTGCCGGATCACGGTCGTCACCGCCTCCGGCTCCTGAGCCCCGTCGACGACCAGGTAACGGCCGGGGTCTGCGGCCGCGAGCGTCAGGAAACCGGCCCGCACGCGCGCGTGGAACTCGGCGGGCTCCGACTCCAGACGGTCCGGCGCCTCCGTGAACCGCTCCCGCGCCGCTTCAGGCGACACGTCCAGCAGGACGGTCAGATGCGGTACCAGGCCGTCCGTCGCCCAGCGCGAGATACGGGCGATCTCGGTCGGCGACAGGTCGCGGCCCGCACCCTGGTACGCCACCGACGAGTCGATGTAGCGGTCGGAGATGACGACGGCACCGCGCTCCAGAGCGGGCCTGACGACCGTGTCGACATGCTCGGCGCGGTCGGCCGCGTACAGCAGGGCCTCGGCCCGGTGCGACAGGCCCGCCGACGACACGTCCAGCAGGATCGACCGCAGCCGCTTGCCGACGGGCGTCGCACCGGGCTCGCGCGTGACCACGACCTCGTGGCCCTTCGCACGGATCCACTCCGCGAGCGCCTCGGCCTGCGTCGACTTCCCGGCGCCGTCGCCGCCCTCCAGGGCGATGAAGAAACCGGAGGCGGCGGGCGCCTGCGCGGGGTCACCGCCGCGCACCGCGTCCCGCAGATCGTGCCTCAGCGGCACCCCGGACCGGTCGTCGGTCTTCGCCAGCACCAGCACGGCCACCGGCAGCAGCAGCGCCCCGACGAGCATCAGCGTGAACGCGGCACCGCCGTGTGCGAACACGAACTTGCCGCTGACCAGCCGGTACGGCCCGATCGCCGCCGCCAGCAGCGGCGCGGCCACGGCGCCGAGCGCCACGCACACCCGTACGACCGCGTGCAGGTGCTCGGTCGTCCGCGCACGCCGGTACTCCTCGGTCTCCTGGTCCAGCAGCGTGTGCCCGGTGTTCGCGGCGACACCTGCGGCGACGCCCGCGAGTGCCAGGATCAGCAGCACGCTCGTCACATCCGGGACGAGACCCGCCGCGAGCAGCGCCACACCGGTGAGCGCCACGGCGAGCGCCAGAAGCCGGCGGCGCGACAGGGACGGCAGGACGGACGGCGCGGTACGGATGCCCACGACGGTGCCGCCGGTCAGCGCGAGCACCTGCAGCCCGTAGAGCACCGGGCCGCCGCGCAGGTCCGTGGCGTGCAGGACCGCCACGGCGAAAGCGGCCGCGACGGCCGTGGCGACCGCGGCGCAGGCCAGCACCAGCAGCGGGATCGCGTTCGTACGCCCCTTGTCCACGCCCGAGCCCGTCTTCGGGCGTCGCAGGCCCTCGAGCGGGGAACGCGCGCGTGGCGTCTGCGCGTCGGGCAGTTCGAGGAAGTACAGGACGGACAGCGACGCGGCGAACAGGCCCGCTGCCACATACGAGGCGAGAGCGGCCTGATGCTGCCCGAACCAGGCGATGCCGGCGCCCAGCAGATTGCCGATGAGCGTGACCACGACGAGCGCGGCCGCGGCGATCGGCAGCGCCACGAAACCGGTACGCAGCGACAGCCGCCGCAGCGCGTCCATGTGGTCCGGCAGCGGTCGCACCGCTGCGCCCTCGAGCGGGGGCGGGGGCAGCAGCGCGGGCGCCGCGCTCTCCCGGCACACCGTCCAGAAGCGTTCGGCGACGCCGGTCACGAAGGCCGTGACGAGGAGGAGCGCCAGCGCGTTGTCCGGGGTCCAGTCGATCCACAGCGGGGCGACGATCAGCAGCGCGGCACGCACGCCGTCCGAGCCGACCATGGTCCAGCGGCGGTCCAGAGGACCGCCCGGGGACGTGAGAGAGGTCAGCGGACCGAGCAGGACCGCACCGAACAGCAGCGTCGCGAGGATCCGCGCCGCGAAGACGGTGGCGACGGCGGACGCCACGCCGCGGTAGCCGCCGCCGAAGGAACCCGCGGAGATCGCCGCCTGGAGCGTCAGCAGCACCAGGACGAGAAGGGCGAGTGCGTCTCCCACTCCGCCCACGAATTGGGCGCTCCACAACCGCTTCAGCTGCGGCCCGCGCAACAGTGCGCGGACGGCGCGCTCTCGGGAATCTGCGACCAGGGCGTCGTCAGGGGCCGGATTCTGGGCCGGTGGCTGCTCGGCTCGCGTCATCTTGCCAGCCTATCCGGAGGCGGATACTCCCCGAAGGGCGCCCGAACAGATGGGCGCCCCGGCGCCGGGTGGCGCCGGGGCGTCGCAGGCCCTTCGGGCCGCTGTTTTCAGTCGTCCCGGCTGCTCAGTCGTCCGCCGCCGGAGAAGCCGCCGCCTTCTTGACGGTCGTCTTCTTCGCCGTGGTCTTCTTCGCCGCCGTGGTCTTGGCCGCCGTCGTCGTCTTCTTCGCCGCGGTCTTCTTGGCGGCCGTCGTCTTCTTGGCAGCCGTCTTCTTCGCCGGGGCCTTCTTCGCCGCGGTCTTCTTCGCGGTCTTCTTGGCCGGGCTCTTCGCCCGCTTCTCGGCGAGCAGCTCGAAACCGCGCTCGGGCGTGATCGTCTCGACGCTGTCGCCGGAGCGCAGCGTCGCGTTGCTCTCGCCGTCCGTGACGTACGGGCCGAATCGACCGTCCTTGACGACCACCGGCTTGCCGCTGACCGGGTCCTCGCCGAGCTCCTTCAGCGGCGGCTTGGCCGCGGCCCGCCCGCGCTGCTTGGGCTGGGCGTAGATCGCGAGGGCCTCGTCCAGCGTGATCGTGAAGAGCTGCTCCTCGCTCTCCAGGGAGCGCGAGTCCGTGCCCTTCTTCAGATACGGCCCGTAGCGCCCGTTCTGCGCGGTGATCTCGACACCTTCAGCGTCCGTCCCGACCACGCGCGGCAGCGACATCAGCTTGAGCGCGTCCTCGAGCGTCACCGTGTCGAGGGACATCGACTTGAAGAGCGAGGCCGTGCGCGGCTTGACGGCGTTCTTGCCGGTCTTCGGGGTGCCCTCGGGGAGCACCTCGGTGACGTACGGGCCGTAGCGACCGTCCTTCGCCACGATCTGGTGGCCCGTCTCCGGGTCCTTGCCCAGCTCGAAGTCGCCGCTCGGCTTGGCCAGTAGCTCCTCGGCGTACTCGACGGACAGCTCGTCCGGGGCCATGTCGCCCGGAATGTCCGCGCGCTGGTGGTTCTCGGAGTCGCGCTCGCCCCGCTCGATGTACGGGCCGTAGCGACCGACGCGCAGCACGATGTCGTTGCCGACGGGGAACGTCGAGACCTCGCGGGCGTCGATCGCGCCCAGGTCGGTGACGAGCTCCTTGAGGCCGCCGAGGTGGTCGCCGTCGCCGTTCCCGGCGTCCGCCGCGCCACCGTGGCCCTCGCCCTCGCCGAAGTAGAAGCGCTTCAGCCACGGCACGGCCTGCGCCTCGCCGCGAGCGATGCGGTCGAGGTCGTCCTCCATCTTCGCGGTGAAGTCGTAGTCGACGAGCCGGCCGAAGTGCTTCTCCAGCAGGTTGACCACGGCGAAGGACAGGAAGGACGGGACGAGCGCGGTGCCCTTCTTGAAGACGTAGCCGCGGTCGAGGATCGTGCCGATGATCGACGCGTACGTCGACGGGCGGCCGATCTCGCGCTCTTCCAGCTCCTTGACCAGGCTGGCCTCGGTGTAGCGGGCCGGCGGCTTGGTCGCGTGGCCGTCGACCGTGATCTCCTCGGCGGACAGCGCGTCGCCTTCGCTGACCTGCGGCAGCCTGCGCTCGCGGTCGTCGAGCTCGGCGTTCGGGTCGTCGGCGCCCTCAACGTACGCCTTGAGGAAGCCGTGGAAGGTGATCGTCTTGCCGGACGCGGTGAACTCGGCGTCCCGGCCGTCGCTGGCGCGGCCGCCGATCCTCACCGTCACGCTGTTTCCGACGGCGTCCTTCATCTGCGATGCGACGGTCCGCTTCCAGATCAGCTCGTAGAGCTTGAACTGGTCGCCGGTCAGACCCGTCTCGGCGGGGGTGCGGAAACGATCGCCCGAGGGGCGGATCGCCTCGTGCGCCTCCTGTGCGTTCTTGACCTTCCCGGCGTACGTGCGCGGCTGGGCCGGCAGGTAGTCGGCGCCGTACAGCTGGGTGACCTGCGCACGGGCGGCCGCGACCGCCGTGTCCGACAGCGTCGTGGAGTCCGTACGCATGTAGGTGATGTAGCCGTTCTCGTACAGCTTCTGCGCGACCTGCATCGTGGCCTTCGCGCCGAAGCCGAGCTTGCGGCTCGCCTCCTGCTGGAGGGTCGTGGTGCGGAACGGCGCGTACGGCGAGCGGCGGTACGGCTTGGACTCGACGGAGCGCACCGAGAACTGCGTGTTCTCCAGGGCTGCGGCGAGCGCGCGGGCGTTCGCCTCGTCGAGGTGGAGCGTGTCGCTCTTCAGCTGCCCGAGCGAGTCGAAGTCGCGACCCTGTGCGACGCGCTTGCCGTCGACCGTGTTCAGGCGTGCGACCAGCGACGACGGGTCGGACGAGTCGCCGGGACGGCCGGTCGCGAAGGTGCCGGTCAGGTCCCAGTACTCGGCGGACCGGAAGGCGATGCGCTCGCGCTCCCGCTCGACGACGAGCCGGGTCGCCACGGACTGGACGCGGCCGGCCGACAGCCGCGGCATGACCTTCTTCCACAGGACCGGCGAGACCTCGTAGCCGTAGAGGCGGTCGAGGATGCGGCGGGTCTCCTGGGCGTCGACCATGCGCTTGTTCAGGTCGCGCGGGTTCGCGACGGCCTCGCGGATCGCCTCCTTGGTGATCTCGTGGAAGACCATCCGGTGGACGGGGACCTTGGGCTTGAGCACCTCGAGCAGGTGCCAGGCGATGGCCTCGCCCTCGCGGTCCTCATCGGTGGCGAGGAAGAGCTCGTCGGATTCGCGCAGCAGGTCCTTGAGCTTCTTGACCTGGGCCTTCTTGTCGGCGTTGACGACATAGATCGGCTGGAAGTCGTGTTCGACGTCCACGCCGAGGCGGCGCACCTCGCCGGTGTACTTCTCGGGCACCTCCGCGGCACCGTTCGGAAGGTCGCGGATGTGCCCGACGCTCGCCTCGACGATGTATCCGGGGCCCAGGTAGCCCTTGATCGTCTTCGCCTTGGCAGGCGACTCGACGATGACGAGTCGGCGGCCGCCCTGTGCGGTCTCGCTGGTCGGGGACAACTTCGCTCTTCTCTCCGGTCGGCACTCGATGACTGTGCGGTACGTAGGGTGACGCTGCGGAGTGTGACGGTACATCCCGCCCCCGTGTCAAACGGGAAAAGCCCACAACGGCCACTCGAACGGTAACCCGAGTACCGGTATTCCTGCCGCATGGAGTGGCGACCTGGTCTTTTCCGGGCGGCCCGGAGCAGTGAGGGGCGCGGGCCCGGCTACATCGCCGCCGCCGACGTCACAGCCGTGCGAAGCACCACAGGCCGAGCAGCAGTGCGCCTGCTCCGGCGACGGTCGCGAGGGTCGCCGATGCGACGCGGTTCACACCGTGTGCCACGGGTGCGCGGTGCAGCACCCGTGCCCCGGTCCAAAGCAGCAGTCCGGCTCCGAACAGCACGAACACCGTCCCTGCGAAGATCGCCGGTCCGCTCTCCATGTGCCCTGTCCTCCGCCGCTGGCTTGGGTGGGTCCGGGTGGGTCTCCTGGGCCAGGTGAGCTCCCTGGGACAGCGTTGGCTCCCTGGGACTCATAGGTGACTGCCCGGGCTGCCGCTCTGCTGGCCTGGGCCGGCCCTTGGCTTCCTGGAGCCACCCGGACCGACTCGGTCCAGAGCGGGAGGCTGGCACAGCCGGACAGCCACGGCGCGAACCCGAAGTGAACAGCGGACGGCGTGCTGGCGCGCACTCGGAGGGGCGGAGGGAGCGGGGGGCCGCCTGCGGCTCCGGCGTGGTTGCGCGAGCAGCTCGAGGGCCCGTCCGGTTCAGACCGCACCCGCCCCCCGGCCCGTTCAGACCACGCTCGACGCCCGTCCGGTTCAGACCACGCTCGACGCCCGTCCGGTTCAGACCGCGCCCGGCGCCGGTATCTTCCCGCTCGTCTTCTCGCCGTCCGCCCTGCCCACCGTGCACACGGCCTTGGTGAACCCCGCGTCCCAGTCGTCCTTGCCTGGAATCCAGCCGTACACCGCGAGCTCGGCGCCGGACGCCCAAGTCGACTCGAACTTGTTCTGGCAGAGCTTGTTGGCGTTGTCGAGTGCCTTCTTGTGCTCCATGTCGTCCGGCGCCGGGACCATCCCGATGACCTGGTCGGTGTGCGGTTGGGCGCAGTCGACGAGCGGTGCCTTGTAAGTGTCCTTCTCCTCGACGTAGTTCCAGCAGTCCCCCATGCTCATCTGGCTGACCCACAAATTCGTGCCCGCGTCGCGGAACTTGCCTACTTCACCGCCGATCGGGACATGGCGTCCCAGTACCAGACATACCGTGCCGCCACCGGCCGCCACGAACCCGTCCTTCGCCGGCTTGAGGGCGTAGGAGCCGGCGTCGGGCATGGCCGTCGCTATCTCCTCGGTCTGCTGCTCGCAGCGCCTCGCGCCCTCGCTGAGGGCCTCGTCGTAGTCCTTGGCGATGTCGACGGCGACGACCTGCCCGTCCGGAACGTCCTCCGCGCAGTCCACGACGCCGAGGTTGGGCACGGACTTGAACGCGTCTCCGGACCAGACGGCGTTCACACAGTCTCCGACCTGCAACCGCTTGGTCAGCCCCACCTTCTCGCCGTACGGATACGCAGGGCCGGTCGGCGAGTCGGAGACGCTCGGCGATGCCGATTGCTTCGCACTCGTGTCCTTCTTACCTCCGCCCTTTCCTCCGTCGCCGCCCCCGCCGCCGAACGAGAGAGCCGCCCAGGTTCCGGTGCCGATGGAGAGCACGACGGCGATCACGATCGCGACGACGGACGCGGCGGGCAGCCGGCGGCGCGGGCCGCCTGGTCCGCCCGGCCCTGGGCTGCCCGGGCCCGGACCGCCCGGGCCCCCGGTCTGCCCGGGCCCGCCGAACTGAGGCCCCGCCACCCCCGAATAAGGGGAACCGGAACCGGAATAGGGCGACCCGGGGACACCGGACCCGACCGCGTAGGGATTCCATCCCTCGTACCCGGAGGCGCCGCCCTGCGCGGGCGCCGATGAGCCGAACGGCGTGCCCATGGGCGCTCCCACCTGCGGCCCACCCGGTGTGCTCGGTCCGGATGCCGGGGTCTGCGGTGTGTGCGGCGTCTGCGCGGCCGGGGCGGACTGCGGCGTCTGCGGGGTGCCGGCGCCCACCGGTCCGGGCGTAACCGGAGTCCTCGGCCCGGATCCGTACCCCGATGCGTGTCCTGCCGCATGGCCCACCGCATGGCCGGATCCGTCCGGCGTCGGTCCGGGTGCCCATCCGCCCTGTCCGGGCGTCGACCCCGGCACGGGCGTCACCACCGGTGGAGGCCCGAAGAAACCGCCCGCCGGCCCCTGGAGGACCCGCTCCAGGCCACGGGCCACGGCCTCGGGAGCCGACCGCCGCACCGGGTCCTTGATGAGCAACCCGTGTAGCACGGGCGCGAGTTGACCGGCGCGCTGCGGCGGATGGGGATCCTCGGTGAGCAGGGCGGTCAGCGTCGAGTACTCGTCGTTGCGGTCGAATGGGCCTCGGCCCTCCACGGCCTGATACAGCGTGGCGCCCAGCGAGAAGAGGTCCGCCGCGGGCGTCGGCGGCTCGCCACGCGCGCGTTCGGGCGCCAGATAGCCGGGAGTTCCGAGGATCCCCGCGGTCGCGGTCAGCCGGGGCTCCCTCGACTCCGGCTGCAGCGCGATGCCGTAGTCCGTGAGGAGCACGCGCGCGTGCGGATCGCCCGAAGCGTCCGGCGCGAGAAGGATGTTGGCCGGTTTCACATCCCGGTGCAGGATGCCGATGCGATGCCCGGCGGTGAGCGCGTCCAGCACCGCGAGCCCGATCCGGGCCGTCTGCTCGGGCGTCCGCGGTCCCGAACGGCGGACGAGTGCCCCGAGATCGACCGCGTCCGGCACGTACTCCATGACGATCCATGGCAGCCCCTCGTGCAGCAGCACGTCGTGCACCGTCGCCACATGCGGATGGCCCCGCAACCGCGCCGCATGCCGGGCCTCGCTGCGCGCCCGAGCGATGCGCTGCGCGGGCTCCGATGCGTCCATCGGCACGTCCGGCATGGCGATCTCCTTCATGGAGACCTCGCAGGCCAGCTCCTCGTCGTACGCGAGCCAGACGCGCCCCATGCCGCCCGCGCCCAGCGTCCTCAGCAGCCGGTACCGGCCGTTGATGACCCTGCCTTCACCGTGATCCGGCGTCTCCCCCGCCATGGCGCCTCCCCCGAGACAGCGCGCCTCCCCCGAGGACGCGTGGAGCTTGTCTCAAGAAGGTAGCTTCGCAGACGCCACTGACAGGAGACCTTTTACGGACCAATCCCGTCATACCGGACCCGCCAGCCCCACTGGCGAGGTCCAGCCCCAGCGGCAACGGCGCGCTACGGCAGGAATCGGCCCGTTGCGGTAGGAGACGCCGCGGAGCGTCTACGGAATCGCCGGCTCCAGGAACCCCTGCTCGATCAGCAGCCGGATCTGAGCGGGCGTCCGGTCGCGCAGCGACACGGGGTCCTCGCCAACCAGTTGGGCGATCGCGTCGAGGATGCGTCCCGCGCTCAGCGTGCCGTCGCACACGCCCGCGAATCCGGCGCCGACCGTGTCCACCTTGGTCGCCCGCCGCATCCCGCGGTGCTGACGCAGCACCACATGCTCGGGGTCCTCGGCTCCGGGCAGCCCGACCTGCTCCTGCACCACCTCGGCGGCGAGTGCGAAGTGCGAGGTGAGCAGCGCCGCGTCGTCGTGCGTCCGCAGATAGTCCTGGCGCTCGAAGTGCCGCCGCACGGCCTCGCCGAGCGGCTGTTCGACGGAGTGCGGCCACTCCTCCACCGTGATGGCGGGTTCCGCCGCGTCCGTCCTGTGCAGCGTGATCCATCCGAAGCCGACGGACCTGGTCTTGCGGGCCTCGAACTCGTCGAGCCATGCGTCGTAGCGCGCGGCGTACTCGGCCGGGTCCGTGCGGTGGTCGCCCGCGTCGCGCAGCCACAGCTCGGCGTACTGCGTGATGTCCTGCACCTCTCGCTGCACGATCCAGGCGTCGCAGCCGCGCGGCACCCAGGAGCGGAGCCGGTCGGTCCACTCCTCGCCCTCCACGTGCTGCCAGTTGGCGAGGAACTGCGCGTACCCGCCCGGGTTCAGCCGCTCCCCCGCCTGCCGGACGAGTGTCCGGCACAGGTCGTCCCCGCCCATCCCGCCGTCCCGGTAGGTGAGCCGAGACCCTTCGGGAGAGAGTGGCGAGATCACGAACGGCGGGTTGGACACGATCAGGTCGTACGTCTCGTCGGCCACCGGCTCGAAGAGCGAGCCCTGGCGCAGATCCGCCTCCGGGGCCCCGGACAGCGCGAGCGTGAGCCGGGTGATGTGCAGCGCCCGGGGGTTGAGGTCGGTCGCCGTCACCCGGGTCGCGTGCTGGGCGGCGTGCAGCGCCTGGATGCCGGAGCCGGTACCGAGGTCCAGGGCCGACGCTACGGGCGTGCGCACCGTGATACCGGCCAGCGTCGTGGACGCCCCGCCGACCCCCAGTACGACGCCCTCGTCGCGGTTGCCGATACCCCCGGCACCGCCGACCGCGCACCCGAGGTCCGACACGATGAACCAGTCCTCGCCGTCCGGCCCGCCGTACGGCCGCACATCCACCGTCGCCGCGACCTCGTGGCCGCCCACCCGGACCAGCCACCCGCTGTCGAGGCACTCCTCGACCGGCAAAACGTCCGCCACGCGCGCGTGCGCCACCGGCTGCTGCAGCAGGAAGAGCCGTACGAGCCCTTCCAGCGGTGTGTCCCCGCGGGTGGCGCGCAGGGCGGGGACCGTCTCGCTGCGCGCCAGCGCCGCGTACGCGGGGGCGCCGAGCAGCTCGAGCAGCCCGTCGGCGGTGAAATCGGCGGCCAGGAGGGCGTCGCGCAGCCGAGCGGCGACGTCGGCCCGACCGGGCGAGGGCAAGGAGGACAGGGAGGACTGACTGGCGGTACTCACGCGACCCATTGTGTCGTCCAGAACGCAGAAGGGCGCGCCACCCTCACCGCTGTGGACCGGCGTGCCCGCACCGCTGTGGGTCCCGGGCTCGGGGCGACCAAGCCGCCCCCGAAAGGGGCGGCGCGCGTCAGCCCTGCGTAGCCGCCGGCGAGGAAGACGCACTCTTGCAGCTGGCCTGCCGCTGCATCGCCTTCCCGACGTCGCCCTCCTCGAGCTTCTCCAGGGCGTCGTTGCCGCTCTTGCTGAGCTTGTCCAGCTGGCTCGCGATGTCCTTGAGGCCGTCGGCGAACTTCGCCTGGTCGTCGGTGTTGAGGTCGTCGACCTTCTTCTTCAGGTCGGCGTACGACGCGGAGATGCTCTTGAGCTCCTTGACGGCGTCCTGCTGCTTCTTGTCGCCGTTGTCGACCGGCGGCGAACCGGCCTTGTCTACGGCAGCGCCGATCGCCTTGTATGCGTCCGACATGTCCTGGAAGGCCTGGGAGTCGGTCTTCTGGACATCCTCCGGCGTGCTGTTGTCCGAGGTCTGCTTCTGGATCGCGGCGTTGGCGTCCTCGATCGCCTTCGCCTGCGGCTTCACCGCGTCACAGACCGACTTGGCCCAGGCGTCCAGCTCCTCGTTGCTGTCGTTACTGCATCCCGACAGCGCCAGTACCAGTACCGCACCGCCGGACAGTGCGGCAGCGAGCTTCTTGTTCACCGGATTGGTCCCTTCCATGGCTCTCGGCCCCGGAACTTACACGCCAAGTGGGCGACTATCTCATGTCGGACGTCCGATATGAACGCTATTGAAGCCATTTGCACCAAGGGAGAGAAGGGTCACGAGCGCACAGAAACGGGCGTGCGACGCGCAGTAACGCGTCGCACGCCCGCCCTTCGAGCCCCGCCTGATCAGGTGTTCTGACCAGACGTCAGGAAACCACCGCCGGATCGGCCGGCTTGGACGACCGCTCGGCGTTGTCTTCGTCACCCACAGCGATCCCTCGCCGCTTCGATACGTACACCGCACCGACGATGACGACGATGGCCACCGCCGCGATGAGCACCCGGATACCGAGACTGGCATCGTCGCCATAGTTGAATTTGACTACTGCGGGCGCGATGAGCAGCGCCACCAGGTTCATCACCTTCAGCAGCGGGTTGATCGCCGGCCCGGCGGTGTCCTTGAAGGGGTCGCCGACCGTGTCGCCGATCACCGTCGCGGCATGGGCCTCGCTGCCCTTGCCGCCGTGGTGGCCGTCCTCGACGAGCTTCTTCGCGTTGTCCCAGGCACCTCCGGAATTGGCGAGGAAGACCGCCATCAGCGTGCCCGTGCCGATCGCGCCCGCGAGATACGCACCGAGCGCGCCGACACCGAGCGTGAACCCGATCGCGATCGGCGCCATCACGGCGAGCAGCCCCGGCGTCGCGAGCTCGCGCAGCGCGTCCTTGGTGCAGATGTCGACGACGCGCCCGTACTCCGGCTTCTCCGTGTAGTCCATGATCCCGGGGTGCTCGCGGAACTGCCGCCGCACCTCGTAGACCACCGCGCCCGCCGACCGCGACACCGCGTTGATGGCGAGACCGGAGAAGAGGAAGACGACGGCCGCACCGGCGATCAGACCCACCAGGTTGTTGGGCTGCGAGATGTCCATCAGCAGGTTCATCGGTGCGTTCCTGCCGGTGACGCTCTCGCCGACCTCCTGCGCGGCGGTGACGATCGCGTCCCGGTACGAGCCGAAGAGCGCCGACGCCGCGAGGACCGCCGTGGCGATGGCGATGCCCTTGGTGATGGCCTTCGTCGTGTTGCCCACGGCGTCCAGGTCGGTGAGCACCTGGGCGCCCGCGCCCGTGACGTCGCCGGACATCTCGGCGATGCCCTGCGCGTTGTCGGAGACCGGACCGAAGGTGTCCATGGCGACGATCACGCCGACCGTCGTGAGCAGACCGGTGCCGGCCAGCGCCACCGCGAAGAGCGCCAGCATGATCGACGTACCGCCGAGCAGGAACGCCCCGTACACGCCCAGGCCGATCAGCAGCGCGGTGTAGACAGCCGATTCGAGACCGAGGGAGATACCGGCGAGGACGACGGTGGCCGGGCCGGTGAGCGACGTCTTGCCGATGTCCCGTACGGGCCGCCGGCTGGTCTCGGTGAAGTAGCCGGTGAGCTGCTGGATCAGCGCGGCCAGGACGATGCCGATCGCCACGGCGACCAGTGCGAGGACCCGCGGATCACCGCTCTTGGCCTGGATCGCCGCGTCGGTGACGCCCTTCAGGTCGGCGTACGAGGACGGCAGGTAGATGAAGACCGCGGCGGCCACCAGCGCGAGCGAGATCAGCGCGGAGATGAAGAACCCGCGGTTGATCGCGGTCATGCCGCTGCGGTCCGCGCGGCGGGGCGCCACCGCGAAGATGCCGATCATCGCCGTCACGACGCCGATCGCCGGGACGATCAGCGGGAAGGCGAGTCCGGAGTCGCCGAAGGCCGCCTTGCCGAGGATCAGCGCGGCGACCAGCGTCACGGCGTACGACTCGAAGAGGTCCGCGGCCATACCTGCGCAGTCGCCGACGTTGTCGCCCACATTGTCGGCGATGGTCGCGGCATTACGCGGGTCGTCCTCCGGAATGCCCTGCTCGACCTTGCCGACCAGGTCGGCGCCGACGTCGGCGGCCTTGGTGAAGATGCCGCCGCCGACACGCATGAACATCGCGATCAGCGCGGCGCCGAGACCGAAGCCCTCCAGCACCTTCGGCGCGTCGGCCGCGTACACCAGCACCACACAGGAGGCGCCGAGCAGACCGAGCCCCACCGTGAACATGCCGACGACGCCGCCGGTACGGAACGCGATCTTCATGGCTTTGTGCGAGACGGCCGTCAGATCTTTTTCCGGTTCTCCTTCTGCGGGAGTCGCTTCGCGGGCGGCGGCTGCCACCCGCACATTGCTCCGTACAGCGAGCTGCATGCCGATATAGCCGGTGGCCGCCGAGAATGCCGCGCCGATCAGGAAGAACACCGAGCGTCCGGCGCGCTGATTCCAGTCGTCCGCGGGCAGCAGCATGAGCAGGAAGAACACCACGACGGCGAATACCGCGAGCGTGCGCAGCTGCCGGGCCAGATAGGCATTCGCGCCTTCCTGGACCGCCGCCGCGATCTTCTTCATGGTGTCGGTGCCCTGGCCTGCCGCGAGCACCTGGCGCACCAGTACTCCGGCGACCACCAGAGCCGCGAGCGCGACGGCCGCGATGACCGTCACGATGAGCCGGTTGTCGTCGGTCAGTACCGCGGCTGCGAAGGTTGAGGGGTGGTCCAGCTGATGAGGGGTAGAAAGCCCCGCCATTCGTCCTCCTTGACGCTTGGGCTGAGCTCAAGATGTGGACGGATTGTAGGTACCAGGCCCTGATCAAAACAGAGCGCGACAAACGGAATCGACCTTGATGTGCTCTTCAGTAAATGATCCCTCAATGCCGACTACATCCAAACGGAGTAACGCCCTGAAAGCATTGACGTCGCGCGAATGATCTAATGATTGACCTGGGGAGTGATCTAGGAAAATGAAAAAGGCCCTGTTCAACAGGGCCTGAAAAGAAAAACGATCAGAAGGCGCGTCCCTCACCCGGGGACGGCGAGGGGTTTCATTCGATCACCGCTGACGATCATGGCAGTACCGTCGTCGCGGAGGTGGTCGGCCAGCTCATCCGGATCAGGCCGCCGTGCTCGTCGGCGCTCACCTCGACGTCGTCCACGAGACCGCTGATGACGGCGAGGCCCATCTCGTCCTCTTCCGGCTCGGGCTCGTCGGCCCCTACGCCGTCCTCGCCTGGCGCCCCGTGAGAGGCGGCCGCATGCGGCACCTCGTCACCGACCTCGATGGAGAACTGCTTCTCCTCCTCGGTCAGCAGCACCCTCACCGGCGCGGTGACGCCGCCGTTCTGGTGCAGCCCGACGGCTCGGGTGCAGGCCTCGCCGACGGCGAGCCTTACCTCGTCGAGAACGGCCTCGTCCACCCCAGCCCTGCGCGCCACTGCTGCCGCCACGAGTCGGGCGGTCCTGACATGCTCGGGCAGCGCGCTGAAGCGGAGTTCAACGGTGGCCATGCATCCCCCTCGGACGTATGGGCGTGCTCTCGGAAGACCGGGCCGCCGACGGCCCGGTCCCCCTGCTTGTGCCACCCGGGTCCAGGCCCGGGAGACCGGCTCAGTCGGTGGCCGCGACCGCTTCCTCGACCGAGGTGTGGATCGGGAACACCTTCGTCAGACCGGTGATCCGGAAGATCTTCAGAATGCGCTCCTGGTTGCAGACGAGGCGCAGCGAGCCCTCATGGGCGCGCACCCGCTTCAGCCCGCCAACCAGCACGCCGAGCCCGGTGGAGTCGAGGAAGTCCACGCCCTCCATGTCGACGACGAGGTGGAAATTGCCGTCGTTCACCAGCTCGACCAGCTGCTCGCGCAGCTTGGGCGCGGTATATACATCAATTTCGCCACCGACCTCGACGACCGTACGATCGCCGACGGTACGGGTCGACAGGGACAGGTCCACGGATCCTCCAGCACCTTGCTATCGAGCGGTCGCCCCTAGGGACACCTCGGCTTGAGCCCCCGGGACGGATCGCCAGCCGCGATGGCATTCAATCACTTACTGGCAGGCGTGTACGACGCCTTAGGCCATTGTCCGTCACCCCAGTGACACACTCGATGCCGATGGCCAAGAATCACCGATCCGATCGACGCACGGGGGACACCACGGTGCGCCCCTCCCCGCGTGCTGTCCTGGACCGGCTCGCCCCGGGCCCGAGCCGGGCTTCCCGTATCACTCATACGGAGCACTTGCCCCCGAGAGCGGGGCGCCATGCCATCTGGCCGGACCGTGTCCGCCCGGAGGTGATCGCGGCCGTGCAGGCAGCCGGGATCGAGCACCCCTGGTCCCATCAGGCACTCGCCGCGGAGCACGCCCTGGACGGCGAGTGCGTGGTCGTCTCCACCGGTACCGCGTCCGGGAAGTCCCTCGGCTATCTCGTACCGGTCCTCAGCACCCTGCTCGACGGCTCCGACGCACCCAACGGGCGGGGCGCGACCGCCCTCTATCTCGCCCCCACGAAGGCGCTCGCGGCCGACCAGTGCCGGGCGGTGAAGGATCTCGCGCGGCCCCTGGGCCACGCCGTACGGCCCGCGGCCTACGACGGCGACACCCCCGTCGAGGAGCGCGAGTGGGTGCGTCAGTACGCCAACTACGTGCTGACCAACCCCGACATGCTGCACCGCGGAATACTCCCGTCCCACCCCCGCTGGTCCTCCTTCCTGCGTGCCTTGCGCTATGTCGTCATCGACGAGTGCCACACCTACCGCGGTGTCTTCGGCTCCCACGTCGCCCAGGTGCTGCGCCGGCTGCGCCGCGTGTGCGCCCGCTACGGCTCCGAACCCGTCTTCCTCATGGCCTCCGCCACCGCCGCCGAACCCGCCGTGGCCGCCCAGCGCCTCACCGGACTCCCCGTACGCGAGATCTCCGACGACGCATCGCCCCGCGGCGAGCTCGTCTTCGCCCTCTGGGAGCCACCGCTCACCGAACTCCACGGCGAGAAGGGCGCGCCCGTGCGCCGCACGGCCACCGCCGAGACCGCCGACCTGCTGACCGACCTGGTCGTGCAGGGCGTGCGCACGGTCGCCTTCGTACGGTCGCGCAGAGGCGCCGAGCTGATCTCCGTGATCGCCCAGGAGCGTCTGGCCGCAGTGGCGTCGGCGGCCGACACACCGGGCGACCGGTCGCTCGCCCAGCGCGTCGCGGCCTACCGAGGCGGCTACCTGCCCGAGGAGCGCCGCGCCCTGGAGCGCGCCCTCCACTCCGGAGAGCTCCTCGGCCTGGCCGCCACGACCGCCCTCGAGCTGGGGGTCGACGTGTCCGGTCTGGACGCCGTCGTCATCGCCGGCTACCCGGGCACCCGGGCATCGCTGTGGCAGCAGGCGGGCCGCGCCGGCCGCTCCGGACAGGGCGCACTGGCCGTGTTGGTCGCCCGGGACGACCCGCTGGACACGTATCTCGTCCATCATCCGGAGGCCCTGTTCCAGCAGCCGGTGGAGTCCACGGTCCTCGACCCGGACAACCCGTACGTCCTCGCGCCGCACCTGTGCGCCGCGGCCGCCGAGCTGCCGCTCACGGATGACGACCTGCCCCTCTTCGGCCCGGCCACCGCCGAGCTGCTGCCGCAGCTGGAGGCCGCGAAGCTGCTGCGCCGCCGCGCCAAGGCCTGGCACTGGACCCGCAGGGAACGGGCCGCGGACCTGGCCGACATCCGCGGCGAGGGCGGCCGGCCGGTACAGGTCGTGGAGGCCGCGACCGGCCGACTGCTCGGCACCGTCGACGCCTCCGCCGCGCACGCCACCGTCCACGACGGCGCGGTCCACCTTCACCAGGGCCGTACGTACCTGGTGCGGCAGCTGGACCTGGAGGACTCGGTCGCGCTGGTCGAGGAGGCCGATCCGCCCTATTCGACCGTGGCCCGCGACATCACCTCCATCTCCGTCCTGGAGACCGACGTCGAGGTCCCGTGGGGCGAGGCCCGTCTGTGCTACGGCTCCGTCGAAGTCACCAACCAGGTCGTCTCCTTTCTGCGTCGCAAACTCATCACGGGCGAGGTGCTGGGCGAGACCAGACTCGACCTCCCTCCTCGTACGCTCCGCACGCGCGCCGTGTGGTGGACGGTCACCGAGGACCAGGTGGAGGCCGCACGGGTCAACCCGGAGCAGCTGGGCGGCGCGCTGCACGCCGCGGAGCACGCTTCGATCGGCATGCTCCCGCTCTTCGCGACCTGCGACCGCTGGGACATCGGCGGCGTCTCCATCCCGCTGCACCCGGACACCCTGCTGCCCACCGTCTTCGTGTACGACGGCCACCCCGGCGGCGCCGGCTTCGCGGAGCGCGCCTTCCACACTGCCCGGGAGTGGCTCACCGCCACCCGCGAGGCCATCGCCTCCTGCGAGTGCGAGGCGGGCTGCCCGTCGTGCATCCAGTCCCCGAAGTGCGGCAACGGCAACGATCCCCTGCACAAGCGCGGAGCCGTACGCCTCCTGACCGTGCTGCTTCAAGGGGCTCCCGGCGACGAGGCACCTGGTGCTGCGAAATGCGAGGCGCCTCGTCCTGCGGTAAGCGCGGAGTCCAGTGACGCTTGAGTATCTGGTCCCGGAGCAACAGGACCCGCCGGTCCCGCCCGCGATCTGACCTCCGCCGTCCACGGGCCGAGGCCGGCCGCCGCCGTGACGTCGGAGATCTCGCCGGACACGGTGCACCGCACGAGCCGCGCGCCCTGTGCCCGGGCCACCCGTTCCGCCCGGGCACACGCGCGCATACTCCCCTCCATCCAGTGGTCCGCCGCCGCCAGCGCCGCCAGGTCGGCGGCACCGCCCGCCTCATGACGAGCGATCACGGCCTGCCCCATGGTCAGCACGGCGCCGAACACCAGGCACAACACCGCGATCGCGCCGACGACCCAGACGGTGGCGGAGCCACGGTCCGATGTGCGGGCCGGCAACCAGCGCCTTGTCCGGCCGAGCCGTTTCCACCGGCGCCTGGCCCAGCAGCGCCTCATCCGTCACTCACCCCCACCGTCTCCTCGGCCAGCGCCACGGCCTCGTGCCTCAGTCGCAGGGACAGCGCACCGGGACCCGGTGAGTCCGCTGTGACCTCCACCCGGACCAGGTCGCCGTCCCGCCGCACGGTGACCCGCGCCCCGTCCGGTGCGGCCTGCTCCGCCGCTGCCAGAGCGACCTCCTCGGGATCCTGGCGGGCCGCCGCACGGGCCCCGGCCCGCGCGGCGTCCACACACTGGATCTGGGCGGACGCGGCCAGCAGCGCCCAGACCAGTCCCATCGCGAACAGCACCAGAGCGGGGAGCACCACCGCCGCCTCGGCCGTCGCGAACCCCTGGTCCCGAGGCCGCCGGACCGGCCGGCTCACAGCGGGCATGTTCGTTCCCGCCCCAGCGGCGTGCCCCTCGTCCGCCACCGCATGTGTCTCGTCTCCGCCCGCATGCACCTGCTGCCGATCCGCTTCCAGCCTTGTCTCAGAACTGGACATTGAGCGCCTTGTCCACGATGCCCTGCAGCGCGGCCATCACCTGGCCACTCGTCAGCACCTTGTAGAGCAACGAGGCGAACCCCACGGCCGCGATCAGGCCCATCGCGTACTCGGAGGTGACCATCCCCGTGTCCCTCCGCCGCTCCGCGGATGCCGTACGAACCCTGCGCAACAGGCCACGCACGCGTGCCCGCATCACTTCACACATCCCAACCCCCGGAAATCTCTGAAGAACTTCGGTACTTGCAGGCCCGCCCTTGCTCGGCGGGCCTTCGTTTCACAGGCCGGAGACCGGCCGCGCGCCTTCCCCTCAGCGACCACCCCCGCCCAACACACCACCCGCCAGACCGATAAGCACCGGGACGACTCCGACGGCGATGAACGCAGGCAGGAAGCACAGCCCGACGGGAGCAGTGATCAGGACCCCGGCGCGGCGCGCCTTGGCCGCGGCGGTACGCCCCCACTCGGCCCTGGCCTCCGAGGCGAGCCGCGCGACCGGCACCGCCGCCGGTGCACCCGAATCCCCCGCCCGCTCCAGGAGCCGGGCCAGCGCTCCGGCCCTCGGTATCGCGGCCAGCCGCCGCCATGCCTCCGCAGGTTCGCCACCGAGCCGCACCTCGGCCGCTCCCCACGCCAGCCGTTCGCCCACCGGGCCGCCCAGCGATCCGCCAACTGCCTGCGCCGCGCTGACCGGGTCGGCGCCGGCCGCGATGCATGCCGCCAGCAGATCGGCGGCGAGCGGCAGCTGGCGTGCCGCCGCATCCTGATCGGCGCCCAGGACCGGTGCACCTGTCCGCCCCGCTCGCCGCCAGCGCAAGGCGCCGTATCCGGCGAACGCCCCGACCAGGCAGCCCACTGGCCCGCCCACCAGCGCATATCCGGCACACACCGCGCCCACCACCGGCGCCCATCGCCGTACCGCATCCCGCACCCGTGCTCTCCTGGGGGGAGCCGCCCGGCTCGCCGTGCCCAGCAGCACACCCAGCCGGCGCCGCACCGCCCGTTCACGCCGCCCGGAACTCAGTACGTGCACCAGCCACAGCGCGGCCGCTGCGACGCACACCGCCGCCCCCAGCCTGTGGACAACGTTCACCGCTCCTCCGCCCCTCGTACGATCCTCAGCGCCCACCACAGCCCCGCGCCCTCCAGCACCCCTCCGACGAGCAGGCAACCGAGCCCCGGCCCCGTGTGCAGCAGGACCCGCAGCGGATCGGCGCCCAGTGCCGTGCCGAGAAGCAGGCCCAGGAGGGGGAGCGACGCGAGCAGTACGGCCGTTGAGCGGGCTCCCGCCAACTGGGCTCGCAGGTCGGCACGTTGATCACGCTCCGCGCGGAGTGCGCCCTCCAGCCGCTCCAACCCGGTGGCCAGGCCGGCGCCTCGGTCCACGGCGACCCGCCAGCACGCCGCGAGTCCCCGCAGGCCTTCGGCCCCCGGCTCCCGCGCGGCCTCTCCAAGGGCGCCCGGCACGTCCCCGCCGAACCGGGCTGCCGCCACCACGGCGGCCCGGGCCGCGCCGAGCCCTCCCGAATCGCGGGCCGTGACGAGCAGCGCATCGGCGGGCTGCCGCCCGGCGCGCACCTCTCCGGCGAGCGCGTCGCACAGGGCGATCACCGCATCGATCCGTTGCTCGCCCAAGTGCCGTGCCACCCTGGCCCGCCGCGCCCGCCCGGCGAGGGGCACACCCACTGCCCCCACGAGAACCGGCACGAACGACTCCCCGATGAGCGCGACCACAACCCCGGCCAGGAGGCACCACCATTCGGGCCGCAGCCGATCGCGACACCAGGCCCTCGCCTGTTCCCACGGCGGCCGGACGGGTCCCGTCGTCCCGCCGTCCGCCAGCAGCAGCCGGGCCCTTCGTACTGCTCGGTCACGCCCGCCCATCAGCCAGGCCGCCGCTCCCGCGCACACCATCGCCGCGCAGATCGGCGCCGAGGACACCATCCCCGTCACAGCGCCCCACCCCCGAGCAGTCCCTGCAGCCGCTGCCAGCCCCGCTCGAACCGGAAGGCATCCGGGCCCCAGCGCAGCGCGGGCACCGTCACTACAAGCCCGGAGGCCTCCCGCTCCAGGACATGCACCTCGGCGATACGCCGTCGTCCGTCGCGGTCGCGGACGAGATGGAGCACCACGGACAGCGCGGCCGCCAACTGGCTGTGGAGCGCCGCCCGGTCGAGACCGGCCGCAGTGCCCAGCGCCTCCAGGCGCGCCGGCACATCGCCCGCCGCATTGGCGTGGACAGTGCCGCAGCCCCCTTCGTGACCCGTGTTGAGGGCGGCGAGCAGATCGACGACCTCCGCACCCCGCACTTCGCCGACCACCAGCCGGTCGGGGCGCATCCTCAGCGCCTGGCGCACCAGGTCCTCGAGCGTGACGAGCCCCGCACCCTCCTGGTTGGCGGGCCTGGTCTCCAGGCGCACCACATGCGGATGGTCGGGCCGCAGTTCCGCGGAGTCCTCGGCGAGCACGATCCGCTGACCCGGCCCGACCAGGCCGAGCAGGGCGCTCAACAGGGTCGTCTTGCCCGAACCCGTGCCGCCGCTGATCAAGAACGACAGCCTCGCCTCGAGCAGCGCACGCAGCACCCCCTCTCCGCCGGGTGGCACCGTGCCCGCAGCCACCAGCTCGTCCAGAGTGAAGGCACGCGGCCGCACGACCCGGAGAGACAGGCAGGTCGAGCCCACGGCGACCGGTGGAAGCACCGCGTGCAAGCGCGTCCCGTCCGGCAGCCGGGCGTCCACCCAGGGCCGTGCGTCGTCGAGCCGCCGCCCGGCCACCGCCGCCAGACGCTGCGCAAGTCGGCGTACCGCCGCGGCGTCCGGAAAGGTCACCCTGGTGAGCTCCAGGCCGCCCCCGCGGTCCACCCATACCCGGTCAGGCGCGGAGACCAGAACGTCCGTCACCCGCGGGTCGGCGAGCAGCGGCTCCAGGGGCCCTGCGCCGACCAGCTCGGACCGCAACTGTTCAGCTGCGCCCAGCACTTCGGCGTCGCCGAGCACCTTGCCCTGCTCCCTCAGTGCCTGAGCGACCCGAGCGGGGGTCGGGTCGGAACCGCTCTCGGCGAGCCACTGCCGCACCCCGTCCAGCAGCCCGGCGCTCCTGCCGGCCTGCCCCGCGTGTGCGGAGCTGCCTGCCGGCGCGACTGCCTGGCGGCTCATACGCCCCCTCCTTCGGCGGGCACCCGCTCCCAGAAGGCCCGGCAGAACCGCGCCAGCGGACCCCGCGCTGCTGCCCCGGGCGGCGCGCCGCCCGCCTGATCAGCCAACAGCCCGGGCTCCACCGGGAGTTCTCCCGCCAGCGGCAGCGAAAGGAGCCGCGCCACCTCGTCCGCGGGGAGCCCGCCGAGTCCCCCGGTGCCGCGCCCCGCACCCACCACGACCCGCAGGTCCTGCAGCACCATGCCGACCACCGACGCGACCCGTCTGGCCGCGGCCACCGCGCGCAGTTCCGGAGGCACCACCAGCAGCCCCAGGTCCAGCTGGGCGAGGACCTCGGCGGTCCCGTCGTCCACGCGGCGCGGCAGGTCCACGACCACCGAGCCGCCCCGCCTGCGGGCAGCGGCGAGCACGGCACGCACGGCCTCCGGCGGAACGACCACCGAATCGCCCCGGTCCCAGCTGAGGACCCTTAGCGCATGCAGCTCGGGCAGCGACTCCTCGAGGGCCGCGCCCCCGACCCTCCCGCGGGACTCGGCGAACGCGGGCCAGCGCAGTCCGTCGGCGGTCTCACCACCCAGCAGCACGTCGAGGCCGCCGCCCAACGGGTCGGCGTCCACCAGCAGGGTCGGCGCCCCTCCCGTGCCGACGTCACCGCGAGAGCGCACGCGAGCGTGGAGGCCCCCGCCCCTCCGCGCCCGCCGATCACGCCGACCGTGAGCGCGGGCCGTCCCGCACCCTCGGCCACGTCGGCGATCCGGTCCACCAGCCACTGCTCACCGTCGGGCAGCCGCAGCACATGGTCGGCGCCGATCTCCACGGCCCGCTGCCACACGTCCGGATCGTCCTGGTCGCGCCCGACCAGCACCACGCCCCGTCTGCGCACGGCACCCCGCACCCGGACGGCGGCATCGTCCCCCACCAGCACGAGCGGCGCCGCTTCCCAGTCGCCCCGCTGCTCGGGCACCCCGTGGTGCACGTCCGGTCTCGCCCCGGCCGCGGCACACAGCCGCAGCAGGTCGTCCAGCAGCTCCACGTCCTCCGTGACGATCAGCGGTGCGCCCTGCCGCCCCTCGGCGGCCGGCGACCGGTCGTATGCGATGGCTCCCGCCATGATCCCCAGCCCCTCTCGCTGTACACGTCATGCGCCCGTGAACCCGTGACCGCGGAGGACCGGCCGCCAATTCGCCAAAGAGAAGTGGCAGGGAACCGGCGGTGCGAACCGGCGAAACCGAGCCGGTCATGAACTCCGCGAGCGGGACGAGCGGAATCACCGTGCAGCGATCCCGGAAATCGTGTGGATCTTGGTCAATAACTGTGGACAAGCCAGCGGTTGTGAATATCCCCCTCACCCATACCGGTGACATCGCCGGAACTTCCACAGAGGAGCGCAACCACTACGCAGAGTGACCAGTTGAGGCAGTCGGACCGCAGCACCACTGAAGCCACAGGGAGGGCTCGATGAACGGAGAAGAGAGGACGAAATACGTCCGGACATGCGACGACCCCCGCCGGGGGGGAGAGCGGGGGTCGTCCCCACGGCCGACTCGGGGGGGGAGGAGTCGGACCGGGTTAGCACGGTCGCGAACGATCCGTGACTTCCATGGTGTACCCGAGAGCCCTCTCAGGCAAACCCACGCGCCACACCTTACGCCGAATGGTGGGCGCTTATGCTCTCGCTCGTGGAAAACCACTCGTCGCCCCGCACTGCGGCCTTCTTCGACCTGGACAAGACGGTCATTGCGAAGTCCAGCACGCTCACCTTCAGCAAGTCCTTCTACCAAGGCGGACTGATCAACCGCCGGGCGGTACTGCGTACCGCGTACGCCCAGTTCGTCTTCCTGGCGGGCGGGGCCGACCACGATCAGATGGAGCGCATGCGTCAGTACCTGTCAGCGCTGTGCCGCGGGTGGAACGTGCAGCAGGTGAAGGAGATCGTCGCCGAGACCCTGCACGACCTGATCGACCCGATCATCTACGACGAGGCCGCCTCTCTCATCGAGGAGCACCACACCGCCGGCCGCGACGTCGTGATCGTCTCCACCTCGGGCGCGGAGGTCGTCGAGCCCATCGGCGAACTGCTCGGGGCGGACAGGGTCGTGGCGACGCGGATGGTCGTCGGCGAGGACGGCTGCTTCACGGGCGAGGTGGAGTACTACGCGTACGGGCCCACCAAGGCTGAGGCGATCAAGGAGCTGGCCGCGTCGGAGGGGTACGACCTCGCGCGATGTTATGCGTACAGCGACTCGGTGACCGACGTACCCATGCTGGAGTCCGTCGGTCATCCATTTGCGGTCAACCCCGACCGCGCACTGCGCCGTGAGGCCATCGCGCGCCAGTGGCCGATTCTCGACTTCCACCGGCCCGTCCGGCTCAAGCAGCGGATCCCCGCGCTCAAGGTGCCCCCGCGCCCGGCTCTGGTCGCGATGGCCGCCGTCGGCGCCGCCGCGGCCACCGCGGGCCTCGTCTGGTACGCGAGCCGGCGTCGTACCGCGACGGTCTGACGGAATCGGCCGCCTGACCCGACCCGGTCACCCCGCGACTCCGAGCGGGGGCCACCACCAGCAAAGACGCCGCATTCGGCGCCCGAATTACCGTTGTTTGAACCTAAAAGTAAAGAAGTGCAGCGAATCGCTTCCGCTTGCCCTTGACCCTGGAGTAGAAAGGACTCAACGGCCCGCGAGACCAAGGCATATCCGGAAGGATCACTTGTAACGCAACCGAAGGCCCACGGACCGATGTATGAACACCGGGCACCCACGCGACGTCGACCCGTCGATTACGGGCCAGCCGCACCAGGTACGGGCAGAGTCCCCGGCCTGATGGGCAGATATCGAGGACGCTTGGTAACCGGGTGGACATACCAGCGGCGGTACGAACCCTCGTACCGCCGCAGCCCTGCTCCCAGTAGCCGGTCGACCTCAGCCCGTCGGCCTCACGCCGCCCCGCGCTGGAGCGCCTCGCAGACCGCCGTCGACTCCCTGACACCCAGCTCGACTGCGCGCCCGCAGTGCGCGATCCAGGCCGCCATCCCCTCCGCCGTACCGGACGCGTAGCCCTCGAGCGCTGCCACATACGCGGCCCGCCCCTGTTCCGCATGGCCGACCTCGGCCGGGCAGATGGACTTCGGGTCGAGGCCGCTGCCGACCAGCACGATACGCTCGGCCGCGCGCGCCACCAGCCCGTTGTGGGAGCCGAAGGGGCGCAGCGCCAGCAGTTCACCGTGCACCACGGCCGCGGTCACCAGCGCCGGGGCCTGGCTGCCCGTGATGATCAGCTGCGACAGTCCCTCCAGGCGGGCGGCCACCTCCTCCGCGTCCGGCAGCGGAAGACCGATCAGCGGTTCGTCGACCGGTTCACCGTCCTGCCGGGGTCGCCCGACCTCCTCGGACCGGCCGGCGGCCGCCACGAGGTGGAGGCGGGCCAGCACCCGCAGCGGCGACTGCCGCCAGATGGAGAGCAGTTGGCCCGCCTCTGCGGTCAGCCGCAGGGCCGCGCCGACGGTGCGCGCCTCCTCCTCGCCGCTGAAGTCGGTACGCCGACGCACCTCCTCGAGCGCCCAGTCGGCACCGGACAGCGCGGCCGATCCGCGTGCGCCGCGCAGCGCCGCCTCGGAGGTGATCTCGTTGCTACGGCGCCGCATGATCCTGTGTCCGTAGACCCGGTCCACCGCCCTGCGCACCGACTCCACGGACTCGGCGACGCCGGGCAGCGAGCCCAGGGCCGCGAGCGGGTCGGCTGACGCACCTGTCGTACTCATGAGTACGACCCTACGCGGCGGGCGATCTCCCACCACCACTGCTCCGATGAGCTTCTCACCACACCCGTATCCGGCCACGAAGGAGTGGTCTTGCCCCTCCCGGGTTGCCACGCTCCGAGATCGCGCCATTACGCTTGGCGAACATGAAGATCGCTTTCGTGGGTAAGGGCGGCAGCGGCAAGACCACGCTGTCCTCCCTCTTCATCCGTCATCTCGCCGCCACCGGCGCTCCGGTGCTCGCCGTCGACGCGGACATCAACCAGCACCTGGGCCCCGCGCTCGGGCTAGACGAGGCGGAGGCCGCCGCGCTGCCCGCGATGGGCGACCGGCTGCCGCTGATCAAGGACCATCTGCGCGGCACCAACCCGCGGATCTCCTCCGCCGAGACGATGATCAAGACGACACCGCCAGGCGCGGGCTCCCGGCTGCTGCGGGTGTGCGAGACCAATCCGGTGTACGAGGCGTGCGCCCGACCGGTGGAACTCGACGGCGCCGCCGTCCGTTTGATGGTCACCGGCCCCTTCACCGAAGCCGACCTCGGCGTCGCCTGCTACCACTCGAAGACGGGCGCGGTGGAGCTGTGCCTGAACCATCTGGTGGACGGCCGCGGAGAGTACGTGGTCGTCGACATGACGGCAGGCTCGGATTCCTTCGCGTCCGGCATGTTCACCCGCTTCGACATGACCTTCCTGGTGGCCGAGCCGACCCGCAAGGGAGTGTCCGTCTACCGCCAGTACAAGGAGTACGCACGGGACTTCGGCGTCGCGCTGAAGGTCGTCGGCAACAAGGTGCAGGGGCAGGACGACATCGATTTTCTGCGAGCGGAAGTGGGAGAGGACCTGCTGGTGACGGTCGGGCACTCGGACTGGGTGCGCGCCATGGAGAAGGGCCGCCCGCCCCGGTTCGAGCTCTTGGAGGACGCCAACCACCGCGCCCTGCAGGCGCTTCAGGCCGCGGCCGACGCGGCGTACGACGTTCGTGACTGGGACCGCTATACGCGCCAGATGGTGCACTTCCATCTGAAGAACGCACAGAGTTGGGGCAACGCGAGGACGGGAGCGGATCTGGCATCGCAGGTCGACCCCGGCTTCGTGCTGCGGGAGAGCCTCGACGGCTCGGAGGTCGGCGCCCCCCAGCCGGCATGACCGCCGGGTCGCCCGGGCCTCGGCGCCACGGCACCGGCCCGAGCGGCCCCGGGACGCCTCACTCCCGGGACGTCCCTAGCGCTGCCTGGACGCCGAAGTCCCGGATGCCGAAGCGCCGGACGCCGAAGTCCCGGAGGTCGAACCCCTGGGCGTCGAAGCGCCCGGTGCGCCCTTGGGGGCCGGTGAGGGTTCGGCGGCGAGGTAGGCGGCCCAGCCCGCCTTCGGGGCCTCGCCGACCTCCAGCCGGCGCAGCTTGTCGAGGACGGCCGGGTCCTGGGCGTCGAGCCAGTCGGCGAGCTGACGGAAGGAGACGCAGCGTACGTCCGGCTTGTTGCAGACACGCTCGATGGTCTCCTCGATGGCCCGCATATACGTGCCGCCGTTCCAGGACTCGAAGTGGTTGCCGATGATCAGCGGCGCGCGGTTGCCGTTGTAGGCGCGGTTGAAGCCCTGCAGTAGGCCGTCGCGCATCTGGTTGCCCCAGTACACACGCTTCGACGGGTCGCCCTGGGTCGAGGTACCCGACTGGTTGACCATGAAGTTGTAGTCCATGGTCAGCGTCTCGAAGGACCGCCCCGGGACCGGGACGAGCTGCATCGACAAATCCCACAGGCCGCCCTTCCGCTCGGGCCACACCTGGTTGTCGACGCCGCTGGTGTCGTAGCGGAAACCGAGCTCGCGGGCCGCCCGCCCGAAGTTCTGCTTGCCCTCCAGGCAGGGTGTGCGGGCGCCGATGAGCTCCTTGTCGTAGTCGAAGGGCAGCGGCGCCGTCGTCTTCAGGCCCGCATTCGTCTTCCACGACTTCACAAAGGACTTGGCCTGCCGGATCTCGTCCTTCCAGTCCTCCACCGACCACTCGCCGACGCCCCCTCCGCTGCCGCAGAAGTGGCCGTTGAAGTGCGTGCCGATCTCGTTGCCCTCGAGCCAGGCGCCGCGGAGCTGCTCCACAGTCGCCTTGATGCCCTCGCGGTCGTTGAAGCCGATGTCGGAGCGGCCGGGCGAGTGGTGCGGCGGCCGGTAGAGGTCGGCCTTCGCCTCGGGGAGCATGTACACGCCGCTGAGGAAGTACGTCATGGTGGCGTTGTTCTTCTTCGCCACCTTGCGGAAGTACGAGAACAGCTTCTGGCTGTCCTCGCCCGCGCCGTCCCACGAGAACACCACGAACTGCGGGGGCCTCTGACCGGACTTCAGGCGCTGCGGCTTCGCCAGATGCGGCTGCACTCCGGTGTACGCGGTCGAGCCGTCACCGATCAGGCGCACCGCACTCTTCGGCGCCGGAGCGGGAGCCACCGCCCCCTTCGGGCCCTTGGCACCCTCTTTCGCGCCCCCCTTGGCGCCGGTGGCGCCGCCGGAGCAGCCGGCGAGGGCTGCGGCGCAGGCCGCGGCGGTCGTGATCCCCGCGGCGATCCTCATGGTGACGGCCATCTTCCGCCCACCTTCTTCCTTCGAGTCGGGGCAGTACGTCGATGCGGAGCCGCGCGCCGAACCAGGGCAAAGCGTCGATCGAGGCGTTATGCCGGGAATGTCAACGGCGCGCTCAACCTCGCACGAGGCCGCGGGGGAATTAGTCCGACGAGCCGATAAAGGGGCACATTCACTCGCCGGAATGAAAAAGTGACCCTTTTGCCCCGATAATCGGGCGGCCGCCTTTACTCTGCATTACGGTTCGTTTACCAAGAGTTGAGAAATCCCGCCGCTGCAACGCCGTGACCCACGGCCGCGACCCACCCGGCAAAGGCCGGGCCCCTTGTTCCGCGACCGCGCCGCCCCGGAGGAGACGGGAAAAGATGTCAGCCTGCGTCCCCACTCGCACCGACGACTCATCACTCGCTACCGACGCCCATGGACCCCACAGCCCGCCCTCGAATCGGCACGGGAGGTTCCGGATCACCGGCGCCGACCTGTCCGCCTCGGTGGCCGTCTTCCTGATCGCCCTGCCGCTGTCGCTGGGCATCGCCCTCGCCACCGGAGCACCGCTCCAGGCGGGCCTCGTCGCCGCCGCGGTGGGCGGCCTCGTGGTCGGCCGGTTCGGCGGCGCACCGCTCCAGGTGAGCGGGCCCGCCGCCGGGCTCACCGTGGTGACCGCCGAGATCATCCACCGCTACGGATGGCGTACGGCCTGCGCCATCACCGTCCTCGCCGGCCTCGCCCAACTCGGCCTGGCCGTGCTCCGGGTGGCGCGCTCGGCGCTCGCCGTCAGCCCCGCCATCGTCCACGGCATGCTGGCCGGTATCGGCGTCACCATCGCCGTCGCCCAGCTGCACGTCGTGCTGGGCAGCACCCCGCAGAGTTCCGTGATCGACAACCTCCGGTCACTCCCCGGCCAGCTGGCCCAGCTGCATCCGGCCGCTCTCTCGGTGAGCCTGCTGACCCTGGCCGTTCTGCTGGCCTGGCCCCGGATTCCCGGGCGGGCAGGGCGTGCCGCCCGTAAGATCCCCGCCGCCCTCGCGGCGGTCGCGCTGGCCACAGCCGTGGCGGCCCTGGCCGGGCTGCGGCTGCCGAGGGTGGATCTGCCCTCATGGTCGAGCCATGCACTGCCGGAGCTGCCCGACGGACCCGTGCTGGGCATCGCGGCCGCCGTGCTGACCGTCACGCTCGTCGGCAGCGTCGAATCGCTGCTCTCGGCCGTCGCCGTGGACAAGCTGGCCTCGGCCCGCAAGGGGCCCCGCGTGCCGCGGGCGAACCTCGACAAGGAGCTGCGCGGCCAGGGCGCGGCCAACATCGTCTCGGGAGCGCTCGGCGGCCTGCCCGTCACCGGTGTCGCGGTGCGCAGTGCGGCGAACGTCCAGGCGGGCGCCGTCAGCCGCAACTCCACCATGCTGCACGGCCTGTGGGTCGTGGTGGCATCGCTCCTTCTCGTGCCGGTGCTCGACCTGATCCCGCTGGCCGCGCTGGCCGCGCTGGTCATGGCCGTCGGCGTCCAGATGGTCAGCATCAACCACATCCGTACGGTCACCCGCCACCGCGAGGTGCTGGTCTACGTGGTGACCACGGTCGGCGTGGTGTTCCTCGGCGTCCTGGAGGGCGTCGGAGTCGGCATCGCCGTCGCGGTCGCCGTCGCCCTGCACCGGCTGGCCCACACCCGCATCACCCACGAGCAGGACGCCTACGGCACCCACCACGTCCGGGTCCGCGGGCAGCTGACGTTCCTCGCCGTGCCCCGGCTCAGCCGGGCCCTGCACCTCGTGCCCCACGGCGCCCATGTCGTGGTCGAGCTGGACGGCTCGTTCATGGACCATGCCGCGTACGAATCGCTCCAGGACTGGCAGGACTCCCACCGGGCACACGGCGGATCGGTCGAGATGGCCGGCCGTGCCGGGATCGCGGCCTCCCCTGCTCATGGGGGCGGCTCCGCACGGGGCGGCGAGCGCGCTCAGCAGGATCACCCCGCTCGCAGGAGGTCGAGAGTGGCGGAGAAGGCGCGGGCCTGGGGAAGGCTCATGGAGCCCACGACCGCCTCGCACTCGTGCTGCCGCCCGTGGACGCCGTGGCACAACCACCACTGCGACCGGCCCCGGCCGCCGGAGGACGGTCTGCCCAGCGGTCACCAACTCGCCAGCGGGATCAGCGCCTTCCAGCGCAACACCGCTCCCTTGGTGCGCGGTGAGCTCGCCCGGCTGGCGCGCGAAGGACAGCGGCCCACCCAGCTGTTTCTGACCTGCGCCGACTCCCGGCTCGTCACCTCGATGATCACCTCGAGCGGCCCGGGCGACCTCTTCGTCGTACGCAATGTGGGCAATCTGGTGCCGCTGCCGGGCGAGGAGAGCGGTGACGACTCGGTTGCGGCAGCCATCGAGTACGCCGTGGATGTGCTGAAGGTGCAGTCGATCACTGTGTGCGGGCACTCCGGATGCGGTGCGATGCAGGCTCTTCTGCAGGCCCGGGATCAGTCCGAGGAGCAGGCCGGGGAGCAGGCCGAAGAGCATGCCGGGCAACAGCCCGCCGACTCCCGTCCGGAGCCGGCCGACAGTACGCAGACACCGCTCAGGCGCTGGCTGCGGCACGGGCTGCCCAGCCTGCGGCGCCTGGCGGACGCGGAGCGGCCCTGGGCGCGGCTGGCCGGACGGGAGCCGGCCGATGACGCCGAGAAGCTCTGCCTGACCAATGTCATGCAGCAGTTGGAACATCTGCGGGCGCACGAGTCGGTGGCTCGGCGGCTCGCGGACGGCACGCTCGAGCTGCACGGCATGTACTTCCATGTGGGCGAGGCCCAGGCGTATCTGCTCTCCGGCACCGCACCGGACGGCATGGTCTTCGACCAGGTAGGCGAGGTGTCGCTGCAGGACTCGCGCGCCTGAACTCTTCCCTGATCCCATCCGTGAGTAGGTATGACCCCGCGCCCGTGTGCGGGGTCATACCGGCGTAAAGGTCTAAACCAATGTTCAGCAGACCCTTGCACCCGTGGCCTCGGACTGATGAGCTATGGCCTGGGACACAACGGACACCCTTGGAAAGGGAGATGTCGTGAGCAACGAAAGCCTGGCCAACCTGCTTCGTGAGGAGCGGAGGTTCGCGCCGCCCGCCGACCTGGCCGCGCACGCCAACGTCACCGCGGAGGCGTATGAACAGGCCAAGGCTGACCGGCTCGGTTTCTGGGCCGCGCAGGCACGTCGGCTGACCTGGGCCAAGGAGCCGACCGAGACGCTGGACTGGTCGAACCCGCCGTTCGCCAAGTGGTTCGCGGACGGCAAGCTCAATGTCGCGTACAACTGCGTGGACCGCCATGTCGAGGCGGGCCTCGGCGACCGTGTCGCGATCCACTTCGAGGGCGAGCCGGGCGACAGCCGGGCCATCACCTACGCCGAGCTGAAGGACGAGGTCTCCAAGGCCGCGAACGCCCTGACCTCGCTCGGTGTGCAGAAGGGCGACCGGGTCGCCGTCTATATGCCGATGATCCCGGAGACCGCGATCGCCATGCTGGCCTGCGCCCGCATCGGCGCCGCGCACTCGGTCGTCTTCGGCGGCTTCTCGGCCGACGCGCTGGCCACCCGTATCGAGGACGCCGACGCCAAGGTCGTCATCACCTCCGACGGCGGCTACCGGCGTGGCAAGCCGGCGGCGCTCAAGCCCGCCGTGGACGACGCCATCGCGCGTGTGGACCGCGTCGAGCACGTCTTGGTGGTGCGCCGAACCGGCCAAGACGTGGCCTGGACCGAGGGCCGCGACGTGTGGTGGCACGAGCTGGTCGAGGAGCAGTCGGCCGAGCACACCCCGGAGGCCTTCGACGCCGAGCACCCGCTGTTCATCCTGTACACGTCCGGTACGACGGGTAAGCCGAAGGGCATCCTGCACACCTCCGGCGGCTACCTCACGCAGGCCGCGTACACGCACGACGCGGTCTTCGACCTCAAGCCCGAGACGGACGTCTACTGGTGCACCGCGGACGTCGGCTGGGTCACCGGCCACTCGTACATCGTCTACGGGCCGCTGGCGAACGGCGCGACGCAGGTCATGTACGAGGGCACGCCCGACACCCCGCACCAGGGGCGCTTCTGGGAGATCGTGCAGAAGTACGGGGTGACCATCCTGTACACGGCGCCGACGGCCATCCGTACGTTCATGAAGTGGGGCGACGACATCCCCGCGAAGTTCGACCTGAGCAGCCTGCGCATCCTGGGGTCGGTCGGTGAGCCGATCAACCCGGAGGCGTGGATCTGGTACCGGAAGCACATCGGTGCCGACAGGACCCCGATCGTGGACACCTGGTGGCAGACCGAGACCGGCGCGATGATGATCTCGCCGCTGCCGGGCGTCACCGAGACCAAGCCGGGCTCCGCCCAGACGCCGCTGCCCGGCATCTCCGCGACCGTCGTCGACGACGAGGCGAACGAGGTGCCCAACGGCGGAGGCGGCTACCTCGTCCTGACCGAGCCGTGGCCGTCGATGCTGCGCACCATCTGGGGCGACGACCAGCGGTTCATCGACACCTACTGGTCCCGTTTCGAGGGCAAGTACTTCGCCGGCGACGGCGCCAAGAAGGACGAGGACGGCGACATCTGGCTGCTCGGCCGGGTCGACGACGTGATGCTGGTCTCCGGACACAACATCTCGACCACCGAGGTGGAGTCGGCGCTGGTCTCGCACCCGTCGGTGGCCGAGGCCGCGGTCGTGGGCGCGGCGGACGAGACGACCGGCCAGGCCATCGTCGCGTTCGTGATCCTGCGGGGTACGGCAGCGGAGACCGCCGACCTGGTCGGCGAGCTGCGGAACCACGTCGGCTCCACGCTGGGCCCGATCGCCAAGCCGAAGCGGATCCTGCCGGTGGCCGAGCTGCCGAAGACCCGCTCCGGCAAGATCATGCGGCGGCTGCTGCGCGATGTCGCCGAGAACCGTCAGCTGGGAGATGTCACGACGCTCACGGACTCGTCCGTCATGGAGCTGATCCAGTCGAAGCTCCCGGCTGCGTCGAGCGAGGACTGAGGCCCCATCGAGGTCTGGGAAGGGCACCTGGCAGCGCGCTGGGTGCCCTTTCGCACGTCATCGCACATCGCACGTCACATGAAGATCATCAGGTAGGCCTTGCGGTCACCCGGTAGGGTGGTTCTCGCGTCAGGAACGCGTAAACGATCACGTAACGATCGTGTCAGGGTGCGCCGGGAAGTCTGGTCGGCAACGCAGCACAGCATGCCGTTTTGCCGAACACGACCAGGAGGTCCGCCCGTGGCCCCGCCCGCACCCTCCAAGAGCCGCAAGGTACTGGGCCGCCTGTCCCTCCCCGAGCGGAACTACGTCGCGGACGCCCTGCGCACCGAAACCCTCGGCGGCGTCATCCTGCTCGTCGCCGCCGTCGCCGCGCTGATCTGGGCGAACACCCCGCTCCACGGCAGCTACGACGCCGTGCGCGACTTCCATGTCGGACCCGCCGCACTCGGCCTGGACCTCTCCCTTGAGCACTGGGCCGCCGACGGGCTGCTCGCCGTCTTCTTCTTCGTCGCCGGTATCGAGCTCAAACGGGAACTCGTCGCGGGCGATCTGCGCGACCCCAAGGCCGCGGTGCTCCCGGTCGTCGCCGCGATCTGCGGTATGGCCGTACCCGCGCTCGTCTACACGCTGGTCAACACTGTCGGCGGCGGTTCACTCGAAGGATGGGCCGTGCCGATGGCGACCGACATCGCCTTCGCGCTCGCCGTCCTCGCCGTCATCGGCACCTCATTGCCGTCCGCGCTGCGCGCGTTCCTGCTCACGCTGGCCGTCGTCGACGACCTCTTCGCGATCCTGATCATCGCCGTGTTCTTCACCAGCGACCTGAACTTCGCGGCTCTCGGCGGCGCCGTCGCCGGCCTCGCCGTGTTCTGGCTGCTGCTGCGCAAGAACGTGCGGGGCTGGTACGTCTACGTGCCGCTGGCCCTGGTCGTCTGGGGGCTGATGTACAACAGCGGCGTCCACGCCACCATCGCGGGCGTCGCCATGGGCCTGATGCTGCGCTGCACACGCCGCGAGGGCGAGCAGCAGTCCCCCGGTGAGCGCATCGAGCACCTCGTACGTCCCCTCTCGGCGGGCCTCGCCGTGCCGCTGTTCGCGCTGCTCAGCGCCGGTGTGGCGGTCTCCGGCGGGGCTCTCGGGGAGGTCTTCACGCGGCCCGAGGCGCTGGGTGTGGTGCTGGGCCTGGTCGTCGGCAAGGCGGTGGGCATCTTCGGCGGCACCTGGCTGACGGCCCGGTTCACCAGGGCTTCGCTCAGCGAGGATCTCGTATGGCCCGATGTCTTCGCGGTGGCGTCCCTCGCGGGCATCGGCTTCACCGTCTCGCTGCTGATCGACGAGCTCGCCTTCGCCGAGGACCCGGCGCTGTCGGACGTGGTCAAGGCCGCCGTCCTCACGGGCTCCGTCATAGCGGCCCTCGTCTCAGGCGTACTGCTCAAGATCCGCAACGCCAAGTATCGAAGGCTTTGCGAGGACGAGGAGCGCGACGAGGACCTCGACGGCATCCCCGACGTCTACGAGCTGCACGACCCCGAGTACCACCTGCGCATGGCGCGGATCTACGAAGAGAAGGCCGCCGAACACCGCAGGCGTGCGGAAGCTGCGTCCGGGGCAGGCGGCCGGGACGACCGTCCGGCATGATCTGACACCAGAGGCGCAATACGCATGTGCAGTACGCACTCCCCCAGCCACCGCTGGGGGGACCCGCAGGTGTCAGACCCGCAGAAGAGAAGAGGGAGACCGCGATGAGCGCACCCGACGGCCCTGTCGGCACCGACCGCAGCATCGGCCAGCTGTTCGCCTCGGCGACCAGCGAGATGTCCGCGCTGGTGCACGACGAGATCGCGCTGGCCAAGGCCCAGCTGCGCCAGGACGTCAAGCGCGGTGCGGTCGGCGGCGGAGCGTTCGCGACGGCGGGCGCGGTGCTGATCTTCTCCCTGCCGATGCTGAGCTTCGCCCTGGCGTACGGCATCAACGCGTGGAGCGGCTGGCATCTGTCGGTCTGCTTCCTGCTGTCCTTCGCCGCGAACGTACTGGTGGCCGGCCTCCTTGCGCTGATCGGAACGGTGTTCGCGAAGAAGGCCAAGAAGGGCGGCGGCCCGCAGAAGGCCGTCGCCTCCGCCAAGGAGACGGCCGCGGTCCTGCAGAAGGCCAAGCCGCATCCGCGTGCCGCGGTGCCCGCCTCCTCCCGGCTCGGCCTGCCGGAAGGCGTCGGCGGCAAGGCCGAGGCTGTGGCACGCTCGTCCTCATGACGGACCCCTCCGCCCCCTCGGCCCATCCGGCGCAGCCTGCTTCAGTCGTACGCATCGACGTCCCCGGCGGGAAAAAGGTGACGCACCGGGACGTCGCCGCCAACGGCGCGCGCTTCCACATCGCCGAACTGGGCGACGGGCCGCTGGTCCTGCTGCTGCACGGATTCCCGCAGTTCTGGTGGGCCTGGCGGCATCAGATGGTCGCGCTCGCGGACGCGGGCTTCCGCGCGGTCGCGATGGACCTGCGCGGCGTGGGCGGCAGCGACCGGACCCCCCGCGGCTACGACCCCGCGAACCTCGCGCTCGACATCACGGGAGTCGTACGGTCCCTCGGCGAGCCCGACGCGGCGCTGGTGGGCCACGACCTCGGCGGCTATCTCGCATGGACGGCGGCCGTGATGCGCCCCAAGCTGGTGCGCCGGCTCGCCGTCTCCTCGATGCCGCATCCGCGGCGCTGGCGCTCGGCGATGCTCTCCGACGCCCGGCAGACCGCCGCGGGCTCCTACATCTGGGGCTTCCAGCGGCCGTGGCTGCCCGAGCGCCGGCTGGTCGCGGACGGCGGCGCCCTGACGGGCCGGCTGATCCGGGACTGGTCCGGTCCGCGGCTGCCGGAGGACGAGGCGGTGGAGACGTACCAGAGGGCGATGTGCATCCCCTCGACGGCGCACTGCTCGATCGAGCCGTACCGGTGGATGGTCCGCTCCATGGCGCGGCCCGACGGCATCCAGTTCAACCGCCGTATGAAGCGGCCGGTGCGGGTGCCGACGCTCCATCTGCACGGCTCCCTCGATCCGGTGATGCGTACGCGCAGCGCGGCGGGTTCAGGCGAGTACGTGGAAGCCCCGTACCGCTGGCGGCTGTTCGACGGCCTGGGCCACTTCCCGCATGAGGAGGATCCGGTGGCGTTCTCGGCCGAGCTGGTCAACTGGCTGAAGGACCCGGAGCCCGACCGCTGACGGTGTGTGCCGGGCCTGTGGCTGGCCTCTTCCGGCGACTGTCCGAGTGACCGTTAATCGGACGGGAACGCCAGTCCTTCGAACGCCAAATGCCTGCCGCATAGGCCAATTGGGGGCCCGGCACGCGGTTACCGACCTTGAGGCACGGGCAGACCTCGGGGTATGGGCTGGACGCACGACTACAGTGACGCAGCACGCAACCGCCGCTCGGCCACGGGGCTGAGCCGTCATCAGGAGGGTGGCCCGCAGCATGCGGGCCCGGACGATTCCTCCCAGGCGATCGGCATTCCCCGCATTCTCCGCCGCAGGGCCCGCTGGGTCTCGGCGCGGCTGCGGCACACGCGCGGCTAGCCGCGGCGGCATACGCGCGGCTCTCGGTTCCTCCGGCGTCCCTCCGGACGTACGCGCGCCCTCCACAGGCACGACCCTGCTGCAGGCGCACCGTGGCCCCCGTGGCCGCAGGCACACCCCTGCTGCGAGCAGGCGCCTGCTACGGGCCCGTGCCTGTTACAGGGCGCACCCGTCGCTGTCGACCTGCTGGTTCGCGGTGCGGCCACGGTTGACGTCCTGGCGCACCTCGTCCGCAGTGAGCGCGTACCCCGTGTCGGGATCGTCGAGCGACTTGGCGAAGACCACGCCGTAGACCTTGCCGTCGGGGGTGAGCAGCGGGCCGCCGGAGTTGCCCTGGCGCACCGTCGCGTAGAGCGAGTACACATCGCGGCTCACCGTGCCGCGGTGGTAGATGTCCGGGCCGTTGGCCGGGATGCGCGCGCGCACGCGGGCGGGCCGCACGTCGTACGAGCCGTTCTCCGGGAAACCGGCGACGATCGCGCTGCTGCCGCTGGTGGCGTCGGTGGAGGCGAACTTCAGTGCGGGCGCGTTGAGGTTCGGTACGTCCAGTACGGCGATGTCCCGCTGCCAGTCGTAGAGCACGACTGTGGCGTCGTAGAGCTTGCCCTTGCCGCCTATCTGCACCGTGGGCTCGTCCACGCCGCCCACCACATGGGCGTTGGTCATGACCCGGCGGTCGCTGAAGACGAAGCCCGTGCCTTCGAGGACCTTGCCGCAGCTCTCCGCGGTGCCGACGACCTTGACGATGGAGCGCTGGGCGCGGGTGGCCACGGGGCTGTTGGCGAGCGCCGGGTCGGGGGCCTGCACCTCGGTGATGGGCTCGTTCGAGAACGGGCTGAACACCTGCGGGAAGCCGTTCTGCGCGAGGGCCGAGGAGAAGTCCGCGAACCAGGTGTTCGCCTGCTCGGGCAACGCCTGGGAAACGCCCTGCAGCACCTTGGAGTTGCGCACTTCCTTGCCGAGCGTCGGCAGTGTCGTGCCGGCGAGGGCCGAGCCGATGAGCCAGGCCACCAACAGCATCGCCACCACGTTCACCAGGGCGCCGCCCGTGGCGTCCAGGGCGCGGGCCGGGGACCACGTGATGTACCGGCGGAGCTTGTTGCCGAGGTGCGTGGTGAAGGCCTGGCCGACGGAGGCGCAGACGATGACCACGACGACCGCGACGACGGCGGCCGTGGTGGTCACCTGGGCACCGTCCGTCACCTTGTCCCAGAGGACGGGCAGGAGATACACGGCGACGAGACCGCCGCCGAGGAAGCCGATCACCGACAGGATGCCGACGACGAACCCCTGGCGGTAGCCCACGATCGCGAACCACACAGCGGCGACCAGCAACAGGATGTCCAGCACGTTCACCGATTCAAGCCTCGCCTCGCATTGCGGCCGCCGTCTCCTGGCCGGGGCTCCCGAGGGCCCGCGGCGGAGCTGCCGATGTCAGGTCCCCGGGATCACACATCACGTACGCCACCCTGTCATGCACGCCAGTCGAGCGGGACCTGCTTGTCGGCGTCCCAAGGCCGCTCCCAGCCCGAGTAGTGGAGGAGCCGGTCGATCACCCCCGCGGTGAAACCCCAGACCAGGGCCGATGCGACAAGGAACGCGGGGCCTCGGTGACCGCTCGGGTGCACTGTGGTCGCACGGTTGTCCGGGTCCGTGAGATCCGCCACGGGGACCGTGAAGACACGGGCCGTCTCCGCCGGGTCGACGACGCCGACAGGGGACGGCTCGCGCCACCAGCCCAGTACGGGGGTGACGACGAATCGGCTCACCGGGATGTACAGCTTCGGCAGCACGCCGAAGAGCTGGACGCCGCGCGGGTCGAGCCCCGTCTCCTCCTCGGCCTCGCGCAGGGCGGCGCGCAGCGGCCCCACGGTCGCCGGGTCGCCGTCCTCCGGGTCCAGGGCGCCGCCGGGGAACGACGGCTGCCCGGCATGCGATCTCAGGGAGCCGGCCCGCTCCATCAGCAGCAGTTCCGGGCCGCGCTCGCCCTCGCCCTCGCCGAACAGGATCAGTACGGCCGACTGGCGGCCCGCGCCGTTCTCCGGCGGCAGAAAGCGGCTGAGCTGCCGCGGCTCGACCGACTCGGCGGCGCGCACCACGGGGGCCAGCCACTCGGGCAGGCCCTCGGTGCTCACCGCCGGCGGGCCGTCCTGATCCCAGGCCCTGCTGGTGTGCATATGGCTAGCGTGCGTCATCGCCACCCCCGTCCCTCTGAGCACAACGCCTGCGCGCATGCGGATGGTTCCACCGGGCGGCGTGCCGATGGGCCGACCGGTCGGCCCGTCAGCGAGAGCTCGCCCGCCGTTGGGCCGGTCGCCTGGCTCGCCCGTGAGCCGGGCAGCGGGCCGGTCGGCCGGCTCCTGGATTGGTCCGTCAGCCGGCTCGTCGGTCGTTCCGCCGGGCGGGACGGCCGACGGGACACCGAAACAACCGGCTGGCTCGCCGAGGGCACGGTCGGGCGGCTCGCCCAGGGACCGGCCGGCTCGCCCGCCGATGGCCCCACGGATCGAAGCGCCTGTGGCTTCGGCGGCCAGTGGTTCACCGAGGGCTCCGCCCACGGCGGCACGGACGTTCCCGTCGGTGCCACGGACGGCACCGCCAGGCGCCGCTCCGACGGCCTGGCTGGAGGGCTCGCCGGTCGTTCCGCCGGCCCGGTCGCGAATGACTCAGTCGGCATGGTCGCGGACGGCGCGGCTGACCCGGGGGCGGACGACCCAGCCGACGTAGGCGCGGGCAGCCCCGCCGACCTAGGCGCGGACGGCCCCGCCAGCCTGGTCGCGGATGCCCCCACCGACCAGATCGCGGACGGCCCCGCCGACCAGACCGCGGACGGCCCGGCCGACCGGGTCGCGGGCAGCCCCGCCGGCCCCCTCACCCGGCCCCCAGGGGTGGCGCGGGCCGGCCCGGATAGTTCGGTGGCGGCTTGAGGCGCTGGCCCGGCATGCCGCCCTTCTCGTACTTCAGGAGCTTCTTCGCCTTCTCCGGGTCCGTCTCGCCCTCGCCGTACGCCGGGCAGAGCGGGGCGATGGGGCAGGCACCGCAGGCCGGCTTGCGGGAGTGGCAGATGCGCCGGCCGTGGAAGATCACGCGGTGCGAGAGCATCGTCCACTCGCTCTTCGGGAACAGCGCGCCGACGGCCGCCTCGACCTTGTCCGGGTCCGTCTCGTCGGTCCACTTCCAGCGGCGGACGAGCCGGCCGAAATGGGTGTCGACGGTCAGCCCCGGGACGCCGAAGGCGTTGCCGAGCACGACGAAGGCCGTCTTGCGGCCCACACCCGGGAGCTTCACCAAGTCCTCGAGCCTGCCGGGGACTTCGCCGTCGAACTCGTCCCGCAGGGTTTTCGCGATACCCATGATCGACTTGGTCTTGGCGCGGAAGAACCCCGTCGGCCGGATGAGTTCCTCGACCTCTTCGGGATTGGCCGCGGCCAGGTCCTCCGGGGTCGGGTACTTGGCGAAGAGGGCGGGCGTGGTCTGGTTCACCCGCAGGTCCGTGGTCTGGGCAGAGAGCACGGTGGCGAGCAGAAGCTGGAAGGGGTTCTCGAAGTCCAGCTCGGGGTGGGCGTACGGATAGACGTCGGCGAGCTCGCGGTTGATTCGGCGGGCACGGCGGACGAGCGCGGTACGGGACTCTGGCTTGGCGGTGGCCTTGGCCGCGCGAGCACTCTCGGCGAGGGCCGCCTGCGCGGGAACGGCCTCCACGGGAGCGCTCTTGGCGCGCGTCGCCTTCTTGGCGGGCGCCGCTTGCTTTCCGGCCGCCGCCTTCTTCGCGGCCACCGCCTTCTTCGCAGCCACCGTCTTCTTCGCGCCCGCCGCCTTGGCAGGTGCCGCCTTCTTCGCAGGCGCCGTCTTCTTCGCGCCGCCCGTCACCTTCTTCGCCGCGGCTCCCGTCGCCTTCTTCTCAGCCCCGGCCCTGGTCGGGGCCGGCCGCCCGGTGGCCGCCTCACCTGGTGTCGAATTTGTCGCTTTTGTCGCATTCTCAGGCTCGGCGGCAACCTGTTCGCCCATAGCGGAATTACGGCGTACAGCCACCAGCCCAGCCCCCTTGGCCCGTGCTCTCACTGGCGTTTTGGACACCCGACCAGCCTAAAGCCAGCAACTGACATCCGCCCCGGACCCACGGGATCGGCCCCCGATTGGCCCCCTCCCGCACAGCTTGCGACGCCGGTGCGGCAGACTTGTGACTGATCACACTGTTTGGACCGTCCGGCAAAATGGGGAACACGGTCCCCTGGTACACGGGGGAGCAAGATCCCCTGAGCAGGTCGACAAGGAGAGAACTCGTGGACGACGTTCTGCGGCGCGCCCCGCTCTTCGCGGCGCTCGATGACGAGCAGGCCGCGGAGCTCCGCGCCTCCATGAGTGAGGTGACCCTCGCCCGCGGTGACTCGCTGTTCCACGAGGGCGACCCCGGTGACCGCCTGTACGTGGTCATGGAAGGCAAGGTCAAGCTCCACCGCACGTCCCCCGACGGCCGCGAGAACATGCTGGCCGTCCTTGGCCCCGGCGAGCTCATCGGCGAACTGTCGCTGTTCGACCCGGGCCCGCGTACGGCCACCGCCACGGCCCTCACCGAGGTCAAGCTCCTCGGCCTCGGCCACGGCGACCTGCAGCCGTGGCTCAACGCACGCCCCGAGGTGGCCGCCGCCCTGCTGCGCGCCGTCGCCCGGCGCCTGCGCAAGACCAACGACCAGATGTCCGACCTGGTCTTCTCCGACGTCCCGGGCCGTGTCGCCCGAGCGCTCCTGGACCTGTCGCGCCGCTTCGGCGTGCAGTCCGAGGAGGGCATCCACGTCGTGCACGACCTGACGCAGGAGGAGCTCGCCCAGCTGGTCGGCGCTTCGCGCGAGACGGTCAACAAGGCTCTCGCGGACTTCGCGGGCCGCGGCTGGCTCCGCCTGGAAGCCCGTGCCGTGATCCTGCTGGACGTGGAGCGGCTCGCCAAGCGGTCGCGCTGACGCACGGTCGTCCCCACGACATCACGGCGACGGGGTCCCGCCCACGGTTGGGCGGGACCCCGTCGTGCTTTCCGCCACCAGGGCACGCCACGCGTACCGAGAACGGCTAGATCAGCCCGTGCTCCCGCAGATAGTCCAGCTGCGCCCTGACGGACAGTTCGGCGGCCGGCCACAGCGAGCGGTCCACGTCGGCGTACACGTGCGCCACGATCTCGAGGGCCGTGCGATGCCCGTCCTCGACGGCCGTCTCGACTTGCGCGAGGCGGTGGGCGCGATGGGCCAGGTAGAACTCGACGGCGCCCTGGGCGTCCTCGAGCACCGGCCCGTGGCCGGGCAGCACCGTGTGCACGCCGTCGTCGACGGTGAGGGAGCGCAGCCGGCGCAGGGAGTCCAGATAGTCGCCGAGCCGCCCGTCCGGGTGTGCCACCACGGTCGTACCGCGGCCCAGGATCGTGTCCCCGGTGAGCACCGCGCGGTCGGCCGGAAGATGGAAGCAGAGCGAGTCGGCGGTGTGCCCCGGCGTCGGTACGACGCGCAGCTCAAGACCGTCGAGGCGCACCACGTCGCCCGCGGCCAGGCCCTCGTCGCCGAGCCGCAGGTCCGGGTCGAGGGCGCGTACCTTCGTGCGTGTCAGCTCCGCGAAGCGCGCTGCGCCCTCCGCGTGGTCCGGGTGCCCGTGCGTGAGCAGCGTCAGCGCGACCCGCTTGCCGGCCTGCTCGGCCGACTCGATGACGTGGCGCAGGTGGGTGTCGTCCAGCGGTCCCGGGTCGATGACCACGGCGAGCGCGGAGTCCGGTTCGGAGACGATCCAGGTGTTCGTCCCGTCGAGGGTCATCGCCGAGGCGTTGGGGGCGAGGACGTTGACGGCGCGTTCGGTCGCGGGGCCGGAGAGCACCCCGCCGCGGGGCTGGCCAGGAAGGGCGGTTGCGTCGGTCATGCGGCAGGCCCCCCGTCCCACCCGTCTCCCGCCACCACCCCATCCGGGGTGCTTCGCACCGCCCCTTTGATTCCAATGCGCTTGGTGAACTCGTCGTGGCCCGGCCAGGTCAGGACCACCTGGCCGTCCTCCAGGCGGGCCTCGGCCAGCACCGGGGTCATGTCGCAGGACGGCGCGGCGGCAAGTGCCTCGGCCGCCGAGTCGTACGCGGCGAGCCGACGCAGCATCGCGATGGTCGGCGGCATCATCATCAGCTCGCCGGCGTCGTAGCGGGCGGCCGCCTCGGCGGGGCGGATCCACACGGTGCGGTCGGCCTCCAGGGAGGTGCGGAGGGTGCGCTGCCCATCCGGGAGCGCGGCCACGAAGAACCACGTGTCGTAGCGGCGCGGTTCGAACTCGGGCGTGATCCAGCGGCCCCAGGCGCCGAGGAGGTCGGAGCGGAGGACCAGGCCGCGGCGGTCCAGGAACTCCGCGAAGGACAGGTCGCGGTCGACCAGCGCCACGCGGTCCGCGTCCCAGTCATCGCCGGTGACGTCCCCCACGACGCTGTCCGCGGTCGGCCCGGCGAGCAGAACGCCCGCCTCCTCGTACGTCTCGCGCACCGCCGCGCACACGATGGCCTGCGCGGACGCCTCGTCCACGCCGAGGCGGGCAGCCCACTCCGCGCGCGTGGGGCCCGCCCAGCGGACCAGGCGGTCGTCGTCGCGCGGGTCCACGCCGCCGCCCGGATACGCGTACGCGCCTCCGGCGAAGGCCATGGAGGCGCGCCTGCGCAGCATATGGACGGCAGGGCCGCCGTCGTCCCTCAGCAGCATGACGGTGGCGGCCCGGCGCGGGGTCGCCGGTGTGAGCTCACCGCTCGCGAGGGCGCGGATGCGGTCGGGCCACTCCGGTGGGTACCACTGACCATTTGCCATGGCCGGAGGCTAACTCGTGGCGGGCGAATGTTCGAGGGGCATGATCCGCCGCGCCGCCCCTCGGGGCGGCTTCTCAGCCCTCGCCCGTGAGCTCCACCTGGATCTCGACCTCCACCGGCGAGTCCAACGGCAGCACGGCGACACCGACCGCGCTGCGCGCATGGACGCCCTTCTCGCCGAGGACCTCGCCGAGCAGCTCGCTCGCGCCGTTGAGCACGGCGGGCTGGCCCGTGAAGTCGGGGGCGGAGGCGACGAAGCCGACCACCTTCACGACCCGCGCGATCCGGTCCAGATCGCCGGCGACCGACTTGACCGCGGCCAGCGCGTTTAGCGCACACGTACGGGCCAGGTCCCTGGCCTCCTCGGGCGTGACCTCGGCGCCGACCTTCCCGGTGACCGGAAGCTTGCCTTCCACCATCGGGAGCTGGCCCGCGGTGTAGACGTACACGCCGGTCCGGACGGCGGGCTGGTACGCGGCGAGCGGCGGCACGACCTCCGGCAGGGTCAGACCCAGCTCGGCGATCCGCGCCTCGACCGTCCCGCTCATGCGGACTTCTCGCGCTTCAGATAGGCCACCAGCTGCTCGGGGTTGGGCCCGGGCACGACTTGGACGAGCTCCCAGCCGTCCTCGCCCCAGGTGTCCAGAATCTGCTTCGTCGCGTGCACGAGAAGAGGTACGGTCGCGTATTCCCACTTGGTCATGTGGCCGACTGTAGCCGTTGCGAACGGTGGCCTCCTGCGTAGCCCGGTGCGTCACTGGTTAGGCTCGAAGACGTGAGCAGGCTCCAGGTCGTCAGCGGCAAGGGCGGTACCGGCAAGACCACGGTGGCCGCAGCCCTCGCGCTCGCCCTCGCGACCGAGGGAAAGCGCACCCTCCTGGTCGAGGTCGAGGGCAGACAGGGCATCGCACAGCTCTTCGAGACGGAGGCCCTTCCGTACGAGGAGCGCAAGATCGCGGTGGCTCCCGGGGGCGGGGAGGTGTTCGCCCTCGCCATCGACCCCGAGTTGGCGCTGCTCGACTACCTCCAGATGTTCTACAAGATGGGCGGCGCCGGCCGCGCGCTCAAGAAGCTCGGCGCCATCGACTTCGCGACCACCATCGCGCCAGGGCTGCGCGACGTGCTCCTCACCGGCAAGGCCTGCGAGGCGGTCCGCCGCAAGGACAAGCGTGGCCGTTTCGTGTACGACTACGTGGTGATGGACGCGCCGCCGACCGGCCGCATCACCCGCTTCCTGAACGTGAACGACGAGGTCGCGGGCCTGGCGAAGATCGGCCCCATACACAATCAGGCGCAGGCCGTCATGCGGGTCATCAAGTCGCCCGAGACCGAGGTGCATCTGGTGACGCTCCTCGAGGAGATGCCGGTCCAGGAGACGGCGGACGGCGTCGGTGAGCTGCGTGCCGCGCGGCTGCCGGTGGGGCGGGTCATCGTGAACATGGTGCGGCCCGCCGTCCTCGACGAGGCCTCTGTGGAGCTCGCGCAGAGCGTGCCGCGGACGGCGCTCGCCAAGACGCTGTCGTCGGCCGGTCTCGGCGGCGCGCGCCGCGGCGGCCTCGCGGAGCGGCTCGTGGACCCGCTGCTCGAACAGGCCGAGGAGTACGCCGAGCGGTACGCCCTGGAGCGCGACCAGCGCGCCGTACTGACCGACCTCGGGCTGCCGCTGCACGAACTGCCGCTGCTCGCCGAGGGAATGGACCTGGCAGGCCTCTACCGGCTCGCCACGGAACTGCGGAAGCAAGGGATCTCATGACGCTGGACGCGGTGCGCACGCTCGACGTCGACCCCCTGCTCGACGACCCGAAGACCCGCATCGTGGTCTGCTGCGGCTCGGGCGGTGTCGGCAAGACGACCACGGCCGCGGCCCTGGGGCTGCGCGCCGCCGAGCGCGGCCGGAAGGTCGTGGTGCTGACCATCGACCCGGCCCGCAGGCTCGCCCAGTCCATGGGCATCGACACCCTCGACAACACTCCGCGCCAGGTCAAGGGCATCGACGAGTCCGCGGGCGGCGAACTGCACGCCATGATGCTCGACATGAAGCGCACGTTCGACGAGATCGTCGAGGCGCACGCGAACGGCGACCGGGCCCGCCAGATCCTGGAGAACCCCTTCTACCAGTCCCTGTCGGCCGGTTTCGCCGGTACGCAGGAGTACATGGCGATGGAGAAGCTGGGCCAGCTGCGCTCCCGCGACCAGTGGGACCTGATCGTCGTCGACACCCCGCCGTCGCGCTCCGCGCTGGACTTCCTGGACGCGCCCAAGCGGCTCGGTTCGTTCCTGGACGGCAAGCTGATCCGGGTCCTGATGGCGCCGGCGAAGATGGGCGGCCGGGCCGGGATGAAGTTCCTGAACGTCGGCATGTCGATGATGACGGGCGCCCTGGGCAAGCTGCTCGGCGGGCAACTCCTGCAGGACGTCCAGACGTTCGTGGCCGCGATGGACACCATGTTCGGCGGCTTCCGCACCCGGGCCGACGCCACGTACCGGCTGCTGCAGGCGCCGGGCACGGCGTTCCTCGTGGTGGCGGCCCCGGAGCGGGACGCGCTGCGCGAGGCGGCGTACTTCGTGGAGCGGTTGGCCGCGGAGGACATGCCGCTGGCCGGTCTCGTGCTGAACCGGGTGCACGGCAGCGGAGCGGCCCGGCTGTCGGCGGAGCGGGCGCTCGCAGCCGCGGAAAACCTCGAAGCAGAAAATCTTGACGAGAGCCGCATTGTGGATCAGGAGGGCGGGAAAGCTGGAGTTCGTAACTCCCCCGAAACGCCCGCCGATTCTGCCAAGTCTCCTGACCCCCACGGCAGTTCACGTGATACCGGCTCAGCCGCAGGTTCGGACACTCCCGACGAAGGCTCCCCCGCCTCGGACCGAACCGACCGGGCCGACGGAACCAACCGGTCGGCCGAGCAAGCAGCAGAACAACTGACCACACTGACCGCAGGCCTGCTCAGGCTGCACGCCGAGCGGATGCAGCTGCTCACCCGCGAGCAGCGCACACGCGACCGCTTCACCGCGCTCCACCCGGAGGTGGCCGTGACCGAAGTGGCCGCTCTGCCCGGCGATGTGCACGACATCGCAGGACTTCGGGCCATCGGAGACCGGCTCGCGGCCGGAGAACGACCGACCGGAGCTGCCTGAACCCCGTATCCGCAGATGGGTTGGTCACCCCGCATCTGCAGACGGGAATCCCCCGCGACCGCGGTGGGCGATCAGCCCACCGCGACGAGGCTCTCGTACACCTCTTCGTCGGCGTCGACAGGCAGCAGACCTGCCCCGCGCTCGTATTCCGTACGCGCGGTCTCGAGCAGCCTGCGCCACGAGGTGACGGTGGGGCGCCGGCGCAGAAGCGCACGGCGCTCCCGCTCGGTCATACCGCCCCACACGCCGAACTCGACGCGGTTGTCCAGCGCGTCGGCCAGGCACTCGGTGCGCACCGGACACCCGGTGCAGACCGCCTTGGCCCTGTTCTGCGCTGCTCCTTGTACGAACAGTTCGTCCGGATCAGTAGTGCGGCAGGCCGCCTGCGCACTCCAGTCGGTTACCCAGCCCATACCGGCGCCGTCCTCTCCCGAATCGAGGCTCCCCCACGGCGGCAGCGGCATATTCACCGCCGCCAGTTGAGGACGTTACGGAAGGTGGGCACAGCGCAACACCCCCTTCGGGCCCAATCTTGAATGGCCCGAACGGACTATGCGTACGCGGCAGATCACCCAACGGAGTGAGCTGGGGACATGCGTAAGGAACCCGGCAAACCGGGGCAGTTCAGTTGAGTCACAACGGACGGCCAGTGACACATAAGGCAGATTCGGACATGCCCCCACCGCAGGGGAAGGTTGACGTCCAGTAACGATTCGGGCTCGCCGGACGCTGCGCCGTGACTTGCGGTGGGACTGCCGGAGGGACCAGTCGGGGAGCGACCCCAAAGTCCCATACGACCAGGTATGACCAACACTGCCGTGACAGCCGAGAGCAGCTTAGGCCAAGGGATATACGGATGTCCGGCGAATCAGAACGTACGCTTCCTCCATGGCAAACAAGCGCTCGGGCGGTGGTCTCTCGCCAACGCAGCAGGCCGCCAAGTTCCTCGGTGTCAGCGTGCTCGCTGGAGCGGTGCTGGCCGGTATCGCGCTGCCCGCCGTGGGCGCGCTCGGACTTGCGGCCAAGGGGTCGGTCGACAGCTTCGACGAGATCCCGGCGAATCTGAAGCGGCCGCCCCTGAGCCAGCGCACCACGATCCTGGACAGCAAGGGCGGCACGATCGCCACGGTCTACTCACGCGACCGTACGGTGGTCGACCTCAAGGACATCTCGCCGTACATGCAGAAGGCGATCGTCGCGATCGAGGACGCCCGCTTCTACGAGCACGGCGCGGTCGACCTCAAGGGCATCCTGCGCGCGCTCAACGAGAACGCGCAGAGCGGCGGGGTGGCCCAGGGCGCGTCCACGCTGACCCAGCAGTACGTCAAGAACGTCTTCGTCGAGGAGGCCGGCGACGACCCGACGAAGGTCGCGCAGGCCACCCAGCAGACCATCGGCCGCAAGATCCGCGAGCTGAAGTACGCGATCCAGGTCGAGGAGAAGCTGGGCAAGAAGCGCATCCTCGAGAACTACCTGAACATCACGTTCTTCGGGCAGCAGGCGTACGGCGTCGAGGCCGCGTCCCGGCGGTACTTCTCCAAGTCCGCCAAGGACCTGAACCTGGAAGAGGCCGCGCTGCTCGCCGGCATCGTCCAGTCGCCGAGCCGCTACGACCCGATCAACGACGAGACCGAGGCCAAGAGGCGGCGCAACGTCGTGCTGCAGCGCATGGCCGACACCGGCGACATCTCCCAGGAGGATGCCGACAAGGCCAAGGAGAAGCCGCTCGGACTGAACGTCAGCAGGCCCAAGAACGGCTGCATCACGGCGGTCAAGGGCGCCGGGTTCTTCTGCGACTACGTGGAGCGGGTCTTCAAGAGCGACCCGGTCTTCGGCAAGACCAAGAAGGACCGCCAGAAGATCTGGAACCAGGGCGGCCTCACGATCCGTACGACGCTCGACCCGCAGGCGCAGAAGTCGGTGCAGGCGTCGATCAAGCAGCACGTGAAGCAGAGCGACGACGTGGCGACCGCAGCGACCATCGTCGAGCCCGGCACCGGCAAGATCCTCGCGATGGGCCAGTCCCGGCCGTACGGCTTCGGGAAGAGCGAGAGCGCCATCAACCTGTCCGTGGACAAGTCGATGGGCGGCGGCGCGGGTTACCAGCCCGGATCGACGTTCAAGCCGATCGTCGCGGCGGCGGCCATAGAGGGTGGCAAGCCGGCGACGCAGACGTACCCGTCGCCGTACGAGATGCCGTATCCGAGCCCGGTCGCGCAGTGCAACGGCCAGCGGTATGTGAACACCAAGGGCGAAAAGCTCACCAACGAGAACAAGTCCGAGGTCGGCCCGTACGCCATGAAGGAGGCGACCGCGAAGTCGGTCAACACCTACTACGTACAGCTGATCGCCGACATCGGCGTCTGCCCGGTGGTTCAGATGGCGAAGAAGATGGGCGTCGAGCGCGCCGACGGCGGGGCCCTGGGCCAGGGTCCGTCCATCGCGCTGGGCACGCAGGAGATGTCGCCGCTGACGATGGCGAACGCGTACGCGACGTTCGCCTCGCGCGGCACGTACTGCACGCCGATCGCGATCGAGTCGATCACGCAGGAGCTCGGCGGCGAGGAGAAGAAGCCGCTGGACGTGCCGAAGTCGACCTGCACGCGCGCGATGTCGGAGAAGACCGCCGACACGGTCAACACGATCCTGAGGGGCGTCGTCGAGGACGGTACGGGCCAGCAGGCCGGCCTGGGCAGCCGCCCGAGCGCTGGCAAGACCGGTACGACGGACTCCCGCTACGCCGCCTGGTTCGTCGGCTACACGCCGAACATGTCGGGCGCCGTCTGGGTCGGCGACCCGCAGCACAAGCGGCAGATGACCAACATCACCATCGGCGGCAGCTACTACGACAAGGTCTACGGCGGCGAGGTCCCCGGACCGATCTGGCGGGACGCGATGGACGGGGCGCTCGCGGGCAAGCCCGCGCCCGACTTCAACCTGATCAACATCCCCGACCAGAACACGGACAAGAACAAGGACAAGGGCAAGAAGGGCGACGACAAGGGAAACGGGGGCGCAACGCAGACCCCGCTGCCCAGCATCAGCATCCCGCCGGACTTCCTCGGAGGGGTGACCAGCGGCGGGAACAACGGGGGCGGCAACGGGAGGAACGGCGGATGACGCCAGTCGCTGCCGATCGTTGCTGATCGCTGCTGAGACGCAAGTGAGGGCGCCCCCTGAGGCAGGGGGCGCCCTCACTGACGTATGGAGACGGGGGCTGCGGACGCGCGGTCAGCCCGCGAGAGCTTCTAGCGGTCAGCCCGCGAGGAGCTTCTTGACGATCGCCGCGACGCGGCCGCCCTCCGCCTGGCCCGCGACCTTGGGGTTCACGATCTTCATGACCTGACCCATGGCGCGTGGCCCCTCGGCGCCGGCCGCCTTCGCCTCCTCGACCGCCTGCGCGACGATCTGCTGGAGCTCGTCGTCGGACAGCTGCTTCGGCAGGTACGCGGCGAGGACCTCGCCCTCCTCCTTCTCCCGCTCGGCCTGCTCGGCGCGGCCGCCCTGCGCGAAGGCGTCCGCGGCCTCACGCCGCTTCTTCGCCTCCTTGGTGATCACCTTCAGCACCTCGTCGTCGGAGAGCTCGCGCGCCGTCTTGCCCGCGACCTCCTCCTTCGTGATGGCGGCGAGGGTGAGCCGGAGCGTCGAGGAGCGCAGCTCATCGCGCTCCTTGATCGCCGCGGTGAGGTCTTCCTGCAGCTTCGACTTGAGCGTGGTCATGCCGCGATTCTCGCAGGTGCGTCCAGCCGGACGCCCGCTGATTTCCGGCGCCCCGGGGTTCTGACACGATGAGCGTATGCGCGCGCGATACGGAGTACCCCTGGGCATCACGGCGACCGCGGCGGCGGGGCTCGTCTACGCGGCGGGCTTCGAGGCCCGCTCCTTCCGGCTCCGACGGGTCACCGTGCCCGTCCTGCCGAGAGGCATGCGCCCCCTGCGCGTCCTCCAGGTCTCCGACATCCACATGGTCTCCGGCCAGCGCAAGAAGCAGCGCTGGCTGCGCTCGCTGGCCGGGCTGCGCCCCGACTTCGTGATCAACACCGGGGACAACCTCTCGGACCCGGAGGGCGTACCGGAGGTACTGGACGCCCTGGGCCCGCTGCTGGACTACCCGGGCGCGTACGTCTTCGGCTCGAACGACTACTACGGCCCGAAGCTGCGCAACCCCGCCCGCTACCTCGTCGACAAGGCACGCGGCCGGCACGGGCTCAACGGCAATCCGCCCTCCGTCGGCGCCGTCCACAACCCGTGGGAGGGCCTGCGCGACGGCTTCGACGCGGCAGGTTGGGTGAATCTGACCAACACCCGCGGTTCGCTGAAGATAGACGGCTTCGAGATCGCACTGACGGGCGTGGACGACCCGCACATCAAACGCGACCGGTACGCGCGCGTGGCGGGCGGTCCCCCGGCGGGCGCCGACTTCTCGATGGGCATCGTGCACGCCCCGTATCTGCGCAACCTCGACGCCTTCACCGAGGACGGCTATCCGCTGATCCTGGCGGGCCACACCCACGGCGGCCAGCTGTGCATCCCCTTCTACGGCGCCCTGGTCACCAACTGCGACCTGGACACGGACCGGGTGAAGGGCCTCTCCACACACTCGGCGGCCGGCAACGTCTCCTACCTGCACGTCTCGGCGGGCTGCGGCACCAACCGCTACACGCCGGTACGGTTCGCGTGCCCGCCGGAGGCGACGCTGCTGACCCTGACGCCGCGGGTCTGACCCGACGGGTTCGGCACCGGTTTGCGGCGCTCCGCGTCGGCCGGCACGACGCCCCAGGTCAGCCCCGCCCGCCGGCCCCGGAAAACCGGATTTCGTCTCCGGCCGCCGGTCCGCTAAAGTAATCGATGTCGCCGCGACCTGCGGGCCGCAACAGCGACATCGGGGTGTGGCGCAGCTTGGTAGCGCGCTTCGTTCGGGACGAAGAGGTCGTGGGTTCAAATCCCGCCACCCCGACAGTGAAGTAAAAGGTCAGAGGCCAGGTACTGAATTCAGTACCTGGCCTCTCGCCTTGTGCGTGTCTATCTGCGTGACCACCGCTCCAGATCCCGAGCGAAGATGCCGTCCATGACCACGGCGCCCGTTTGGATCACCGGCCGGATCTGCTTCCGGTACACCTCCTCGGCCACGGCCGTGCCGGAGTGACCGACGAGCCGGGAGATCTCCTCCAGGGGGACGCCACGGTCAGACGAGCCAGTGTTCCTCCACTTGTCGCCAGCGGCGAGCCGACCCCAGTCCTGATCCTCGAAGTGCTGCCAGAGGACGTCGACGCATCTGGCCGGCAGGGCGAGCGTCCGTCGGGACTTCCGGGTTTTCGTGTCCCCGCCACGCCGGACCGAACGCCACATCGCGATGTGCGGAGGCTGCGGCGGGTCGGAGTCCGGCGACGTCCCGCCAGGCCGTACGCGAGCCAGTCGTTCACCGCGTCGGCGACGGTGTAACCCGTCGGAGCGATCGCGAGACCGTCTTCATAGTCGCGCAGAGCAGGGGTTGCTTCGCGCACCCGCGGCGCTTATCGTTTCTCGATAACATCGATAAACGATAAGCGAGGCGGGGCGCCATGACCGAAGACCGGAAGATGCTCGAACCCATGGCCACGGTCGTGTCCATCGTCCTCCGCACCCTGTTGGCCCTCCTGACGGCAGGGGTCGTCTTCTCGGTCATCCGCGGCAGTTGGGCGGACCTCAACGTCTGCATCGTCGACGAGTCGACCACCAGCTCGGTCACCACCGGCGGCTTCGCCTTCACCCCCGAGAGCGGGGCGCAGGTCGACTCGATCCCCCGCTACTGCGCCGAGACACCCGACGCACACCTGCGTCTCCTGGACGAACTCAGCGAACTGCCGTCGACGTTGCTACTGATCAGCGGCCTCTTCCTGCTGCACCGACTCCTGCAGGGAGCGGCGCGCGAGGGTGTCTACACCGTGCAGACGGCATCCCGGCTTCGCCTGCTCGGCTGGTGGCTGCTCGTCGGGAGCCTGGCCGTCGAGATCGCCGAGGCCAACGCCAGAGCAGCTCTGCTCGCGGCACTGGCCAAGAACGCGGACTTCTCGGCCGGGACCTGGCTGAGCATGTGGACACCCCCCTACCTGGCCGTACTGACCGGTCTCGGCCTGCTGACCTTCGCACGGATCACCCGCGCAGGCGCGTCCATGCGCGAGGACCTTGAAGGGGTCGTCTGATGGCCGCCGCCGACGACCACGAGGGCCATGACATCGAGGTGCACCTCGACAAGCTCCTCAGCGAGCGCGGCATGACCGTCACCGAACTCGCCAACCGCGTCGGCGTGACCAACGTCAACCTGTCCGTGCTCAAGAACGGACGCGCCAAGGCGATCCGGTTCACCACCCTCACCCGGATCTGCGAAGTCCTGCAGTGCCAGCCGGGAGACCTGCTCAGCTACCGCCCCGGATCGCCCTCCGGAAGCCCTCGGAAGTCCTGACCCGCACGATCAACTCGACATGTTCCCCCTGAAAAGGAGACCCATATGTTCAGCCTCATGGACACCGGTACGAAGATCGCGATCGCGGTCGTCCTGGCCGTCATGATCACCGCGGTGTTCGTCGTGGGCCGGTGGCTCACCCGCCGCTGAGACCGCTTCCCGTACTTCCGTCGGCGTACGTAGTTCGGGCGTACGCCGACATGTCGTTGACACAGGCAGCTCCTCACACTGGCAATGGCCGGTCCCGACGTCGCGGGCGCCGCGATCACCCGGTGACCCACAGGGTCGCCTCCCGGCTGTTCAGCCCCGCGCTGTCATGGCGGGTACGGGGAAGGTGATGCCGGTCAGTTCCTCGGAGACGGTCCACAGGCGTCGGAGGCGCTGGGCGCGACTGCCCACCTGCGATGCTCGCCAACCTGCCGAGGCCGGACGATCCCCCGGCAAGCGGGCCACCGGTCGCCCTTTGGCGTTGCTGCATGACCGGCGACCTGAGCGGCGCCGCGCGCCGCGGCGGCGCGCGCGGCGGCGGCGCGCCGCAGAGTTCAGGTACGGGGGCCGGCGGCCAGGAACCGGCGGAGAGACGTCGTCATGCTGGTGACGAAGGCGTCGCGGGTCCGGTCGGGGACGAGGTCGAGGGACAGGTAGGGGTTGAGGTCCTCCAGTTCGACCAGCAGGAGGTCCCCGTCCTGGGTGCGGCAGGCGTCCACGCGCTGGATGCCGTGGTCGATGGTGTTCCAGTCGATGAAGCGCCGGGCGAAGGCCAGGTCGGCTGCCGTGGGCTCGTAGGGCTCGAGGACCCAGCGTCGGCCGGGGTCGGGGGCGTGGAGGGCGTACTGGCAGTCGTCGTCGACGTAGTAGAAGGAGACCTCGTAGCGGAAGTCGATGCGTGGCTGGACGAGGATGTCGCCCCAGTCCTGGCCCTCCAGCTCCTCCCGTGACACGAAGCTCAGGCCTATGGAGTCCGCTCCGGCCTTCGGCTTGGCCGCGTACAAGGCGGTCTCGGGCAGCCGCCCCAGATCCCCGGGCCGGTCGATGGTGGGGATGACCGGGTATCCGGCCTCTGTCAGGTCGAGCAGGTACTGCTTGCCCTTCATGTCAGCCCGGCCGGTCAGCGGGTTGTAGACCCGGGTGCCGCGGGCAACGGCCTGATCGCGGAAGGCGTCGTACTCCTTCTGGTAGTGCAGGACGGGCCCGCTGTTGCGGACCACGACGGCATCGAAGCCGTCCATCAGAGCCACGGCATCCAGCGGGTGGCACAACGCGATGTCGAAGTCCGCGCGCAGCCGGGAGGACAGGTGGATGTCCTCGTCGCAGTACCGCCGCCCTCGGGCCTGATAGGCGAGGTCGGTCACGTACAGGAGGCTGGGGCGGGCTCGCACGTTGCGTCTCCTCGCGGTCGGTGGCCAGCACATGTAATCAGGTCACGGCGCGGGCATGCGCTCTCCGCCACTCGTTGACGAAGACACGCCGCCGTGTCAAGTCACGCTTTTTTGGGGCATGACCGTCATCTCCCGATCCTGTCTGCTGACCTTAGGGCCGCATCAAGGCCTCAGGGCCGCATCAAGGGATGCAGCCCTCAGTCAAGCCTTTGAGATCGAGTCGAGGTGTAATCCATGAGCACTCTCAATCCTGCATGGGTGAGTGAAGCACCCCGTGGCTGGGGCCATGCGCCACCCCCACCGGAATCACGCGTGGTCGCCGCACCGGCCGGAACGCCCTATCACCGGTTGGCGCGGACCGAGCTGCACCGCTGGTGGCGCCCGCTGGTGGCCACGGTGGTCGCCGTGATCGGCTGGTTTCTGCTCCAGCTCAACGTGGGAATCGGAATGGGCGTGGCGGCGGGGCTGACCGGGGTCGAGCAGGGCACGGGCGACCTGCTCTTCGCCGATCCGCTCTGGGACAACGCTGCCGTGCTGCTTACACTCGCGCTACTCCTACCAGGGGTGCTGATTGCCGCGCGCCTGGTGCAACGCCGGCCGGCCGGCTCCCTGTCCTCGGTGACCGGACGGCTGCGCTGGCGCTGGCTGCTGGTCTGCATGGCGGCGGCCATGGTCGCGGTGGCGCTCCTGTTCAACCTGATAGCTGTCTTCACCGCCGCAGCCGGGGACGTGCCCTGGAACTCGATGTTCGCCCTGCCATCCAGTGGTTGGGCGGACTGGCCGACGTTCCTGACCGCCGCCGTGGTGCTCGTATTGCTGACGCCGTTCCAGGCCGCCGCTGAGGAGTACGTCTTCCGCGGCTGGCTCCCGCAGGTCTTCGGCTCCTACCTGCGCGCCCCCTGGGTCGGCATCATCGTGGCAGGTGGGCTGTTCGCCCTGGCCCACGGGCTCGGCACGCCATGGGGCTTCGCCGAGCTGTTCCTGTTCAGCTTCGTCCTGGGTGTGCTGGTGCTCCGTACCGGAGGGCTGGAGGCGGCCATCGCCGTCCATGTGGTCAACAACCTCTTCTTCTTCCTGCTCTCCGCCGCCTTCGTGGGCGGGCTCAGCGATGACGGGAGCGCCGGCATCGCGGCTTCCCCCTGGCCGATGCTGGCGGCCGGCGCGGTCGTTTGGCCGTTGTACGGGTGGGTGATCCTGCGCCTGGCCTCCCGGTTCCGCATCGCACGTACCGCCCCGGAAGTCCCTCGGAGGCTGGTCAAGGCTCCGGCGACCACGGGGTGACGTCCGCCGGCGCCCCGACGATGAAAACAGCAGGTCGAGCGGGAAGGGCCTGGTCCTCAACGAGGATCAGGCCCTTCTGGCGTTCTCTGCACATTTCACCTGCGGGCACAGGCGTCCCATGGCTCACGGTGCGGACACGCCCTTGACACCGCGAGTGCCGCACCGGCAGGGTCTCGATCATGAATGCTTCCGCTGATCACCTGTGCGCGTCCGCCGCGCTGGTGGAGCGGCGCCATGTCGATCTGTGCCGGCAGTCCAGCGCCATCTGTCGCTGATCCCACGGGTCTCTCTCCTTCTTCGCACTCTCCTTCGTCGCGCTCGCGCACGCCTCCGTACTTACGGACGTCTGCGCGCACCCACGAGGTCCCGCCTGCTCTCGCGCGCTCCCCCTAGGTTTCAAGGAACACCTATGTCCGATACCTCACGCATATCCGAAAACTCCTCCCTACCTTCCGAGGCCGCAACGCCCGGCGGCGCCCGTGACGGCATCTCCCGGCGGCTGTTCGGCGGGTTGGTCGGCGGCGGCGCCCTGACCGCTGTGGCCGGGCCGGCTGCCGCCGCGTCGGGCACGACCGGGACAAGCACGACCGCATCCGGTACGAACGCCTCCGGCGCATCCGCGGAGAAGCCCTTCCGGGCCCGCGCGGGCGCTGGGCACGGTCGGCGCCCGAACCTGCTGGTCATCCTCGGCGACGACCTCGGCTGGGCCGATCTGTCGTCCTACGGCGCACCGCACATCAAGACCCCGAACCTGGACCGCCTCGCCCGTGAGGGTGTCCGGTTCACCGACGCGTACTCCGGCTCGGCGACCTGCTCCCCGACCCGGTTCAGCCTGTACACCGGCCGCTATCCGGGCCGTACGAAGGGCGGGCTCGCCGAACCCGTCGGCGACAGGTCCCAGGGGCTCGACCCCAACCACCCCACGCTCGCATCGCTGTTGAAGGCGGCGGGTTACTCGACCGCGCTCATCGGCAAGTGGCACTGCGGGTGGCTGCCGGACTACAGCCCCACGAAGTCCGGTTGGGACGAGTTCTTCGGCAACTTCGGCGGCGTACTGGAGTACTTCTCCAAGCTCGGGCAGCTCGGCGACTACGACCTCTACGAGGGCGACGCGACGTACCAGGACCTGCGCTACTACACGACGGTCCTGACCGAGCGGGCCGTGGAGTACGTCAGCCGGGACCACGACAAGCCGTGGCTGCTCAACCTCAACTTCACCACCCCGCACTGGCCCTGGCTCGCCGAGGACGACGCGGAGACCGGGGCCGAGATCGCGGCGAAGATACGCGCGGCGAGCAATCAGGGGCAGGTCCTCAGCGCGCTGCTCCACAACGACGGCGGTTCGGTCGACAAGTACACGGAGATGGTCGAGAGCCTCGACGCCGCGGTCGGCGAAGTGCTGGCGGCGCTGCGGCGTTCCGGGCAGGAGGAGAACACGCTGGTGCTGTTCGCCAGTGACAACGGAGGCGAGCGCTTCTCCTACAACTGGCCGCTCAGCGGCAACAAGTCCCAGCTGCTGGAGGGCGGCATCCGCGTGCCGACCATCGTGCGCTGGCCCGCCCGGATCGACGGGCACCAGGTGAGCCACGAGCCCAGCTTCTCCCCCGACTGGACCGCCACCTTCCTTGAACTGGGCGGCGCGCGGCCCCACCCCGCGTACCCGCTGGACGGCACCAGTCTCGCCGGCTATCTGCTGCGGGGCGAGGAGCTGCCCGAGCGCGAGCTGTTCTGGCGCGTACGGGCCAACAGGGCGCTGCGGCGCGGCGACTGGAAGTACTACCAGGACGCGGGTGGCAAGGACCACCTGTACAACCTCGCCCAGGACTCGCGCGAGCAGGCCGACCTGGCACCCGACCGGCCGGAGCTGCTCGCGGAGCTCAAGGCGTCCTGGGAGAAGACGGCAGCGGAGCTGCTTCCGTATCCGGCGGCCGGATGACGTTGTCCGACGGCCGGGCGCGTGCGACGTCCGGGATCACGAAGGTTCCTCCAGGACAGACAGCACGTTCCCGGCAGGATCGGTGAACCACGCGATCAGCGGGCCGCCGCGGAAGATGCCTTTCTCGTCGGTCTCGAGTTGGTCGTAGCGCTGGAACTGCACGCCCCTTCTGCTCAGTTCGTCGACCGCCGCCTCGATGTCGTCCACGGGGAAGTTGAGGATCGTGTACGTCGCCGGGGTGTGGTCCGGCTTGGGGTAGACCAGGGTGTCCCGGTCACCCGCGATGTGCAGCGTCAGGAGGCCGTTCGCTTCCGACACCCTGATGCCGAGCGTCTCGCCGTAGAACTTCCTGGCCGCATCGATGTCGTCCACCGAGAAACCGCTGAACGCCTTCGTCGTGCCGAACATGATCTGATCGCCTCCCGGGCCGTCTCGCTTGTCCCTCTGTTCCTCACTTGTGGAGACCGGGCGGCGGCCCGGAACTCATCGCCCGGTGCCTCGGCCCCGGAAGTTATCCACAGTCCGGTTGTTATCCACAGGCTGAGGTGCTCATCGGCGCGATGTCGGCGGGTCCAGGCACTATGGGGCCATGACTGAGAGCAACGGGTCCGGGCCCATGCCGGACGATGCAGCCACCCGGGACGACGCGGGGATGCCCGACTGGGAGAAGCGCTTCCGTGCGCCGAGAGTGTCCCTGCCGGACTGGGCACAGGACGCGCCGGACCGGTCGCTGTTCGTGTCCAACGCGTCGGGGACGTACGAGCTGTATGGGTGGGACCGGGCCACGGGCGAGCAGCGCCAGGTCACCGACCGGCCGAACGGCACCACGGACGGCGTGCTCTCGCCGGACGGCGAGTGGATCTGGTGGTTCGACGACACGGACGGCGACGAGTTCGGCGTCTGGAAGCGCCAGCCCTTCCACGGGGGCGCCGACGAAGCCGCGGTGGCCGGCCTCAAGGCGTCGTATCCGGCAGGCCTGGCCATCGGCCGGGACGGGCGCACGGTGGTCGTCGGCCGTTCGACCGACGAGGAGGGCTCGACGATCCATGTCGTACGAGGGGTGGGCGGGCCCGTCGAGGTCTACCGGCACCCCGAGTCGGCCGGCGTCGGCGACCTCTCCCACGACGGCTCACTGATCGCGATCGAGCACACCGAGCACGGCGACGCCATGCACTCCGCGATCCGGGTGCTCCGGCCGGACGGCTCGGTGGTCGCCGAGCTGGACGACACCAAGGGCGGCACGGTCGAGCTGGGGCTCGAGGTCCTCGGCTTCGCCCCGGTCGACGGGGACACGCGGCTGCTCGTCGGGCACCAGCGGCGCGGGCGCTGGGAGCCGATGGTGTGGGACGTCGCCTCGGGAAAGGAGACGGACCTGGCGCTGGAGCTGCCCGGCGACGTCTCGGCGGAGTGGTATCCGGACGGGTCGGCGCTGCTGATCGCGCACAGCTTCGAGGCACGCAGCGAGCTGTGGCGCTTCGAGCCGGCCACGCGCGCGCTGGTCCGTCTGGACACGCCCCCCGGCTCGGTGTCCGGAGCGACGGCGCGGCCCGACGGAAGCGTCGAGTTCCTGTGGTCGTCCGCGGCTGAGCCCCCGGTGGTCCGGTCGACGTCCGGTGGTGTGGTGCTGGATCCGCCCGGGATGAGGTCGCCGGGTTCGGTGCCCGTCGAGGACGTGTGGGTGGAGGGGCCCGGGGGCCGTATTCACGCCCTCGTTCAGAAGCCCGCCGGTGCGACCGGCCCTCTTCCCACCGTGTTCGAGATCCACGGCGGCCCGACCTGGCACGACAGCGACTCCTTCGCGGGGGGTCCGGCGGCCTGGGTGGACCACGGCTATGCGGTGGTCCGCGTCAACTACCGGGGGTCGACGGGGTACGGACGGGAGTGGACGGACGCGCTCAAGCACCGGGTGGGCCTCATCGAGCTGGAGGACATCGCGGCGGTCCGGGAGTGGGCGGTGACGTCGGGCCTCGCGGACCCGGCGAAGCTCGTGCTCGCCGGCGGTTCGTGGGGCGGCTATCTGACCCTGCTCGGCCTCGGCACCCAGCCCGACGCCTGGGCGATAGGGCTGGCAGCGGTCCCGGTCGCGGACTACGTCACGGCGTACCACGACGAGATGGAGGCCCTGAAGGCGATGGACCGCACCCTTCTGGGCGGTACGCCGGAGGAGGTGCCGGAGCGCTTCGAGGCGTCCTCCCCGCTGACGTACGTGGACGCGGTGAAGGCGCCCGTCTACATCTCGGCCGGCGTCAACGACCCGCGCTGCCCGATCCACCAGATCGACAATTATGTGGACCGGCTCGCGGCGCGTGGTGCGGTCCACGAGGTCTACCGCTACGACGCGGGGCACGGGTCGCTGGTGGTGGACGAGCGGATCAAGCAGGTGCGGCTCGAGCTGGACTTCGCGGAGCGGCACCTCAACGGCCTCAGCGGCTGACGCTCGACGGGGACGCGGACGTGGGGGCGCGGAACGGGGACGCGGACGTGGGGGCGCGGAACGGGGACGCGGACGTGGGGACGCGAACGGGGGACGCGGACCCGTGACGTAGACCGGTGACCACCCCCACGGCCGAGCCGCCCGCGCGGCCCCCGTACCGTGGAGGTGTGTACCGGTTCCTGCTGACCCCTCGCTGGTGGGGGATCAACGTCTTCGTCCTGCTGGCCATCCCCTTCTGCATCTTCATGGGGTCGTGGCAGCTGGGGCGGTTCGAGGACCGCGTCCAGGACCACCGGTCCGCCTCCGAGGAGTCCGCTCAGGACAAGCGGGCCGCGGCCCGGCCGCTCGACTCGCTCCTGCCCGTCGACCAGGAGACGTCGGGCGACCGCGCCACGGCGACCGGCCGGTACGGCAAGCAGCTCCTCGTCCCGGACCGGGAGCTGGACGGCAAGCGCGGGTTCTACGTGGTGACGATGCTGCGCACGGACAGCGGCAAGGCCCTGCCCGTCGTACGCGGGTGGCTGCCCGGCGACGCGTCCGCCGCGAAGGCCCCGGCCCCGCCCGCCGGCGAGGTCACCGTGACCGGCGCGCTGCAGGCGTCGGAGAACGCGGACTCCGACGGGGTGATGGCGACGGGCGGGCTGCCCGCGGGACAGCTCGGCATGATCAGCGCCGCGTCGTTGGTGAACCTCGTGCCGTACGACGTGTACGACGCGTGGATCACCCTCGACAAGGCCGACGCGGGCATGAAGGCGGTACCTGCGACGGAGCCGCAGGGCGGCGGGCTCGACCTCAAGGCGTTCCAGAACCTCGGCTACACCGGTGAGTGGTTCGTCTTCGCGGGGTTCGTCGTCTTCATGTGGTTCCGGCTGCTGCGCCGGGAGGCGGAGTTCGCCAGGGACGCCGAGCTCGGGCTGAGCCCCGAGGGCGATGAACTGGAGGACCAGAGCGCCGGGGACCGGGTCCCCACTGCCTGAAAGCGGACCGGGTCCCCACTGCGGGAAATAGGCCGCAGGCTGCCCGAAAGAGGCGGCAGGACCCCGACGGCTTCGGAAAGCCGCCCCAGGGGTCCGCTCCACTCGAGGTGAGCGTGAGCACACCTACTCCGTCGCGAGCACTCCCGTGTGGTAGATCGTCCCTGCGCACGCGTTGGAGATGGTCGCCGACACCGTCGGGGTGCCGGGCTCCGCGGTCAGGGTGAGGAGCACGCTGCCGTCCGCCGTGCCGCCGTCCTCGGTGACGAGCTGCGTCGTCGTGCCGCTCTGCTCGGACGTGCCACTGGTGGAACCGGTGGCGCTGTCCCCCGACGGTGACGGGTCGGGCGAGGGTTCTCCGCCGCCACCGCCGCCATCGCCACTCGTGGTGGGACAGGTCTCCGACGGCATCCAGGCGAACCGCACCTGGTACGACTTGCCCGGCGCGAGAACCAGCTGGCTTGCCTCCAGGGACGGATCGGGAAGCCCGGAGCCGTCCCCGGCGGTGTGGTCCACGAGGTTGATCTTCGTGGTGTCCGCCGCGCCCTGCGCAGTGGTGTTCATGGTCCCGGCGCCTTCGACCGTGCAGGCGGCGCTGGAGACGTTCGTGATCGTGAAGCTCCCGTAGACCTTGCCCTCGGCGTCCGCTGACCCGACGCTCGGCGTGGCCTTCCCCAGTTCGTTCACGCCGCAGGCGGGCGAGCTCGCGGCCGCCGTACTGGCAGAGTCCGGGGCGCCGGTGGCGCTGCCCGTCGCGCCCTTGCCCTGGTCGTTCTTGCCCTTGTCGCCGTTCTTGCCCTTGGACTTCGACGTGCTCGAGCCGCTGCCGTCGTTCTTCTCGCTGCCGTCCGGGCTCGCACCGTCACCGTTTTGGCCCTCTGCCTCGCCGACGTGCCCGACGGCGGAGGACACGTCCGGAGAGCCTGCCGAGTTCGAGACATGGACGAGCGCCGGGATGGCGGTGCCGACGAAGAGTGCGGCCGCGGCCATGCCGACGACGGCCTGGCGCTTGCGCGCACGGCGCGCGGGCACGGCACGCCGCAGATGTTCGAGGGAACCGTCGGTCGGCTCGATGTCCTGGACCGCATGGTGCAGCATCCTGCGCAGAGCCAGCTCGTCGGAGCCCAGCTCATCCGGATACGCCCCGTCCCCACCACGCGGACCGGAGCCCGCACCGCCGGCCTGGCGACCGCCGTTGGAGTCGCCGTAGCCGCGGTAGGACGTGTCGGAGCCGTCGTAGGACATGTCGGAGCCGTCGTAAGACGTGTCAGAGCCGTCGCGAGGGGTGTCCGGCCCGTCGTAGGAGCTTTCGGGGCCGTGATTCACAGTTCCGTTCCCAGCATGCCGCTCGTACTCGTACCACTCGGCCCCATCAGGCCGCCCGTGCTCGACCCCGTCCGGGCCATTCACCTCGGCCCATTCAGGCCGTCCGCGCCCGGCCTCGCCGCCGCCGCGCCACTCAGGCCGCTCGGGCCGTCCCCGTCCGGCCTCACCGCCGCCCGGCCGCCACCGCTGCTCGCTCATGCGGGCGCCTCCATGGCGACGCGCAGGGCCGCGATGCCGCGAGAGCCGTACGCCTTCACCGAACCAAGCGATATGCCCAGAGTGTCGGCGACCTGTGCCTCGGTCATGTCCGCGAAGTAGCGCAGCACCAGCACCTCGCGCTGGCGCCGCTGCAGGCCGCGCATGGCCTTGATCAGCGCGTCGCGCTCCAGCTGGTCGTACGCACCCTCCTCGGCGCTCGCCATGTCGGGCATCGGCTTGGAGAGCAGCTTCAGCCCGAGGATGCGGCGGCGCAGCGCGGACCGCGAGAGGTTGACCACGGTCTGCCGCAGATACGCGAGGGTCTTCTCCGGATCGCGGACGCGTTTGCGCGCGGAGTGCACGCGGATGAAGGCCTCCTGGACGACGTCCTCGCAGGAGGCCGTGTCGTCGAGGAGGAGCGCCGCCAGTCCGAGGAGCGACCGGTAGTGGGCGCGATAGGTCTCGGTGAGATGGTCGACCGTCGTGCCGGCGGCCATGCTCTCCTCAGCGCCCTCTCGTTGGGACGGAATGCGGGCGGGCCGCGCCTGGGGCATGGGGGCGATCACCGGCATACCGCCGCCGGCCGAGCCGGGCGTGCGGGGTCGGCGGGGCGGCCGAAGGGATGCGCCCCTCGCCCGTACCGTTGTGAAGTCGAGTACCTCTGCCACGCCAGTTTGACGCGCCTCCCCCCGTCAGGGTTGTACGCGTCAGGCATCACATGTGCCGGGGACACCGCTTTTGACGGTGCATCACTTGACCTCATGCGTACCAGCTCTTCCCCTATGCCCCGTTTGTCCATGCCGCGTTCGTCACAGCCCCAGGCGCCCCAGACGGGCGACCGCTAAAGACGCTCCCCGCCCCGTGCGCGGTTGCACGGGGCGGGGAGCGAAATCTTCGAACGCCGGATGGGCTCGGCTCAAGTGGTCTGGACCTTTTTTGGCAGCCCCTTAAACCTTCAACGATTCTTTCAAACGATCCCGGACTTGGCCAGGGAGATTCCGGATATCGGACGGTCGGCTGACGAGCCGGCACCCGCACACAGTGCGACCCGACATCACGCCGCCCTGAACTCCGCAGCCACCAGCTCGGCGATCTGCGCCGTGTTCAGCGCCGCACCCTTGCGCAGATTGTCACCGCACACGAAGAGTTCGAGCGCGGTCGGATCGTCGAGTGCGCGCCGCACCCGGCCGACCCATGTCGGGTCGGTCCCCACCACGTCCGCGGGCGTGGGGAACTCACCAGCGGCCGGGTCGTCGACGAGGACGACGCCGGGCGCCGTCGCCAGGATCTCGCGCGCCCGGTCGACGGTGACCTCGCCCTCGAAGCGGGCGTGGACGGTCAAGGAGTGCGTGGTGACGACGGGGACGCGCACGCAGGTCGCGGCGACCTTCAGCTCGGGCAGTCCGAGGATCTTGCGGGACTCGTCCCGCACCTTCATCTCCTCCGACGACCACCCGTCGTCCCGGAGCGACCCCGCCCAGGGCACGACGTTCAGCGCGACCGGCTCGGGGAACGGTCCGGTGGCGTCGCCCACGGCCCGCCGTACGTCACCGGGCGACGTCCCGAGCTCCGTACCGGCGACGAGTTTCAGCTGCTCCCGCAAGGTGTCGATGCCCGCGCGCCCGGCACCGCTCACCGCCTGGTACGAGGAGACGACCAGCTCGCGCAGCCCGAACTCGGCGTGGAGCGCTCCCACTGCCACGATCATCGAGAGAGTCGTGCAGTTGGGGTTGGCGATGATGCCGCGCGGACGCACGCGTGCGGCATGCGGATTGACCTCGGGCACCACGAGTGGCACCTCCGGGTCCATCCGGAAGGCGGCCGAGTTGTCCACGACGACCGCGCCCTTGGCGGCGGCGACGGGCGCCCACTGCGCGGACACCTCGTCCGGTACGTCGAACATCGCGATGTCGACGCCGTCGAAGGCCTCCTCGCCCAGGGCCACGACCTCGACCTCCTCGCCGCGCACGGTCAGCTTGCGGCCGACCGAGCGCGGCGAGGCGATGAGTCGGATCTCGCCCCAGATGTCCGCGTGCTGAGAGAGGATCTGGAGCATGACGGTGCCGACGGCCCCGGTCGCTCCCACGACAGCGAGCGTCGGTCGTCCGGTCATCCCCGTACGCCTTCCTGGCCGGCGGTCATCGTCGTACGCATCTTCGTGGCCCTCTGTGGCCGACGGCGCAGGTCAGCGCCCGGTGCCGCCGTAGACGACGGCCTCGTCGCTGTCGGAGTCCAGCCCGAACGCGGTGTGCACGGCGCGCACGGCCTCCGGGACGTCGTCGGCGCGGGTCACGACCGAGATGCGGATCTCGGAGGTCGAGATCAGCTCGATGTTGACGCGTGCGTCGCTGAGCGCCTCGAAGAAGGCGGCCGTGACACCCGGGTTGGTCTTCATACCCGCGCCGACCAGGGAGATCTTGCCGATCTGGTCGTCGTAGCGCAGGGACTCGAAGCCGATGACGGACTTGGCCTTCTCCAGCGCGTCGATGGCCTTGCGGCCCTCGGTCTTCGGCAGCGTGAAGGAGATGTCCGTCAGGCCCGTGGCCGCGGCCGACACGTTCTGCACGACCATGTCGATGTTGATCTCCGCGTCGGCGATCGCGCGGAAGATCGAGGCGGCCTCACCCGGCTTGTCCGGCACGCCGACGACCGTGACCTTGGCCTCGGAGGTGTCGTGAGCGACACCGGAAATGATGGCCTGCTCCACCTTCGTGTCCCCTTGCGGTTCGTTGCTGACCCAGGTGCCCTGCAGTCCCGAGAAGGACGAGCGGACGTGGATCGGGATGTTGTAACGACGTGCGTACTCGACGCAGCGGTGCAGCAGCACCTTCGAGCCGGAGGCCGCGAGCTCCAGCATGTCCTCGAACGAGATCCAGTCGATCTTGCGAGCCTTCTTCACGACGCGCGGGTCGGCGGTGAAGACGCCGTCCACGTCGGTGTAGATCTCGCAGACCTCGGCGTCGAGGGCGGCGGCGAGGGCGACGGCGGTCGTGTCCGAGCCGCCGCGGCCCAGCGTGGTGATGTCCTTGCTGTCCTGGGACACGCCCTGGAAGCCGGCGACGATGGCGATGTTGCCCTCGTCGAGCGCCGTCCTGATGCGGCCCGGCGTGACATCGATGATCCGCGCTTTGTTGTGGACCGAGTCGGTGATGACGCCTGCCTGGCTGCCGGTGAACGACTGGGCCTCGTGGCCCAGGTTTTTGATCGCCATCGCCAGCAGGGCCATGGAGATCCGCTCTCCGGCGGTCAGCAGCATGTCGAACTCACGCCCGGTAGGCATCGGGGATACCTGCTCGGCGAGATCGATCAGCTCGTCCGTCGTGTCGCCCATCGCAGAAACGACCACAACCACCTGGTTGCCGTTCTTCTTCGCTTCCACGATCCGCTTGGCGACGCGCTTGATGCCTTCGGCATCGGCTACGGAGGAGCCTCCGTACTTCTGCACGACAAGGCCCACGTGCGCTCCTCGCTCAATCCGTTTCGTCCCGCATATATCGCGTATATGCGGTCGACCCACATGACTGCGGTCGACTCAGTCTAACGAGCGGCCGAATTCCGCCCCTGTGATATCGCATCGTGAGATGTCCCGCTCACGACGCGCATCGACGCTCGATCGCCAGGGACGACGCTCCGGCCGCTCGGACTGGCGCATGCCCGATCCGGCCCCGCGCACTCGGAAAGTGGGGCGGGTCACACACCCGCACACGAATCGTTAAAGTTCAAATATTAGGGTTCGCCCCGTGCGCGTACTCCTGGTGGAAGACGACGAACCGGTCGCCGAATCGCTGCGGCGCGGCCTGCTGCGCTATGGCTTCGAGGTGGAGTGGGTCACCACGGGCCAGGAGGCCCTGAAGGCGGCCGGCGCCCCTCATGATCCGTACGACGTCGTGCTGCTCGATCTCGGACTGCCCGACACCGACGGGCTCGACGTGTGCAAGGCGCTGCGGGCGGGCAGCGACGTGCCGATCATCGTGATCAGCGCCCGCAGCGACGAGACCGACCGCGTGGTGGGCCTGGAGATCGGCGCCGACGACTACGTCTCCAAACCCTTCGGCGTCCGCGAGGTCATCGCCCGCATCAGGGCGGTACTGCGCCGCGTGCAGCCACGCGCCCAGCAGGCGGTGACCGGGCCCGACCGCTACGGCCCGCGGCTGACCGTCGACCGCAAGGCCGCCCGCGTCCATCTGGACGGCACCGAGGTCGTGCTCACGCCCAAGGAGTACGACCTGCTGGCCTTCCTCACCGAGGAGCCGGGCGCCCTGATGTCCCGCGAGCAGATCATGGAAGCCGTCTGGGACGCCAACTGGTTCGGGCCGACCAAGACGCTGGACGTGCATGTGGCGGCGCTGCGCCGGAAGCTGGCCGGGGCGATCACGATCGAGGCGGTACGGGGGGTCGGTTTCCGCCTGGTGATCGAGGACGGCAGCGGCGGGACCGGCGACGCCCGTTCCCGGGGCGGTGGCGAGGCCCCTTCCGGAACCGGCCTCGACGCCTCGGACCGGAGACCGGCGCCGTGATCCGGCAGCTGATCGTCAGCTACGTCCTGCTCGTGGCGGTCGCCCTCACGGCCTTCACCGTCCCGGTCGCCTTCACGCTGACCGCCCAACTGCGCGGCGACACCGAGCAGTCCGTGCACCGCGAGGCCACCACCATGGCCCTGCTGCTCGCTGACGGCGACGCGCCCGCGCGGCAGGCGCTGGCCCGGATGGCCGAGGCGTACGCCGACGAGACGCCCGGCAGCGTCGAGGCGATCTCGTCCGACGGAACCACCGTGGCACCCCTCCCGCTGCCCTCCCGGCCGGACGACGCGGCCATGACGCGGGCCCTGCAGGACGGCCGCTCCACGGTCGACTGGGGCTCCTCCTTCGTCTGGGGACCGCACCTGGTCGTCACCGTCCCGGCGCGCTCGACGGACGACGGCGACCGGGTCGTGGGCGCGGTGCGGATCACATACGCGACCTCCGATCTCTCCGCTCGGCTGTGGCGTATCTGGGGTTTCCGCGCGGTCCTCGCCGTGAGCGTCCTGGCGGTGGCCGCCGGTCTTGGTGCGCTGGCAGCCCGGCGGCTCACCCGCCCGCTGCGCCAGCTCAACGAGATGGCGAGCCGGTTCAGGGACGGCGACCTGACGGCGCGCTCCCCGGAGACGGGTCCGCAGGAGACCCAGACCCTGGCCCGCACGCTCAACTCGGGCGCCGAGCGCCTGGACACCCTGGTCGCGTCGCAGCGCATGTTCGTCGCGGACGCCTCGCACCAGCTGCGCACCCCGTTGACGGCGCTCCGCCTGTCCCTGGACAACATCGCGGACGGCGTCGACGACGAGTTCGTACGCGAGGACGTCGAGCAGGCCACCGCCGAGGTCGTACGGATGAGCCGCCTCGTCAACGGCCTGCTGGTGCTGGCCCGCGCGGAGGCAAAAGTGACGGCTGCCGAACCCCTGGTCCTGGCCGAGCTGGTCGGGGAACGGCTCGCGGTGTGGAGGCCGGCCGCCGACGAGCGCGGGGTGCGGATCGCGTTCGGAGGGGAAGTCGACGTCCGGCTGCGGGTGCTGGCCAGCCCCGGTCATCTGGACCAGGTGCTGGACAACGTCCTGTCGAACGCCCTGGAGGTCTCGCCGGACGGCGGCACCATCACCATCCGCGTGGAACCCGCTCAGGGCGCCCACCCCGACGAGGTGGTGCTGGAGATCCTCGACCAGGGGCCGGGAATGTCCGACGCCGAGAAGTCCCGCGCCTTCGACCGCTTCTGGCGCGGTCAGGGCCTCACCGGCCGCTCCGGCTCCGGGCTCGGCCTCGCCATCGCCAAGCAGCTGGTGACGGACGACGGCGGCAGCGTGACCCTGCGGGACGCACCGGCGCCGGACGGCGGCTCAAGCGGCTCAGGCGGCTCCGGCGGGCTCTGCGTACGGATCAGCCTTCGGCCGGCAGCACCGAGGAGTGGTGGTTGACGATGAGCCACTTGCCGCCGCGCTTCTCGTACTCGTAGGTGTAGCGGGCCTCGACCGTCTTCTTCTCACCGGTGGCGGGGTCGGTGATGTGGAACTCGTACAGGCCGGCGTCGATCGCCGAGTTGCGGTCCAGGACGTTGACGACCGATCTGATCTTCTCGCCCTGCGGCTTCTTCTGCAGGAAGTGCTCGAAGTAGTCGACGATCTCGGCCCGGTTCGTACGGATCTTGGGGGACGCGGTGGGCAGCAGCACCGCGTCGGGGGCGTAGCGGTCGGCGACCTTCTCCGGGTCGCCGGTCTGGAGGGCGGCGTTCCACTGGTCGAAGAGGCCGGCTATCTCCGCCTTGGTCGGCTTGCCGGACTTGGCGGAGTTGGCGGACTTGGCTGCGGCCGGTACGTCGCTGTGCTCGGGGCTCGCCACACCGACGCCCACCGCGACCGTGGCTGCCGCGATCAGGGCGCCGGCGGTGACCACGGCGGCACGGGTACGTATCTGACGCTTCATCGCAACTCCAGTGTGCTGGGGGGTGGTTGCTCCCTTTTGCGGGAGCAGTTCCACCCTTTCGTCACACGGGTAAAGCGCCGTACAACGGACCTCCAGCCCTCAACCAAGTCCGATCCAAACCACGGAGAGCGACGCTAAGGGGTGCGTCTGCGCCGTACTCCGGTCATGGTCGAGGTGAGCGTGCAGCCGGCCAGTACCAGCGCGAGGCTCGTCACGGTCATGGGGGCCATCAGTGCGGGTGCCCCGGTCTCCGCGAGGCAGCCTCCGGATGTCCCGGCCCCGGTCCCGGTCCCGGTCCCGGAGAGGCAGCCTCGCCGGACGTACCTGTTGGTGACGGAGACGGCGCTGGTCACGCCCTCGGCGATCGTGACGGTGGCCGGTTCGATGTGTGCGGCGGTGGCGAGCGCCACGTCGTTGTTCTCGCCCGTGTCCCGCTCGGTCACCGTGCAGTGTGTGCCCGTCGGGATACCGGTCACCACCGGCTGGTCGTAGGTGCCTGCCTTCGCGCGCGCGTCGACGGCGAACTGCCGGTCGAACCTGCCGTCCGGGTCGTCGCAGTCGAGGTCGACGACCTTGGTCCCCTGCCGCCCGGCTGCCGGACCCTCGATGGTGACGGCGACCTGCACCGAACCGACCGCCCGCGCAAACGTGTTGGTGACCGACACCTGCTGGTTCTCCTCCGACGCGATCGTGACGGTGGAGGGTTCGATGGCCGTTGTGGCAGTGACGAGGCCGTTGTCGCCGTTCGAGCTCTCGGTGATCGTGCAGACACTGCCGGCCGGAATGCCGGTGAGCGACCGCGAGTAGTCACCGGCGGGCGTGCCGGCCGCGAGGGTCACGGTGCGGTGCTGGTCGAGGCCGGACTCCGGGTCCTGGCAGTCCACTTCGATCACCTTCGCGGCCTGGAGCCCCGCCGCTTCCCCGCCGATCTGGAGCCCGAACTGCAGGGCGCCCGCGGGGAACGGCTGGAGCACCGCGCCGGCCCGCACGACCAGTTCGGTCTCCTGAGCCAGTACGAGCGTCTGGGCGTCCTCCAGGCCGGCGTTCGTCCCGTCGTAGAGCAGGACATTGCCCTCCACGACGTTGGCGACGCGCTCCAGGACGAAGCCCTGCGGGTCGTCGTCCGAGACGCTGCGGGCCCACAGCCGTGTGCCGGGCTGCACGGTGTCGCCGTCCTGGAGCTGGTTCTGGCCCGCGGAGTCGGTGAACACCTCGACCCCGGTGATCTGGATCGTTGACGGGCCGTCAGCGGTGACCGTGAACGGGCCGACGATCTCGCCGGTCGCCGGCGCCGGCATCTGCTCGGGGGTGACGGACAGCTCCGGTTCCGCCGGCTCCGCGCTCGGCCCGTTGGCCAGGGCGTCCGCGACGATGGCCGCGGTGTACGTACGGATCGTGGCGCTGGTGCCGGTGGTCGCCAGGATGTAGTTGTCGGTGAAGAACCAGATGGCCGCCTGCACCGCGGCCGCTCGTTGGGCGACGGTGGCACCGGACGGTTCGCCCGTGGTGGGGTAATAGTGCTGCAGGATGTACTCGACGTAGCCGAGGTTCGTGATGTGCGCTTCGCTCCACTCACCGAGCTCGTAGTTCACCCCGGTCTCGGTGTCGGTGAACAGGTCGATGCAGTACGTGAGGCCGGTTCGCCCGGTGACCGTGTCCTGGATCACGATCGTCCCGGCGTACGCGGCGGCGTGCACGGTGGATCCGTCAGGGATGGTGGCGGGATAGCCGTCGAGCGGGTTGAAACCGGCCGGTGCGGTGGAGCCGTTGACGGTGGTGCCAACGCCGGTACCGGTGATCGTGGCCTCGGTGAACAGGCCTGCCGGGTCGGTGTACACGGGGGTCGGCCTGAACACCGCGAATGCCGCCGTGGGGTTGGCCAGGGCCAGGAGCACCCCCGCCACGGCGACGATCAGCGTTCGGGTGGCCGTCTTCGCCAGGGTCCGGCACAGCCGGAGCACGCAATGGTGACGCTTGCCCAAAATGTCCCCTGCAGTAATGAACGGGGCACATGAAAAACTCACGGCCCCATACAAAGATTTGGTGACTTTCGGGCAAATCGTGACAGGACGTCATGTCAGGTTGACCACGACATCGCGTTAGTCGTCACGGACCACGCCTACGGTTGACGATTCGGGCAGGCGTACGAAGCGGGCATACGCACCGACCGAGATGGACGGACTCCGGCCAGGGTGGATGCACTCCGGCCGGGCCAGGCGTCTACTTGACCGTCCGCGCGCGCATCCCCAGCGGTCCCGCGATCTCCCTCGCCATGACCTTGCCGGCCTCCTCCGCGAGCGCGTCGTCGCCGAGGTCCTGGTCGGTGTCGAGGCCGTCCAGGTCCTCCAGGGGCTGGTTCAGGCGGACATGGGCCACCAGGGACTGCAGGGCGCGCAGGGCGGCCGAGGCCGTGGCACCCCAGTTGGAGAAGTAGGAGAACTGCCACCACCACAGGGCCTCGACGGTGCGCCCCTCGCGGTAGTGGGCCATGCCGTGGCGCAGGTCCGCGACGACATCGGCCAGGTCGTCCGAGATCCGGCAGGCGACCGGCGCCTTCCGCGGCTCGTACGGGTCGAAGACCTCGGAATAGACGTCGACCGGGTCGAGGAGGACGGCGAGGCGCTCGCGCAGGTCGTCCACGTCCTGCTCCGGGCCCAGGTCCGGCTCGTAGCGCTCCTCCGGGAGGAAGTCCTCGTGCGCGCCGAGCCTGCCACCCGCCAGGAGGAGCTGGGACACCTCCAGCAGCAGGAAGGGCACGGCCGAGTCCGGCTCGTCGCCCTTCGCGACCTCATCGACGGCGACGAGGAAGCTGCCGACCTGGTCCGAGATCTGGACGGCGAAGTCGCCCGGATCGTTCTTGACCGTGTTCAGCGTGGCGTCAGACATCTAGGAGTCGTCTCCCCTCGAAAGCGCGGCCGAGAGTGACCTCGTCCGCGTATTCCAGATCGCCTCCCACCGGGAGTCCGCTGGCCAGACGGGTGACCTTGAGGCCCATGGGCTTGATCATGCGCGCGAGGTACGTGGCCGTGGCCTCGCCCTCCAGATTCGGGTCCGTGGCCAGGATCAGCTCGGTGACCGTGCCGTCGGCGAGCCGGGCCAGCAGCTCCCGGATCCGCAGGTCGTCGGGGCCGACGCCCTCGATCGGGCTGATCGCGCCGCCCAGGACGTGGTAGCGGCCGCGGAACTCCCGGGTCCGCTCGATCGCCACGACGTCCTTGGGCTCCTCGACCACGCAGATCACGGCGGGATCGCGGCGCTGGTCGCGGCAGATGCCGCAGTGCTCCTCCTGGGCGACGTTGCCGCAGACCGCGCAGAAGCGGACCTTGGCCTTCACCTCGAGGAGCGCCTGGGCCAGCCTGCGCACGTCCGTGGGCTCCGCCTGCAGGATGTGGAAAGCGATCCGCTGCGCGCTCTTGGGACCGACGCCGGGCAGCCTGCCCAACTCGTCGATGAGGTCCTGGACCACGCCTTCGTACAACGGACTGCCTTCCTTTTGCTGCTTCTGTACGTGCCGTGCTGCTTCGCCCTTGGTACGTACGGTAGTTGGCCGCGCCTGGTCCTAGAAGGGAAGGCCCGGGATGCCGCTGCCGCCGCCGAGGCCCTGGGCCAGCGGGCCCAGCTTCTCCTGCTGCAGCGCCTGTGCGTTCTCGTTCGCCGCCTGGACCGCCGCGACGATCAGGTCGGCCAGGGTCTCGGTGTCCTCCGGGTCCACCGCCTTCGGATCGATCGCGAGGGCGCGCAGCTCACCGGAGCCGGTCACCGTCGCCTTCACGAGGCCGCCGCCTGCCTGGCCGTCGACCTCCGTCGCCGCGAGCTCCTCCTGCGCCTGGGCGAGGTCCTGCTGCATCTTCTGGGCCTGCTGCAGCAGCTGCTGCATGTTGGGCTGGCCACCACCGGGGATCACGATCAGCTCCTGGGACTGGCTGGGACTGGGAAGCGGATTCTTGCCGGGATTCCGCTGTTCTTCACCTGGCACGAGCCTACGTGGTCAGGGTGGCGCGCGCTCCAGCACTCTTTCGAGTGACGCGGAGGGAACCCCTATATCTGATCAAGCCCCCCTTCCGGGCGGAAAGACCTCGAAACAGGCCTCATGCCCACCCATTGGGCGGTAGGAAGGGTGCCGCGCTTCAGCATCAGGCGCCGCACATTCATCGCACGTTCATCACGTACTGCAGCAGAGCAGCAGGTAGGGAGTGCCGGGTGAGCCAGCCGGAGATGCAGTCCGAGGGGCCGCCCCAGGTGGGGCGGGGCGAGCGTGGAGGGTCCGGAGATTCAGGTGAGTTCGATGGGTCCGGGCGCGGAGAGCGTGGCGGCCCCCGGCGGGACGACCTCGCGGGGCGGCCGTTCCCTCTCGGGGACTGGGGCGAGCCTGCCCAGCGGCTAGACGAGCTGTACCGCTGGGTGGAGCGGGGCGCGCTGACCACCGCCGAGTGGTATCTGAGGGACCGGGCCTGGAAGCGGCGCGGCGCGCGTGCGCTGCGGGCCGGGACGGCCCTGGGCGGGGTCGTGGGGGCCGCGCTGCCGGTCCTCGATCTGACGCGGGTGGTCGGCGGAGTGGCGCCCTGGGGGTGTCTGGCCCTGCTGCTCGCACTGGCGTGCGCCCTGGCCGACCGGTACTTCGGGCTGACGTCCGGGTGGATGCGGGACGTGGCCACGGCACAGGCCGTGCAGCGGCGGCTGCAGGCGCTGCAGTTCGATTGGGCCTCGGAGTGCGTACGGGAGGTGCTGGGGCCCACCGAGGGGACGGCCGGGGAGGCCGCCGAGCGGTGCCTGGGGGTGCTGCGGCGGTTCTCGGAGGATCTGACGGAGCTGGTGCGGGCCGAGACCGCGGACTGGATGCTGCAGTTCCGGTCGGGGGTGGCGCCACTGGGGACGCTGGGCGCCGGGGTCGGCGCCGGTGGGGACGGTGGGGCGCGGGTGCCCGAGGGGCCGTCGGCGGGGCGGCTCCTCGGGGCGCCGGTTACGCCGGGGACCCGCCCGAACATGCCGCGGCAGCGGCCGCCGGAGCCGCGGTGACGGCTCCCGCCTTGGGGGCGGCCGTGTTTTTGGGGGCGCCGCCGGGCGCCGGGCCGGCGGCGCCCCGGCCGGCAGCTCCGGCCCCGGGCCAGCGGCTCGGACCCCGGGCCACCGGAGGGGGCCGGGCCACCGGATCGGGGCCGGGCCACCGGATCGGGGCCGGGGCGGCCCGAGGCCGTGGGTCGCCCTCACCGTTCCGGGTGCGGCAGCTCTCGCGGCTGCGGCGCCGCTCGCGGTACGCCTTCACCGTTCCCGATGCGGCCGCTCTCGCGGCTGCGGCGCCGTTGGTGGTGCGCCTTCTCCTGGCTTCGGGTCGGGCCGCGCCGGGATGTACGTCCTCGGTCCGGCACCGGCCGTACGTCGTTGGCCGGTGCCGAACGGTTGCGCCAGCCTCCCCCAGTGCCTTAAAGGCCTGGGAGGTACCTCCAGCGGGCGCACATCCCGGCACGTCCCCTTCCGTGCGTACGCGGCTACCCGACGGTGACCAGTTGCTGCGGGCGCACCGCCAGGCACGTCGTTCCGTGCATACGCGGCCGGCCACCGGCCGGTGGCCGGTCTCAGCTGAAGACGATCATGGAGCCCTGGGCAAGGCTTCGGGTTGCGGCCGCGTGGAGGCCCAGCCACACGTGGCGCTCCCGCGCGAAGGGGCTGTCGTCGCGCGGAGGCGGGGCCGCCGGTTCCTCCAGGGCCGTGGGCGCCGCAGGCGGCAGCGGGGCCGCCGGAGGATTGGCGGGATCGATGCCTATGGAGGGGGCCACGTACTCCAGCTCCCGCAGGAGCGCGTGCGAGGAGCCCAGCGGACCGCCCCCGGCCAGGAGCTCGTCGTTGGTCAGGGGTGAGGGGAAGTCCACGGGGACGTAGGCGCCCGCGTGGTCGTAGTGCCACACCAGGTGGGACTGCTGTGCCGTCGACTCGAACATCTCCAAGAGCTGTTCGTAGTCGCCGCCCAGCTCGTCGACGGGAGTGACGGCCAGCCCGCAGATCTGGAGCAGATACGCGCGGCGCAGGAAGTGCAGCGCGTCGTAGTCGAAGCCCGCCACGGGAGCCACGTCCCCGGACAGGCCCGGCATGTACGCGTAGACCGGGACCGGCGGCAGTCCGGCCTCGTCCAGTGCCTTGTCGTAGATCGCGAGTTCCTCGGCGAACGGGTTGTCGGGGCTGTGGCACAGCACGTCGACGAGCGGGACCAGCCAGAGGTCACAGGCCAAGGGATCTCCTCGCATAGCACTTCACGGTGGTCAGGGCAGCGTAGTGCCGGAGCCTGTCCCTCAGCTGCCCTGCTGCAGATCCCATATCCAGACACCGTCGGCCCACTCCCCCGGGCCTGCGCTCATTCGGCCGCCAGTCGCTCGAGGAGCGCGAGGGAGTGCTCGTGGTAGTCGGCGACGATCGAGTACGCGGCGCTTCTGTCGCGGCGCAGGAACGCGTCGATGAGGTCGGTGTGGCCGGACCACAAAAGCCCCTTGAGGTCGTCGACGCGGCGCAGATGGCCGACCGCGCAGGCCCAGGACTGGACGAGCAGGCGGTTCGAGAAGTCGGAGAGGTACGGGTTGCCGAACAGCGAGGCGAGCTCGCGCCAGAAGCGGATGTCGTAGCCGATGAGGACGATCAGGTCGCCGGCGACCGCGGCGCGCCGGGCCTCCTCTCCTCGGCGGCGTACGGCGATGAAGGTCGCGACGATGGCCTCCCGCCTCTGTACGGGAGCGCCGGACTCGTCTGTGGGCGGTGACGTCGCCTCGCGTCGGATGCGGATGGCATCGATATCCCGGAACATCGCGTCCGCGAGGAGGCCGCGGGCCTCGACGAGCCTGCGGTAGTCGGCCAGCGAGAACTCGTGGACGCAGAACCCGCGGTGCTGGACGGAGTCCAGCAGGCCCTGCGCGGAGAGATCGACGAGGGCCTCGCGGACCGGGGTCGCCGAGACGCCGTACTGCTCGGCGATCTCCTTGACGGTGAACTCCTGGCCCGGCTTGAGGCGGCCGGCGAGTACCTCGTCACGGAGCGCGTCGGCGATCTGCTGGCGCAGAGTGCTGCGGGTGACGGCGCTGCCGCGCATGGTGAGGTCCCTCTCCGTGTCGCTTATGGCAGATCAGCCTACGCGGATCGGTGCGGTGTGCACCGGAGTGCACCGGTGAGGACCTCCGGCCGGTGGCTGGTTCGCCACCGGCCGGTGGGCGGGTCGGGGCTCCGCCGTCACCGTTGTGGGCAACCGCTGGGCTGGGGGCACCTCCCAGCGGTAGCTGGCGGAGGGTGGGCACAACCCACGACGGCGGTCGCCCGGCGTCGCACCTGACTCCGGCGGCCGGCGGCAGCCAACCCGCTCAGACGGTGTGCTCGTCCGCCACGGACAGCGCCTCGTCCAGCGCCGCCAGCCCCTCCTTCGCCTCGGCCTCCGAGATCGTGCACGGCGGCACGACATGGGTGCGGTTCATGTTCAGGAAAGGCCACAGCCCGTGCTTCTTCGCGGCGGCGGCGAACGCCGCCATGGGCGCGTTGGCCTCCCCTGCCGCGTTGTACGGCACCAGCGGCTCCCGCGTCTCCCGGTCCCGGACCAGCTCCACGGCCCAGAACGCCCCAAGACCGCGCACCTCGCCGACGCTCGGGTGGCGCTCGGCGAGCTCGCGCAGGCCGGGCCCGAGCACGGTCGCACCGAGGTGCGCGGCGCGCTCCACGACACTCTCCTCCGCCATGACGTCGATCGTCGCGACGGCGGCCGCGCAGGCCAGCGGGTGGCCGGAGTACGTGAGCCCACCCGGGTACGGCCTGCGGGCGAACGTCTCGGCGATGGCGCCCGAGATCGCGACCCCGCCGAGGGGCACGTACCCCGAGTTGACGCCCTTGGCGAACGTCATCAGGTCCGGCGTCACGTCGAAGTGCTCGGCCGCGAACCAGGTGCCCGTACGGCCGAAGCCCGCCATGACCTCGTCCAGGACGAAGACGATGCCGTAGCGGTCGCAGATCTCGCGGACGCCCGCGAGGTAGCCGGGCGGCGGCACCATGATCCCGGCCGTGCCGGGGATCGTTTCGAGGATGATCGCGGCGATCGTCGCCGGGCCCTCGAAGGCGATCGTGTCCTCGAGGTGCTGCAGCGCGCGCTGGCACTCCTGCTCCTCGGTCTCCGCGTGGAACGGCGACCGGTAGAGGAACGGCGCCCAGAAGTGCACGACGCCCGCCGAGCCGTTGTCGGACGGCCAGCGGCGCGGATCGCCCGTGACGTTGATCGCCGTCGAGGTCGCGCCGTGGTAGGAGCGGTATGCGCTGAGGACCTTGTGGCGGCCCGTGTGCAGACGGGCCATGCGGACGGCGTTCTCCACGGCTTCCGCGCCGCCGTTGGTGAAGAAGATCTTGTCCAGGTCGCCGGGGGTCCGCTCGGCGATGAGGCGCGCGGCCTCCGAGCGGGCCTCGATGGCGAAGGCGGGCGCGAAGGTGACGAGCTTCCCGGCCTGCTCCTGGATGGCCGCGACGACCTTCGGATGCTGGTATCCGATGTTCGTGAAGACGAGCCCGCTGGTGAAGTCCAGGTAGCGGTTGCCTTCGTAGTCCCAGAAGTACGACCCCTCGGCTCCGGCGACGGCGAGCGGGTCGATGAGCTCCTGCGCTGACCAGGAGTGGAAGACGTGCGCACGGTCCGCGGCCTTCACGGCGGCGCCGGCCTGGGAAGAGGTCTGAGGGGTCATGGGCGCGAGCGTAGGTGTGGCGGGCACCTATCCGGTATCGGCGTCCTGTCTGCGGTCCGGCGCTTTCCGCGACAGTGTGTCGGGCCTGGCGCGGCACTGCTCATCGCGCCGGGGCCCGCACTATTCTCGGTCTGCTGCACGTGCGGGGGCATGTGCTTGGGGAGCACGTACGGACCGGGGGGAGGGGGAGCCGTGGCACTGGAGAAGCTGGGGCCGGGGGATCCGCAGGAAATCGGGGCGTACCGGCTGCTGGCGCGGCTCGGTGCGGGAGGCATGGGCCAGGTCTATCTGGCCCGCTCGGACCGGGGGCGCACGGTCGCAGTCAAGCTGGTCCGCCAGGAACTCGCCGAGCAGGAGGAGTTCAGGAACCGCTTCCGGCTCGAGGTGCAGGCCGCGCGGCGGGTCGGCGGGCAGTGGACGGCGCCGGTGCTCGACGCGGACACCGAGGCGGCGATTCCGTGGGTGGCCACGGGGTATGTCGCCGGGCCGTCCCTGGGGGCCGTCGTGTCCCATGACCACGGGGCGCTGCCGGAACGTTCCGTGCGTATCCTCGCGGCCGGGCTCGCGCACGCGCTGAAGGACATCCACTCGGCGGGCCTCATCCACCGGGACCTCAAGCCGTCCAATGTGCTGGTGACCATCGACGGGCCGCGCGTCATCGACTTCGGCATAGCGCGGGCCCTGGAGACCGTGACGGACGGGGGCCTGACGCGCACCGGCGCGCTGGTCGGCTCCCCCGGTTTCATGGCTCCCGAGCAGGTACGGGGCGACCGGATCACTCCGGCGTGCGACGTGTTCTGCCTCGGCTCGGTGCTGGCCTACGCGGCGACGGGACAGCTGCCCTTCGGTACGGCCAACAGCGGTGTGCACGCGCTGATGTTCCGTATCGCCCAGGAGGAACCGGACCTGGACCGGCTCCCCGAACGCCTCACCGACCTGGTCCGCGACTGCCTCCGCAAGGACCCGGCCGCCCGCCCGACCCTCGACGACATCCTGGACCGCACGGGTGCGCAGGACACGGTCGGCGACGGCCGCGCCCGCGACCCGTGGCTGCCGAGCACGCTGGTCGCCCAACTGGGGCGGCATGCGGTGCAGTTGCTGGAGACGGAGAATCCGGCGGGTGGCAGCCTGGCGGGGGCCGGGACCGCGCGGCCCGAGGGAGGACCGCCGGCGGGCGCCCCGGGGACGGATTCCGCGGGAGCGTGGCGATACGGTTCCGCAGCGGCGTCGGGGGCCGCGGCGGCCGCGGCCCAAGAGGGTGGCCCCGCTGCGGTACAAGGAGCAGGTCCCGCCGGGACGCACCCCGCTGTTCGCGACGGTGCGCCGGCTGCGGCCCATGGGCCTGGGCCGGCCGAAGGCCAGGGGGCGGGGGCGGCGCCGGCCGGAGCCCAAGGGCCTGCGCCCGCGGGCGCGCACGGCCCCGGACCCGCCGGAACACAAGGGAACGCCCCTGCCGGAGCACAGAGCGCGAGCACCGCTGGCGCACAGCACCTGGGCCCTGCCGGACCGGAGGGAACCGTGCCCCAGCCCGGCACCCCCGGGCAGGCGACCCCTGTCGACCACCTCCCCACGCAGATCTCCGGCTCCGCGCCCATCCCCGCCCCGCGGCCCGCGGGCCACCCCGCTGCGCCCGGGTACGGCTATCCGCAGGGCCATTCCCAGCCTCACCCCTCGGCCTACGGCTACCCGCAGCCAGGCGGGTACGGCGGCTCCACACCCCCGTACGGCCCGGGCGGCGCCGCCACATCCCCCTACGAGCCTGGCGGCACCGCGCCCACGCTCCCGAACGGACCAGGCGCCGTCTCCCCATACGGACCGGGCGGCACCCCGCCCCCGTACGGCACCATCGTCGGGGGTCCCGGGAGCGGGCACGAGCCCCCGCCCAGAAGCCGTCGCACGACCATCGCCCTGGTCGCGGCCGCTCTCGTCGTGGCGGTCGGTGCGGGCGGATCCGTCTATGCGGTGATGAAGGGCGACGGCGAACCGCTCGCCGGGGGCGACGCCAAGCCGTCGGCCTCGTCCAGCAGCCAGAGGGAGCCGGGCTCGCAGACGCCCGGGACGAGCGGGACTCCCGGGTCCGGGAGCCCCGGGACGCCGCAGACGTCCCCGAGCGCCTCCGCCGACGGCCGGGTGCCGGAGAAGTACCTCGGTGCCTGGACCGGCGGCATCGACAACGACGCCGGCCACAACACCCGCCGTCTCGTCATCCAGCAGGGCGAGGTCGGCGACACCGTGCTCTCGCTGACAGCGGACGGGCCTGCCGAGGGCGGCGGAACGTATCACTGCGTGTTCCAGGCGGAGCTCGCGTCCGCCCCGTCCGGCGACGGGCCCCTCCGTATCGGCCCGTCGACGGTGACGGTCGGCGAACCCGCGTCCTCCTGCACGCCCGGCGCCGCCACCACTCTCACGATCCTGCCGGACGGCCGCCTCCGGCGCGTGAACACGGAAACCGGCGAGCAGTTGACGTACACGAAGGCCGGCTGACCACCCTCGTTGAACTCCGGACGAACATCTGACGACCATTCAGGACAACCGTTCCGCCCCTGGCCGGAGGCCCGTACGGTAACCGGACCGAAGAGCCGGTAACCGGCGATGAGGGGGCGGGGGGAACGTCGTGGAGTGGCTCAGCGCCGAGAACATCGTGGCCGTCGGCACCGCCGTGCTCGGTGTGCTGACCTCGGCCGGCGTGCTCTGGTACGAGCGCCGCGTACCCCGCCGCAAACGCATCGGCTACCGGATCCAGCTCGACACCCCCATAGGCCGGGACGGCCACAACGGCCGGGCGAACGTTCGCCTCGGCTGGTTCGCCGAGGCCCCCGGCATGGAGGACGCCACACTCGTCCTCCTGCGGATAGAGAACGACGGCTCGCAGAGCATCGACGAGAGCGACTACACGCGGCACGAACTGCACGGCCTGGAAGCGATCTTCACGGAGCGGACCATACGGGGCGTCGTCGTCAGCGTGCCCCGGACCTCCCCCCACCTGATGAGCCATTTCACCGAGGCCGCGGGCCTGCGCTACGAAGGCGCCACCCTCTGTATCCCCCGCGTCCCGCTCAACAGGGGCGAGCACTACAAACTGCTGCTCGTGCTCTCCGGCGGCGGCGTCGGCCGCGCGGTCAGCATCGAGGGCGGCATCAAGGAGGGCGAGGTCAAGCCCAACCGGTCCACCACACCGGACGACAAGCCCCCGCTGTTCAGCCGCGCGGCCCGCGTCATCACCGTGCTGCTCACCGTCTGCGTCGTCGTCCTCGCCGGCATCATCGTCGTACGCGATGACTCCCGGCCCCCGATGGGCTGCGCCACGGGCGAGCTGCGGGTCATGGGCTCCACGGCCTTCGCCCCGGTGATCGAGGAGCTCGCCGACAAGTACGAGAAGGACTGCGAGGGTTCCACCGTCACGGTGGACACCCACGGCAGCACCGCCGGGATCCGCGCCCTCGCCGAGGCGGGCGCGGACGCGAAGGGCGGCTCCCCGGCGGTCATCACGCTCTCCGACGGCCCGAAGCCGAGCGGCTATCCGCAGCTGCGCGAAAGCCGGGTCGCCGTGTCGGTCTTCGCCCTCGTCCTGAACGACGACGTCCCGCTGAAGAACCTCAAGCTCTCCGACGTACGCCGCATCTACCGCGGCGAGATCCGCAACTGGAAGCAGCTCGGCGGCCCCGACCTGCCCGTACGCCTGGTCAGCCGCGACGCGAACTCCGGCACCCGGCAGGTCTTCCAGCGCCGCGTCCTCGAAACCGGCGAACTCGCCAACACCTCGCTCGACTGCGTCAACAAGGACACAAAGGACGCCCCGGTGGCGCGCTGCGAACTCGACAGCACCGAGCAGGTCCTCAATACGGTGGCCAAGGTCCCCGGCGCCATCGGCTACAGCGAGCTGCGCGCCGCCACCAGCCTCAAGGGCCTCCACCGCCTGAAGCTCGACAACAGGGAGCCGTCCCTGGACGCCCTCGAACACGGCGCCCACGACGGCTACCCATACCGCGAGATCGAGTACGGCTACACCTACGGCCAGCCACCCGCCGACTCCCTCGCCTCCAGCTTCCTCGCCTACATGAGCCGAGGCAGCGGCCAGGACGTCATCCGCACCCACGGCCACCTGCCGTGCGCGACGCCGGAGGGGCTGCGGATCTGTGGCGAGGACGGGTGACGACCGGGGCGGCGAAGCCGGTACGCGCCAAGACAGCCCCGGAACGGCGCCGCCCGTGACACAGCAAGGCGCCCCCGGTCCGGACCGGACCAGGGGCGCACTCGCGGCACCCGCGCGGGGCGCCTCAGCAGACCGAGGGATCAGAGGAACGAGTTGATCTGGATCGTCTCGTCCCGGCCCGGGCCCACGCCGATCGCGGAGATCGGTGCGCCGGACATCTCCTCCAGTGCCTTCACGTATGCCTGGGCGTTCTTCGGCAGGTCGGAGAAGGACTTGGCGCCGGTGATGTCCTCGGACCAGCCCGGCAGCGTCTCGTAGACCGGCTTCGCGTGGTGGAAGTCGGACTGGGAGTACGGGAGTTCCTCGACGCGCTTGCCGTCGATCTCGTACGCGACGCAGACCGGGATCTGCTCCCAGCCGGTGAGGACGTCCAGCTTGGTGAGGAAGAAGTCGGTCAGGCCGTTCACGCGGGTCGCGTAGCGCGCGATGACCGCGTCGAACCAGCCGCAGCGGCGGTCACGGCCGGTGGTGACGCCCCGCTCGCCGCCGATGCGGCGCAGCGCCTCGCCGTCCGCGTCGAACAGCTCGGTCGGGAAGGGGCCCGCGCCGACGCGCGTCGTGTAGGCCTTCAGGATGCCGATGACCCGGCTGATCTTCGTCGGGCCCACGCCCGTGCCCGTGCAGGCGCCGCCCGCGGTCGGGTTCGAGGAGGTGACGAAGGGGTACGTGCCGTGGTCGATGTCGAGCAGCGTTCCCTGGCCGCCTTCGAAGAGGACGACCTTGTCCTGGTCGAGGGCGTCGTTGAGGATCAGGGTCGTGTCGGCGACGTAGCTCTCGATCTGGGCGGCGTAGCCGAGCAGCTCCTCGACGACCTGGTCCGCGGAGATCGCACGGCGGTTGTAGAGCTTGGTGAGCAGCTGGTTCTTGACGTCGAGGGCCGCCTCGACCTTCTGCTGCAGGATCGACTCGTCGTAGAGGTCCTGGACGCGGATGCCGACGCGGTTGATCTTGTCGGCGTACGTCGGGCCGATGCCGCGGCCGGTGGTGCCGATCTTCCGCTTCCCGAGGAAGCGTTCCGTCACCTTGTCGACGGTGACGTTGTACGGCGTGATGATGTGCGCGTTACCGCTGATCAGCAGCTTCGACGTGTCCACGCCGCGCTCGTTCAGTCCGCTCAGCTCGGAGAGCAGTACCGACGGGTCCACGACGACACCGTTGCCGATGACCGGGACGCATCCCGGGGAGAGGATTCCGGAAGGGAGGAGGTGGAGCGCATACTTCTGGTCGCCGACGACCACCGTGTGGCCGGCGTTGTTGCCGCCCTGGTAGCGCACCACATAGTCCACGGATCCACCGAGCAGGTCGGTGGCCTTTCCCTTGCCTTCGTCACCCCACTGAGCACCGAGCAGCACAAGTGCGGGCACAGGCGTACACCCCTTCCGGGCGGGGCATGTCCAGGGTCAGGGGGCCGAAGCCGCCCGTACCGGTGTGCCCCGGAATAGACGAAGCCCCTGGGCGCAATAGCGCAAAGGGGCTCTTGCACCAAGATGCTACCCGAGGAAGCGAGGCAGGACCGAGGTGGCGGCTTCCGACCAGCTGCTTGTGGTCATCGATCCAGTGGCCCGGCGCAGCGATGGCGAGTCGGTACGGATTGCGAAAGACGTGCTCAGCGCGGGTGCGGCGACGAAAGTCTGTCTCCCTGACGGGCCCGAGGAATTTGCCAGGGCTCTTGCCCGGCGAGGGTCCCGGCGGCCCGTGGTGATCGGCGACGACCGAGCCCTGGCGCGCACGGTCGCCCTTCTGCACCGTGAGCGGGAGCTGGCCTCGGCCGTGCTCTCGCTGGTGCCGGTGGGCGCCTCACTGTCGCTGGCGGAGGCGCTCGGGGTGCCCACGGGGGCGGTGGCGGCGGCACGGGCCGTACTGGAGGGCGTCGAGCGGCGGCTGGATCTGCTGGTGGACGACCGGGACGGGGTGGTGATCGGGGATCTGCGGATCCCTCCCGTCGGCGGAGATCCGGCGGCGTCGGATGACGGCGACGGGACCGCGGGGTCCGGGTCCGGCTCCGTGTTCTCCGGGTCCGGGTGGTCTGGGCGGTTCGGTGGATCCGGCGGCTTCGCAGCGCTGGGCCGGTCCGGTGGGCAGGGGAGACCGGGGAGCGGGTCAGGAGGTTCTACGGAATTCGGCGGGGCGGAAAGGTCCGGCGGGGCGGACTTCGGCGTGCCCGGGTGGCCCGGAGGATCCGGCCGGTCCGGCGGCGCGGATGGGGCGGGCGGACGAAGCGAGACCGGGGAATCCGGCGGGGCCGCGGGATTCGGCCGGGGCAGCTTCGGGCCCGCTGGGCATGCCGGGCACTGGCTGTTGTCGACCTGCCAGTCGCTCGTCCGCACGCTGGCGGTCCGGCCGCCGAAGGCTGCTTCGGCGCCGCCTGGTGGGGTGGCGCCCGCGCGGCTGAGGATCGAGGTGGACGGCGTCACGCTGATCGACCTCGACCATCCGGTCGAGGCGGTCTCGGTCACGCCGGGCACGGCTGGGCGGGCCCGCATCGAGGTGCGCCCCTCGTCGGTGGGGGCGGAGGCCTCCCCCCTTCATGCGCTGGGGCGGATCATCACCGTGTCCGGCGCGGATTTCCGCTATCGCGCGGACGCGCTGGTGGCGGGGCCCGTACGGACCCGCACGTGGACGGTGCTGCCTCGGGCGTGGGGGCTTACGGTGCCCGCGGGCTAGCGACGGCACCCGGCCGCAGCGGGGCGCGCGACCGGCCCCGGCGGGCCGGTGGCAGATCCCGATGGGGCGGAGGCCAGTGCCCGCCCGGCGGGCACGAGCCCCCAGCGGGCCGGCGCAGGACCCCGGCGGGCCCGCCGCGCAGCCTTCGACCGGCAGGCGCAGGGTGCCCGGCGTCGAGCGGGCGCAGCTCTCGATCGGGCGGGCACCGGCGCCCAGCTGGCCGGCGCAGCGCGGCTCGCCCGCTCAGCCCGGGCGCTCAGCCCGGGCGCTCGACCCGAGCACTCAACCCGAGCACTCAACCCGAGCCGAAGACCTTCTCCCTGTGGACCCGCCAGCGTTCCATCATCTCGGTCAGTTCGTTCTGGAGGAAGTCGAAGAAGGCCAGGGTCTCGGCCAGTCGGCGGCCGGCCGCGGTGTCGGGGCCGAGGCTGGTGACGCCCTCGCGCAGGGCGTCCTCCCAGCGTCTGATCAGCGAGTCCCGGTTGGTCAGCGCCTCGTACCACTGGTTGCTGTGCACGCGGTAGCGGTCGCGGCGTGAGCCGGGCTCGCGCTCGCGGGAGACCATGTGCTGCTGCGCCAGATAGCGCACGGCGCCGGAGACAGCGGCCGGGCTGATCCGGAGCAGCTCGCCGAGTTCGGCGGAGGTGAGCACGCCGGAGTCGGAGGACAGCAGGGCCGCGAAGACCCGGGCGGGCATCCGCGGCATCCCGGCCTCGACGAGCTGCGAGGCGAAGCGCTCCACAAACCGCGAGACGGCCTCCTCGTTCCGTGCCCCGGTCGCGGCCTCCCCGTGCTCGACGGGCTCGCCGGGCTCAGGGGCTCGTCCGGCCCGTTCGGCGGCCTCGCTCTGTCGCGTCATGTCCGGATCATCTCCCCTGCTGCCGCCCCCACGTCGCTCCTCCCCCACGCCCGGTCGAGTTTATACGCTTCCTTAACTTCACAACTTTGTGAAAGTACCGTAGCTTCTGAAGCATGACGAAGGCGATCACTGTCTCGGGCCTGCACAAGTCGTTCGGCAGGACCCGCGCGCTGGACGGTCTCGACCTGGAGGTCGAGGCAGGTGAGGTCCACGGCTTCCTGGGCCCCAACGGATCCGGGAAGTCCACCACCATCCGCGTCCTCCTCGGGCTGCTGCGCGCCGACTCCGGCGCCACGCAGATGCTGGGCATGGACCCCTGGGCCGACGCGGTCGAACTGCACCGCCGGGTCGCCTACGTCCCCGGCGACGTCACCCTGTGGCGGAACCTGAGCGGCGGCGAGGTCATCGACCTTTACGGGCGGCTGCGCGGCGGGCTCGACAAGGCGCGGCGAGCGGACCTCGTCGAGCGGTTCGAACTCGACCCGACGAAGAAGGGGCGCACGTACTCCAAGGGCAACCGGCAGAAGGTCGCCCTGGTCGCCGCCTTCGCATCCGACGTGGACCTGCTGATCCTCGACGAGCCGACCTCCGGCCTCGACCCGCTCATGGAGGAGGTCTTCCAGAACTGCGTCGCCGAGGAGCGCGAGCGCGGGCGGACCGTGCTGCTCTCCAGCCATGTGCTCAGCGAGGTCGAGGCGCTCTGCGACCGGGTGAGCATCATCCGCAAGGGCCGGACCGTCGAGTCGGGCTCGCTCGCGGACCTGAGGCATCTGACGCGTACGAGCGTGACGGCCGAACTCGCCGGTCCGCCCAACGGGCTCTCACACCTGCCGGGCGTGCACGACCTCGACGTACAGGGCCGCCGGGTCAGGCTGCAGGTCGAGACCGACAAGCTGGACGCCGTACTGCGGTCGCTGACCCAGTCGGGCGTGCGGTCCCTGACCTCGACCCCGCCGACGTTGGAAGAGCTGTTCCTCCGCCACTACCAGGACGACGCCCGGTCCGACGGGGAAGAGGCGATGGCCCGATGACCGCCGTCACCGAAGCAAGGTTCGGCGCGCGGGTGGGCGGGGGCACTGGTCAACTGGCCGGGACGGGCACCCTGCTGAGGCTCGCGCTGCGCCGCGACCGGGTCATGATGCCGGTGTGGGTGGCCGTGGTCGCCCTGATGGTCGTCAGCGGCGTCTCGTCCATCGGGCAGCTCTACGACACGGCCGCCAAGCGTGCGGAGCTGGCAGCGGACATGAGTGCCAACGGCTCGATGCGCGCGATGTACGGGCCGGTTTTCGGCGACTCCCTCGGCGCGATCGTCGCATGGCGGTTCGGCGGCTTCGCGGCCGTACTGGCAGCTGTGATGAGCCTGATGATCGTCGTCCGGCACACCCGGGAGGAAGAGGAGACCGGCCGCCATGAGCTGCTGGCCTCCGCCGTGGTGGGCCGCAGGGCGCCCCTGACGGCCGCGCTGCTCGCCGCACTGGTCGCCAACGCGGCGGTGGCTCTGCTCATCACCGCCGGACTGTCCGGTCAGGGCTCGGCGGGAGCACTCGCGCTGGGCCTCGCCATCGGTGGCATCGGCATGCTCTTCGCGGGCATGGCGGCGATCATGGCGCAGCTCACCGAGAGCGCCCGGTTCGCCAGGGGCCTCACGGCCGCGGTGCTCGGCGCCGCCTTCCTGCTGAGGGCCACCGGCGACTCCGCGAGCGACGACGGTTCATCCGTGCTGACCTGGCTGTCGCCGCTCGGCTGGGCCGAGAACGCCCGGCCGTACGCGGACGAGCGCTGGTGGGTGCTGGCGCTGCTCACGGCGGCCGTCGTGATCCAGTTGGGCATCGGCTACGTCCTCACGGAGCGGCGCGACGCCGGGATGAGCTTCCTGCCGACCCGGCCGGGCCCGGCCGAGGGCCGGATCGCCACCGCCGCCGGACTGGCCTGGCGGTTGCAGCGCGGCAGCGTCGTCGGCTGGGGCGTCGGCTTCCTGCTCGCGGGACTCGTCTTCGGCGGGATGACGGAGGGCGCTGCCGACCTGGTCGGCGACAACGAGGACGCCCGCGAGATCTTCGAGCGCATGGGCGGCCAGGCAGGCCTGACCGACGCGTTCCTCGCCGCGATGGTCGGCATGCTGGGCATGGTCGCCGCGCTGTACGTGGTGCAGTCCGTCCTGCGGCTGTACGGCGAGGAGACCTCCGGGCGCGCCGAGCCCGTACTGGCGAACGCGGTCGGCCGGCTGCGCTGGGCGAGCGGCCACCTGCTCATCGCCTTCGGCGGCGCGGTACTGATCATGCTGGTCGGCGGCCTCGGCCTGGCACTGGGCTATGGCAGGGAGTTCGGCTCCGTACTGGGCGCTTCCCTGCTCCAGGTCCCGGCGATCTGGACACTCGGCGCGCTCGCCCTGTTCCTGTACGGCGTGTTCCCGAGGGCGTCGGTGGCGGCGGGCTGGGCGGCCGCGGGCCTGGCCCTGGTACTCGGCTGGATCGGCCCGGCGCTCGACATCCCCCAGGCGGTGATGAACGTGTCGCCGTTCGGACATCTGCCGAAGCTGCCCGGGCCGGAGATGGCGTGGACGCCGGTGGTGGCGCTGACCGTGATCGCGGTGGCGCTGGCGGTGGGGGGCCTGGTGGGGTTGCGGCGGAGGGACATGTCGGCCTGACGCCTGCCGGCGCCGGGGTGGGGAGGGCGCCGTGCGCCGGCCCTTCCCCGAAGGGCCGGCGCCGGGGCGCGGTGATCCCTGAGCTGTGGGGCGGCTCTGGGCCGGGATGATCAACCGAGCTCGACCCGCAGCTCCTTCAGCCCCCGCATGACGAAGTTCGGCTTCTGCTCCGGCTCGGCCGCCGGCCGGAGCGTCGGGGCCTGGTCGAGCAACGCCCCCAGGGAGGCGGCGAGTTCGATACGGGCGAGCGGGGCGCCGATGCAGTAGTGGATGCCCGCGCTGAACGAGATGTGCGGGTTGTCCTTGCGGGCCAGGTCCAGCGTGTCGGGGTCGGCGAAGGCGTCCGGGTCGCGATTGGCGGAGCCGAAGAGCATGGCGATCTCGGAGCCGCGCGGGATCGTCGTACCGCCTATCTCGATGTCGTCGAGCACCCAGCGCTCGAAGAGCTGGAGCGGCGTGTCGTAGCGCAGCAGCTCGTCCACGGCCGTGGGCAGCAGCGAGCGGTCGGCGCGCAGGGCCGCGAGCTGGTCGGGGTGGCGGAAGAGGGCCCACCAGCCGTTGACGGTGGCGTTGACGGTGGCCTCGTGCCCCGCGTTCAGCAGCAGCACGCACGTGGAGATCATCTCCTGCTCGGTGAGCCTTTCGCCCTCGTCGTACGCGGCGATGAGCCCGGAGATCAGGTCCTCACCCGGCTCCTTGCGCCGCGCCTCGATCAGGTCCCTCAGATACGCGGAGAACTCGACCGACGCCTGCACCGCGCGGCGGGCCGTCTCCTCGGGCGGGTTCAGCTCGTACATCCCGCAGATGTCCGCCGACCAGGGCCGCAGCTGCGGGCGGTCCGCCTCGGGGATGCCGAGCATCTCGGCGATGACGGCGACGGGCAGCGGTTCGGCGACCGCGGTGAGCAGATCGCCGCCGCCGTCCGCGACCAGCCCGCCGACCAGTTCGGACGCGAGCCGGTGCACATACGGACGCAACTCCTCGACGGTACGCGGCGTGAACGCCTTCGACACCAGGCGGCGGATACGAGTGTGGTCCGGTGGCTCGAGGTCGAGCATGCCGTGGTCGTTGAGCACGTGGAACGGCTCGTGCTCGGCCGGTGGGGCCTGGCGGCCGAACTCCTCGTGCGAGAAGCGGTGCTGGTAGGTGCGGCCCAGCCGCCGGTCGCGCAGCAGTGCGGCCACGTCCGCGTGGCGCGGCACCAGCCACTGGTTGGTGGGCTCGTAGAAGTGCACCCGGCCACGGGCACGCAGCTCCGCGTAGGCGGGATAGGGGTCGGCGACGAAGTCGGGCGACCAGGGGTCGAACGGGTCGAACAGTGCGTCCATGCGGGGACGCTAACCGCTTCCCCACAGAGCGGGGAAGCGGAGCGGCGGGGTGCGGGTGCAGCGGAGCGGCACAAAGGAAACGCCCACCCGCCCCCGGGGCGCCCAGGGCCTCACCCCGGGGTGACCAACCGCGCCTCGTAGGCGAACACCGCGGCCTGCGTGCGATCCCGCAACCCCAGCTTCACCAGCACCCGGCTCACATGCGTCTTGATCGTCGACTCGGCCACCACCAGCCGCTCGGCGATCTCCGCGTTGGAGAGCCCCTGCGCGATCAGCACCAGCACCTCTGTCTCACGCTCGGTGAGCTCCCCGTACGCGCCACGGCTGACCGCAGGCAGCGTCGGTGCGTCCGCGAGCTTCGAGAACTCGGTGATCAGCCGCTTCGTGACGCTCGGCGCGAGCAGCGCCTCTCCGGCCGCCACGACGCGTACGCCGTCCGCGAGCTGCCGGGCGGATGCGTCCTTGAGCAGAAAGCCGGAGGCCCCGGCACGCAGCGCCTGGTAGACGTACTCGTCGAGGTCGAACGTCGTCAGCACCAGCACCTTGGCGGCACCGTCCGCCGCCACGATCTCGCGGGTTGCCTCGATGCCGTTCATCTCCGGCATCCGGATGTCCATCAGGACGACGTCGGGCGCGAGTTCACGTACCCGCTGGACGGCCTCCCGGCCGTTGACTGCCTCGCCGACGACCTCGATGTCCGGCATCGCGTTCAGCAGGACCGAGAAGCCTTCGCGCACCATCATCTGGTCGTCGGCGATCAGCACCCGGATGGTCACCGGAGACCCCTTTCCGCGGCGGTCTCCTCCGCCGCCGGAACCGGAAGGAAGACAGTCACCTCGTATCCGCCGTCGGCCGTCGCCTCCGCCGTCATCTCGCCGTCGAGCATCGCGACGCGCTCACGCATGCCGGTGATGCCGTGACCGGCGCCATGCGTGGACTTCACCATCGCGGGCGTGGGCGAGGGGCCGTTGACGATGCGCAGGCCGAGGCCGCCGAGGACATAACCGATCTCGACGCGCGCGGTCGACCCCGGCGCATGCCGCAGCGCGTTGCTGAGCGCCTCCTGCACGATGCGGTACGCGGACAGCTCGACGCCCTGCGGCAGTTCACGGACGGCTCCGGTGACCGTCTTCTCCACGGGCAGGCCCGCCTCCCGCACGTTGGCGAGCAGCCCGTCGAGGTCGGCGAGCGTCGGCTGCGGCGCGTCGGGGGCCTCGTAGTCCTCTGCCCGTACGACACCGAGGACGCGGCGCAGTTCGGTGAGCGCGGCCACCGCGTTCTCGCGGATCGTCGCGAAGGCCTGCTCGAGCTCGGGCGGCGGGTTCTCGACGCGGTAGGGCGCGGCCTCCGCCTGGATGGCGACCACCGACATGTGGTGGGCGACGACGTCGTGGAGCTCGCGGGCGATGGTGGTGCGCTCCTCGAGGAGGGTGCGCTTGGAGCGTTCGTGTGCGGTGACGGTCTGCTGCGCGGTGACCTCCTTCGCCGCCTCGCGGCGGACGTGCCGGACGGTGACGACCAGCAGCGCCATCGCGGAGAAGAAGAGGAACGGCATGGTGTCGGAGCCGTAGTAACTCACCGGCACCACGGCCTCGGCGAGCAGCGCGTACAGGGCGGTCACCACCCACATCCAGCCGGCGATACGCGGCCGCGTCCGGGCCGCGACGACCGTCAGGACCACCAGGTGCGCGAAGAACGTGCTGTGCGACCACGGCCATTCGCCCCTGCCGGCGAGGACGCTGACGAACGGCGTCACCGCGAGGGACGCCCAGAACGCGGCGACCGGCCGGACGAGAGTCGTCAGAATCGCGCTCGCGGGTATGAGGCCGACCATCAGGGCCACGAAATCGCTGGTGTAGTACCGGGTGGTTTCGACCCCGATGATCAGCGTCAGCAGTGCGCTCGCCACCACGAACGCGTGCGGCGTCCAGGGCGTGTACCTGCGCAGCCGTCGCGGGAACCGGCGCACCAGCGGGCCGTCGGCGCTCATGGGAGGCAGCAGGCGATACGCGAACGCGTCGTGGAACAGGTCCGTGCGCAGTCCGCTGAGCATCCCCATGGCGAGGTGGTACTCGGGACTGCGGGACTTCGGCTTGCCCGCCGCGAGGGGCTGGGTACGGGTCTCGGTCACGTACAGCAAGGTAGGGCCGCGCCCGCCCGGGAGTCGTCAGCAGAAAGAACGGTCCTGCCGGGTCCGTCTCAGGTACTACGGAGGAGTTTCGGGCACGGCGCGCGCCCACAGCCGGCGGCGCCCGGCCGCGCGTTCACCACGCCAGCTGCGCGATCTCCTCCGCCACCACGGCGCACGCGTCCGCCGCCGGATCGATGAGCGGGAAGTGCCCCACGCCCTCAAGCAACGTCAGCCCCACCACTTCGCCCGCCTTCGCCGCTGCGTCCGCGTACGACTCGGCGACCTGCTGGGGCACGTCGATGTCGCCCCGGCCCTGGACGAGCGTGGTGGCGATCCCCGTGGGCAGCAGCGCGACAGGATCGGCGTACGGCAGCCGTTCCGCGAACGTCTCGTCCCCACCGAGGAGTTGCTCCACCGCTCCCGAGCACACGTCCAGCTTGCGGGCGACCGCGAAGTCGGCGATCGGTGCGAGCGCGACGACCCCGCGCAGCAGCGCGGGCCGCGCGGTCCGCCACGGCGCGTCCTCGGGGAGAAGATGGCGCGCGGCGGCCCACAGCGCGAGATGTCCGCCCGCGGAGTGGCCCGTGACGACGGTGCGGCGCGCATCGGCCTGCGGCAGCACCTCGCGTACGAGCGCGGGCAGCGCGTCGAGCGCGGCGGCGACGTCGTCGAAGGTCTCCGGCCAGCGCCCTGCGACGGGCCCTTCGCCGCCCTGCGCGGGGATCAGGCTGCCCCGCCGGTACTCGACGTTGGCCACGGCGAAGCCCCGGCGGGCCAGGAAGTCCGCGAAGGGCGTGATGTGCCCCCGGTCGTACGGGGCGCGCCAGGCGCCGCCGTGCAGGACGACGACGAGCGGTGCCGACGGGGCCCCGTCCCGGGGTGCGTAGAGGTCGATCACCTGGTCGGGATGGTCGCCGTAGGTGACGGTGGCGTCCGGCGGGACGGCGGGATGCGAGAAGGCCGACTCCTCTTCCGCGGCACTGCGCGCGGCGTCCTCCGACATGATCCAACCTCTCAGCGCTCCGGCGGTTGGCCGGGACATTATCAGCGCCACGGCCCACCGCCGCGCCACCCCCGTTGCGGACAGGCGCCCTGTCGGAGCCGCTGCCCTGGAGCGGCTGCCCTAGAGCAACTGCCCGCAACGGGCGCCGCTCAGCCCAGCACCTCCCCCAGCACCCGAGCCGCCCTCTCCACATCCGCGAAGCCCACGTACAGCGGTGTGAAGCCGAACCGCAGGATGTCCGGCGCCCGGTAGTCGCCGATGACCCCGCGCTCGATGAGCTGCCGCATCACGTCACCCGCACGCGCACACCGCAGCGCGACCTGGCTGCCGCGTTCCGCGTGAGCCGAGGGCGTGACCGACTCGACGAGCCCCTGAGGGACGTACGCGTCCACGCACTCCAGGAAGAAGTCCGTCAGCGCGAGCGACTTCGCCCGGACCGCCTTGACCGAGACTCCCTCCCAGACCTCGAGCGCCGCCTCCAGGGCGAGCATGGACAGGATGTCGGGGGTGCCGACCCGGCCGCGCACCACACCGGCTCCGGCCTCGTACTCGGGGCGCATCCCGAACGGCTCGGCGTGCGAGGTCCAGCCGGGCAGCGGCGAGTCGAAGCGCGGCTGGAGTTCCCTGCGCACGTACAGATACGCAGGGGAACCCGGCCCGCCGTTGAGGTACTTGTACGTGCAGCCGACAGCAAGGTCGACAGCGCCTGCGTCGAGCTCCACGGGCAGCGCGCCCGCGCTGTGGCACAGGTCCCACACGGCCAGGGCGCCCGCTGCATGCACGGCGGCGGTGAGTCCGGGCAGGTCGTGCAGCCTGCCCGTCCGGTAGTCGACGTGGTTGAGCAGCACGGCGGCCGTACGCGGACCGAGCACGCCCGGCACGTCGGCGGGGAGGACCGGAATGAGGCGGCACCCCGTCATCCGGGCCGCCGACTCGGCGATATAGCCGTCCGTCGGGAACGTCGAGGCGTCCACGACGATCTCGTCCCGCGGCGACGAACCACTCTCACCCGCCATACGCACAGCGGCCACCAGCGCCTTGAACACGTTGACGCTCGTGGAGTCGCCGACCACGATCTGCCCCGGCGCGGCCCCGACCAGCGGCGCGATACGGTCGCCGATCCGCTCCGGCGCCGTCCACCAGCCGCTCTCGTCCCAGGACCGGATGCGCAGCTCGCCCCACTGGCGGCGTACGACGTCCTCGACCCGCCCGGGCACTGCGCACGGCAGCGCACCCAGCGAGTTGCCGTCCAGATAGACGCCCGCGGCGCCGCCCGCATGATCAGATGCAGTGTCGAGCACGAACCGGTCGCGCAGCCCGGCCAGTTCGTCCGCGGCATCCAGCTTCGCCGCCAGCGCGGCCTTCGCCGCCTTCTCGTCGTACCTCTCCTCGGGCGTCTCAGACATGGCTGCGCGCCGTCCAGAGCTCGGGGAACACGTTCTTCGAGGCGCGCTTCTCCAGCCAGGCCACGCCCGCGGAGCCGCCGGTGCCGGTCTTGGCTCCCATGGCCCTGCGGGTGGCGACGAGATGGTCGTTGCGCCAGCGCCACACCAGTTCGGCGACATCGGTGAGGGCCTCGCCGAGCCGTACGAGCTCCGCGTCCTGCTCACCGCGGTACAGCTCGGTCCACACCGCCTCGACCCCGGCCGACGGCTCGTACCGCAGCGCGAGGTCCCGCTCCAGGACCTCCGCCGGGATCGCGTACCCGCGGCGCGCCAGCAGCCGCAGCACCTCGTCGTACAGGCTCGGCTGCTGCAGCGCCTTCTCCAGCTCGGCGTGCACACGCGGCGCGCCCCGGTGCGGGACCAGCATGGACGCGGCCTTCTCGCCGAGCAGGAACTCCATCCGCCGGTACATCGCGGACTGGAATCCGGAGCCCTCGCCGAGGGCCGACCGGTACGAGTTGAACTGTGCGGGGGTCAGCCCGGCGAGCGGCGTCCAGGAGGCGTTGAGGGCCTCCAGCTCGCGTACGGACCTCTTGAGCGCCGCCAGCGCCACCGGCAGATCGTCCTCGCGCAGCGCCCGCGACGCCGTCTCCCACTCGTGGACGATGACCGTGAACCACAGCTCCATGACCTGGGTGGTCACCAGGAAGACCATCTCTCCCGGGTCGTCCGAGAGGGGGTGCTGGAGGTGGGTGAGGACGTCCGCCTGGACGTAGTCCTCGTACGGGGTGGTGCCTGCGAAGTCGAGGTTGGGGGTCTCGGGCTCGTGCGCCCCGTCCCCATGGATCACCTCGTGGGACATTTCTGTCTCCTGTGGACTCCAGGTAGCGGTCCGCCCCTGCCGTGCCGGCACGGGGGCCCCGGTCCCCACAGGCATTCTTTCGCAACGGCCCCCGGAGACGGCAAGACCCGCCTGGGTCACTTTGGCCAGACGGGTCTCAGGGGTACCGCGGGGCTCAGCTCAGCGTCTGGGCCGCCGTCGGCGAGGAGTCCTTCAGGAACTGGGAGCAGCGCTCGTACTCCTCCTGCTCGCCGATCGCCTGCGCGGCGCGGGCGAGGGCGTGCAGGGCACGCAGGAAGCCGCGGTTCGGCTCGTGCTCCCACGGCACCGGGCCGTGGCCCTTCCAGCCGCTGCGGCGCAGCGCGTCCAGCCCCCGGTGGTAACCGGTGCGTGCATACGCGTACGACTCGACGACACGGCCGCCCTGGAACGCGTCGTCGGCCAGCTGAGCCCAGGCCAGCGACGATGTCGGGTGCTTCGCGGCTACGTCGGCCGGCGCCGCCCCGCTCGCCAGGAGCTCACGGGGCTCCGGGTCGTCGGGCAGATGGGTCGGGGGCGGTCCCCCGAGCAGATTCTCGTGAATGGCCATGGCCCCAGTCTGCCTTGCCGCGCAGACGGGCCCGGCACCCCTGGGGGGTGCCGGGCCCGGATACGCACAGGCAGCCGAAGACTCAGCCGGTCATGCAGGCTGTTACTTCAGCTTGGTGCCGGCGGAGCGCAGGTTGGCGCAGGCCTCGCTGACGCGCTTGGCCATGCCTGCCTCGGCGGACTTGCCCCAGGTACGCGGGTCGTAGGTCTTCTTGGAGCCGACCTCGCCGTCGACCTTCAGCACGCCGTCGTAGTTCTTGAACATGTGGTCCGCGACCGGGCGGGTGAAGGCGTACTGGGTGTCGGTGTCGAGGTTCATCTTCACGACGCCGTTCTCCAGGGCAGTGGCGATCTCCTCGGCCGTGGAGCCGGAACCGCCGTGGAAGACGAAGTCGAACGGGTCCTGCTTGCCGAACTTCGCGGCGACGCCGGCCTGCAGGTCCTTGAGCAGCTCGGGGCGGAGCACGACGTTGCCCGGCTTGTAGACGCCGTGGACGTTGCCGAAGGAGGCGGCCAGCAGGTAGCGGCCCTTCTCACCCAGGCCGAGCGCCTCGGCGGTGCGGATCGCGTCCTCGACGGTGGTGTACAGCTCGTCGTTGATCTCGTGGGTGACGCCGTCCTCCTCACCGCCGGTGGGGGTGATCTCCACCTCGAGGATGATCTTGGCGGCGGCGGCCTTGGCGAGCAGCTCCTGGGCGATGGCCAGGTTGTCGGCGAGGGTCTCGGCGGAGCCGTCCCACATGTGCGACTGGAAGAGCGGGTTCTGACCGGCCTTGACGCGCTCGGCGGAGATCTCGAGCAGCGGGCGGACATAGCCGTCCAGCTTGTCCTTCGGGCAGTGGTCGGTGTGCAGCGCGACGGTGATGTCGTACTTCTTGGCGACGACGTGCGCGAACTCGGCGAGCGCGACCGCGCCGGTCACCATGTCCTTGCTGTACTGGCCGCCCAGGAACTCCGCGCCACCGGTGGAGATCTGGATGATGCCGTCGCTCTCCGCCTCCGCGAAGCCGCGCAGCGCCGCGTGCAGGGTCTGCGAGGAGGTCACATTGATGGCCGGGTAGGCGAACTTGCCTGCCTTCGCCCGGTCGAGCATCTCGGTGTAGACCTCGGGGGTTGCGATGGGCATCTGTCCGCTCCTTGTGATGTGCGGGTCGGCTTGCTTCGGAGCCCTGACCTAGGGGGCGACGTCATCGTCGTGGCACATCTTTCCAGACCTGGCGGATTCCTCCAGCCACGGACGGGACCTTCTACGCGCAAAGGGCGGAAGGTTTCACGTGAAACCCCCCGCCCTCCAACAAAGCCGCAGGTCAGAGACCTAATGACGGACCTCCGCCACCGCGTCACGAATTGACGTCGACTGCATGCATTCCGTAGTGGCCGGTCGGATCCGCCCTCAGTCGAGCCCCAGCTCGTCCTTGGAGAAGGCGAAGAGATACGGCACACCGGCGCCCTCGGAGATCTTCTCGGCGGCCCCGGTCGCGCGGTCGACGATCGTCGCGACGGCGACCACCTCGGCACCGGCCGCCCGGACCGCTTCGACGGCGGTGAGCGGCGAGCCGCCGGTCGTCGACGTGTCCTCGACGACGAGGACGCGGCGGCCCTTGATCTCCGGACCCTCGACCTGCCGCTGCATGCCGTGGGCCTTGGCGGCCTTGCGCACGACGAACGCGTCGAGGGTCTTTCCACGGGCGGCGGCCGCGTGCAGCATCGACGCGGCGACCGGGTCGGCGCCCATGGTGAGGCCGCCGACCGCGTCGTACTCGAGCTCGGCGGTCAGGTCGAGCATGACCTGACCGACCAGGGGTGCGGCGACGCCGTCAAGGGTGACCCGGCGCAGGTCCACGTAGTAGTCGGCCTCAAGACCCGAGGAGAGGGTCACCTTGCCGTGCACCACGGCCTTGTCCTTGATCTGCTGCAGCAGCGCGCCGCGTACGTCACTCATGCCTGTCAGCTTAAAGGCGCCGCCAGGTCCAGGTCGTCGCCGTCTCCAGCGGCTCGAGAGGGGTGACGAAGCGCGGGGCCGAGTTGAGGCCGTCGGGGGGCCCGGTCTGCGGCTCCACGCACACGGCCTCCTTCTGCTCGTCGTAGACGACGACCCACTGCTCGCGGCTCTTGACGTTCAGCTCCAGCTGCCCGGGCCAGGTCAGGGTGACATCGACGCCGTCGGGCATCCCGAAGCAGTCGTCCCAGGGACCCGGCCGCGGGGCGATCCGCCGCCCGGTCGGCAGATGATCGCTGCCGCGCTCCTCCTGCCACGCCGGCGCGTAGTCCAGGCGCACGTCCTCGCCGCCCAGATTGCGGTTGAACCAGGGGTGCCAGCCGGCCTGGGCCGGGAAGGTGGACTCGTACGTCTCGACGGACATGGTCAGCGTCAGCGCGTCCTCCGCCAGCTCGACGACCTGGGTGAGGCGCGCCGGGTAGGGCCAGGGGTCCGTGAGGTCGTACGTGAACACGGCCGACGACTCCTCCACGCGGCCCGTGCGCCACTTGCCGTCGCGGGCCGTGCCGTGGATGGCGTGCGGTGCGGCGTTGAGCGGCATCTGGTGGACGACGGCTCCGTCCCGGAAGCGGCCGTTCCTGATCCGGCCGCACCACGGGACCATGGGGAAGCAGCCGTAGCGGTCGCCCTGGCGCAGCAGTTCGATGCCGGCGGTCCGCAGACTTCCGAGTCGGCAGCCGTTGGCAGGCTGCACGGTCACCTCCGCGTTGCCCGCGGTCAGCGTGATGTCTCCACTACTCACGTTGCCGACCCTACGCGCCGTCCCGGCGCGAGCTCCGGGGCCCCGGCGGGGCCGCGCCACAGGTACGACGCGAGGGCGCCCGCCGTCGTGGGTTGCGCCCACCCTCCCCCAGTTAACGCTGGGAGGCGCCCCAGCCCTGCGGAACGCCTGCCCGCAACGGCCACAAAGAGGAGATCAGCCCCGGCGCCGTCGCAGCGCCCGGCCCACGACGATCGCCGAGGCGACGACGAGCGCCGCGGCCGGCGCCACCCACCGCAACGTAGCCGTCGTGGAGATCGACTCCGGCGCCGGCACAGGCGCGTACCGCCCGCGCGGCGGCGCATGGTCAACCTCCTCCGCGCTGCGCCCGATCATCGTCCGACGCGCATGCGCGGCCTCCGCCGGAGGCTCGGCCCCCGGCACCTCCTCGTCCTCCGCGAAGGGATCCAGCGACGACGGCGGCACCTCGGGCTCGAAGACCGACACTCCGGGCTCCGCAGGCTCTGAGGACTCAGCCTCCGTGGGCCCGGCCTCCGCGGGCCCGGCCTCCGCGGGCCCGGCCTCCGCGGGCCCGGCCTCCGCCGGCTCAGCCTCCACTGGCTCGGCCGGCCTCGCACCCTCGGAGTCCGAGGCGTCCTCAACCACTTCCGAACCGGCGCCGGGCCCGGCCCCCGCCGCCAATCCCTCCCCGAACCGGTTCAGCAGCCGCCGCACCCCCGACTCCACCGACTCGGGGCTGAGTTCGGCGGCGCGGCCGTCCGCGGTCGCGGTCGCGCTGAACGCGAGCGTCGTGCCCTCGTCCGTGGGGGTGAGGCCAAGCGTCAGGGCGAGTTTGATGCCGCCAGTGCCCCGGGCCTCCGTGGCCTCGCCCTCGACGGCGTACGACCCGTCGGCCTGCCCGCTGAGCCGCAGCGCACCGCGGTACGTGATCGTGTGGCCGCCGATGCGGACCTTGAGGCGGCCGGACACGGGCGGCTCCCCCGCATCCTGTTGGAGCCCGGGGACCGCGCGGGCGACCCGCACGGGGTCCTCCAGCACCTCCCGCAGAGGCTCCACCGGAACCGGAACGAACACCTCATGCTCCATGCCGCCGAGCCTACTCACGACAACCGCCCCCTGTACCTGCGTCCGCGCAGAAGTCCCACACATTGCGAACCGAGCAACGCCGGCAGACCCAGCGCCCCACCGCCCCAGCGAATGCAGCAACCCCGGCGAAGCCACCGCCCCACAGACCCCGGCCCCTCAGTTCCCCGCCCCATACCGCGGATGCACCAACGTCGAAGGCGGCAGCCCCGCCAGCCGCGCCCGCCCGAGCTCCCGCGCACCCGTGTCCAGCACGGACTGGGTGAGCGAGTGGGGCGGTGGCCCCGCCGGGTCGAGCGCCAGAAGCGGCCGCGTACGGCCGGCCAGCACGAACGCCCAGTCGTGCGGCGCACGCGAACCACTCGACACACGATCGAGCAGGGAAGCGGAACGGGTGAGCCGCCCCTCCACGCGGTACGGCGCGGTCCGCAGCCCGGCGGAGCGGACGGTCGCCTCGACCGTCCAGAAGACGCGAGGGCGGGAGCTCGCGGAGCCTGCGTGGACCACGAGCCGCCCGTCGTCGGCCAGCACCCGCGAGACCAGCCCGTAGAACTCCTGGGAGTAGAGCTTCGCGCTCCTCGTGAGAGCGGGATCGGGCAGATCCGAGATCACCACGTCGTACGTATGGTCCATGCCGCGCAGCCGATGGAAGGCACCGCCGCCGATGACGTTCACCCGAGGATCCCGGTACACGTGCCCGTTCAGCGCGCTGAGCGCCGGATCGGTGCGTGCCAGCCGCACGACGCCCGCGTCGAGTTCGACCACGTCCACCCGCCGCACCCCGCTGTACCGCAGCACTTCGCGGGCCGCGAGGCCGTCGCCTCCGCCGAGGATGAGCACGTGCGCGTGCGGGCCGTTCATCGCGGGCTGGACCAGCGCCTCGTGATAGCGGCGCTCGTCGAGGCTGCTCATCTGCAGCCGCCCATCGAAGAAAAGATCCACAGAACCGTTCCTGCCAGCGGTGAGAACGATCTCCTGTTCGTCGGTCCGGACGACGGCCCGGACGTGCGGACCGTACATGGCCTCCCGTGCCGCCTGCTCGAAGTCGTCGACGAGGGCGACACCCGTGGCGAGCAGGGCGAGCACAGCCGCGTTGACGGCGATCAGCGTGCGCCGGCTGCGCACCGACAGGTCCCGCCGGAACAGGCCGAGTACCAGCGCGGCGCCCGTGAGCGCATTGACCGCGCCGGTGAGCAGCGCACCCGTCAACTGCCCGTACAGCGGGAGGAGAAGGAACGGGAAGGCGAGCCCCCCGATCAGCGCACCCACATAGTCGGCGGCGAAGAGATCGGCGACCGCGCCTCCTGCGTCCTGCCGACGGATGCGCTGGATCAGCACCATCAGCAGCGGCACTTCGGCGCCGATGAGCACGCCGATGACCAGTGAGAGCGCCACCAGCAGATACCGAGGTCCGCCGGCCCAGGCTCCCCCGAGGGATCCGGTCCAGGCGAAGACCGCATACAACGCCATCGCGCTGCACCCGCCGACGAGCGCGAGCACCGCCTCGACCGCGCCGAATCCGGCCGCCGCCCTGCACCGCAGCCGCTTGGCGGCGAGCGATCCGATCCCCATGGCGAAGACCATCACGGACAGGACGACCGAGGTCTGGGTGACCGAGTCGCCTGTCAAGTACGTCGCGATGGCGACCAGTTCGAGTTCGTATACAAGACCGCAGGCCGCACAGATGAAGGCGCCGAGGAGAACGAAGAACCGTCCAGTCTCGGAGCGCACGGGCAGGGGCGCCGGTCTCTCCCTGCTCCTGGACGGCGGGGAGCCCGTCGGTGCGGCGCGCGCTGATGTATCCACCACGCTGCGAACGCTACGTCACCGCACGGCAGCGTCCAGTCACCCACACGCGTGGAAACTGGTGCGCCGAACGCATACTCGGCTACATCTCAACGCACTTTCCCCAGAAGGGCGTTCACCACACACGGACACAACAGACCGACAACGGCATAGCGGACATAACACACCGAAAACGGCACGCCGATCACAAAAAGAGGCGGTCACAACGGGGCGGGGACAACGGAGCGGTCACAACAGGGCAGTCACAACGGGGGACACAACGGGGTGGTCGTCACAGCACGGCCGGCACCCTGACTCCCACGCGCGTACGGGTCGCCACAAGCTGCCCCTCCTGCGGGTACGCATGCCACGTACGCCAGTGCACCTGCCCCTCGTTGCGCTGGGCCAGCATCGCGGTGAACGCGTAGGGACTGCCGGGGAAGACGCCCGCCAGGCCGTTCGGATGGTCGGCGACCAGCGCGAGGAGCTCCTGTGCGCGTCCGGCGAAGGAGCCCGGTGAGAGCGTCTCGACGCGCGCCGCGAACTCGTACTCCCAGTCGCCGACGCGCTTGGCGACCCCGAGCGGCAGCGGCGTGCTGCTGCCCGGGATGCAGGCGACGGTCTCCGAGCAGGTGCCGTGCTCCTCCTCCAGGAGCACCTGGTGGGACGCGCCGAGGAGCCTCAACTGCAAATTTGCGCCTGGGAGTTCGACGTCGAGAGTGGCGAGCGCGGGGAGCGGCTCCCTTCCGAGTGCCCAGGCGAGGTCGGCCGCGCGCGTGTCGGTATAGGCGGTGTTGAGGGTGGTGAGCATGGGGGCTCCGCATAAACACGCAAAAGAGGGGGAGGCCGGCGCGCCCCCGGAAGACACCAGGAGATCTGCCCGGTCGGACACCGGGCGATCGGTGCGCCGACTCGTGCCCACGAGAAGGTCCCCCGAGGGCTGCGTTGACGGTCACGGAAAGCTGTGTTGACTGTTAAGAGCGGCTATGTTGACGGTTAAAAGGAAATCATGAACAACAGCGGTGTCACAGCGCTTTTACCCAACTTGGCAAGCTTTCCATCCCCGCGAGGGCTCCACTGCTCACCTGTTCAACTGCATAGCGCCCGCAGGGGACTTGCCCTGCGGGCGCTGTTCTGCCAGGGAGACCGAACCGCTGCTGGCGCCGAACCGGCGTCGTACGGACGGGTGTGTCACGTACGGGTGTAGCGCGCTCCAGTTGTCCTGGAACCGTCAGTTCGCGCGTCCGGCTTCGCCACCGTGTGTAGCGCGCTCCAGTCACCGCGCGTCGCCGGGCTCCGCACTTCTGTGTAGCGCGCTCCAGTGACCCCGTGCGGTGACCGGTCGCGTCAGGAGCCGCCTCCGCAGCCTCCGCCGCCGCCACCACCGCCGCCACACGAAGAGCCACCCCCGCACGACGAGCTGCTGCTGCAGGACGAAGACCCGCCGGGGTCCACGCCCCCGGCGGCCCACCAGCCACCGTCCGACGAACCCCGCGCACGCGAACCCCGTGCGGCCTTCCGTCCGGCCCTTCTGTTGTCGCCCTTCGTCGCCGCCACGAGCATCAGAATGATCGCGAAAACGACCACTGCCGCCAGGATGATGCCTACTGCCATGGCTGCATCCCTCCTTTCGTTCCCCCGAAGCAGGCCCCCCGTGGACCCTCGCTTCCTGCGTGGCTTGGGGATGCCCCCGGCCTTGCGGGGCCAAAGCAGAGTTGAGGAAGTCCAGAGCTTCGGCGCAGGATGGCCGCCATGACCTCCTCTTCCGGCTCCCCCGCCGCCTCCGGCACGGAACGGCGCCCCCTGCTCAACCGCCGTCTCGCCGAGTTCGGTACGACGATCTTCGCGGAGATGTCCGCGCTCGCCGTACGGACCGGCTCGATCAACCTCGGCCAGGGCTTCCCCGACACCGACGGCCCGGAGGAGGTCCGCGAGGCCGCGGTCAGGGCGCTGCGCGACGGGCGCGGCAACCAGTACCCGCCGGGCCCGGGCGTGCCGGAGCTGCGCCAGGCCGTCGCCGCGCACCAGCAGCGCCGGTACGGGCTGTCGTACGACCCGGACACCGAGGTCCTCGTCACGGCGGGCGCGACGGAGGCGATCGCGGCCTCGCTCCTTGCGCTGCTGGAGCCCGGCGACGAGGTGGTGGCGCTCGAGCCGTACTACGACTCGTACGCCGCGTGCATCGCGATGGCAGGCGGCACCCGCGTGCCCGTCACGCTGCGCCCGCACGAGGAGCCGTATCCGAGCCCCCACGGTGACCCGGGCGACGCGGACGCCGTGCACAGGCGGTTCCGGCTGGACCTCGACGAGCTGCGCGACGCGGTCACGGCCCGCACGCGCCTGCTGCTGATCAACACTCCGCACAACCCGACCGGCACGGTGCTCACCCGCGAGGAGCTCACCGCGATCGCGGAGCTGGCCGTGGAGCGAGACCTCCTCGTCGTCACGGACGAGGTGTACGAGCATCTGGTCTTCGACGACGCGGAGCACATCCCGCTGGCCACGTTCCCGGGGATGCGTGAGCGGACGGTCACCATCGGTTCTGCGGGCAAGACGTTCTCGTTCACCGGCTGGAAGGTCGGCTGGGTGACGGCCCCGGCGGAGCTGGTGACCGCGGTCCGCTCGGCCAAGCAGTTCCTGACGTACGTCTCGTCCGGACCGTTCCAGTACGCGGTGGCCGAGGCGCTCGCGCTTCCCGACACGTACTTCGAGAGCTTCCGCCGCGACATGCAGGAGAAGCGCGACCTGCTCAGCGAGGGGCTGGCGGAGGCGGGGTTCGCGGTCTACCGGCCGGCCGGAACGTACTTCGTGACGACCGACATCCGGCCGCTCGGCGAGTCCGACGGCTTCGCGTTCTGCCGGGCGCTACCGGAGCGCGCCGGTGTCGTCGCCATCCCCAACGCCGTGTTCTACGACCACCGGGCCGCGGGAGCGCCCTTCGTCCGCTTCGCGTTCTGCAAGCAGAAGGAGGTCCTGGAGGAGGCCGTGAAGCGCCTCAGGGCGTAGGCGGTCGGCCGCGCACCCGACTGGGGGATTTCCGCTCGCGCTGGCGTGTCGGTGGACAGAGGGTGCGGATGTGACCTTCCCGCGCACTGTTGCCCCTGCTCCGCTCGAGGCGGCCGGTACCGCGAGTTGTGCCCACCCGGGCCTCCACCAGCGCCTCAGGCGCCTGGTGGGACCCCGGACGGAACGCCTCATGGCGACGGCGGCCACGGCTCTCGGGCTCTTCGTCGCTGCCCGGCTGTGCGGCGTTTTCGTCCTCGCGGCCGCCGCGCATCTCACCGGGAAGAGCACGTTCGCGCTGCTGGGACGGTCCTGGGACTCCCTGTGGTACCTCGGGATCGCCGTCCACGGGTACGGCCGCACCCTGCACTTCGAGCCGGGTGTCATCCACAGCGACCTGGCGTTCTTCCCGCTCTACCCCGGCCTCGTGCGGATGGTCACCGCCGTCGTCCCGGTCAGCGGGGGCGCCGCCGGACTGCTGGTGTCCTGGACGGCCGCCATGGCCGCCGCATGGGGCATGTACCGGATCGGGGTGCTGCTGCACGGACACGGCGTAGCCACCCTGCTGGTCCTTCTGTGGGGCCTGCTCCCCCACTCGGTCGTCCTCTCCATGGCCTACACCGAGCCGGTGCTCACCGCCTTCGCCGCCTGGTCGCTGTACGCGGTACTCACCGGGCGCTGGCTGTGGGCGGGGGTGCTGGCGGCGCTCGCCGGGGCCTCGCGTCCCAACGGGTTCGCGGTGGCCGCCGCGGTCGTCGCCGCGGCCGGGTGCGAGGTGTGGAAGCGCCGCGGCCGCGTTCCCCACAGCCTGTGGACGGGCGCCGCGCTCGCTCCGGTCGGCTGGTGCGCCTTCGTCCTGTGGGTCGGATTTCGCAAGGGGGATCCGCTCGGCGGCTACTTCGCGGTGCAGCGCGGCTGGGGTTCGCGCTTCGACTTCGGTGCCGACTCGCTTCTGTTCGTCAGGCATCTGCTGCTCGAAGGCGACCGGCTGGTCTTCCCCATGACGATGGTGATCGTCGCGGCCGGCGTGCTCCTGTACGCGCTGCTGATCGCCGACCGCGCACCGCTTCCGCTGCTCGTCCACAGCGGCGCCCTGCTGCTGATCACCATCGCCGGCTCGGGGTTCTTCGAGTCCAAGCCGCGCTTCCTGCTGCCTGCGTTCCCGCTGCTGCTGCCGCTCGCGTGCGCGCTCGCACGGACGGCGAGAGCCCGGCCGCTGCACGCCGTCCTGGTGGTCGGCGCCCTGGCCGGGCTCTCGATGGCGTACGGCGCGTATCTGGTCGCGATCGCCCATACCCCTCTGTGACGCGAGCGTGGTCTACTCGTCGTCCTCGTCTTCGGGCTTCTCGGTGTTGTCGATCTCCTTCTCGAGCCCCAGCTGCTCGACGAGCCAGCGGTCGAACTCGATGGCGGCCCGCACCCAGCTGACGGTCGACGACACGAAGTGCTCCAGGCTGACACCGGTGCCGACCAGCATCTGCGCCTCGCCGATGAGACGGACCGTGCCGTCGTCGTGCGTGTGGGTGTAGACCTTGGGCCACAGGGTGCGGCGGTTCCAGTCGTCGATGGACTCGAGCAGCTGCGGCTTCTCGTCGATCTGGTGCGGCCGGTCGTAGAACGTACGCACAGAGAAAACCTGCTGGTCGCCCTCGCCGCGGAACATGAAATACGTACGGAACTGCTCCCACGGCGCCGCGAGGTCACCCTCGTCGTCGACGACGTACTTCAGCTCCATCTGCTCCAGGAGCTGCTTCACGAGGTCCTGATCCGGGACGACGGGGCCCGCCGGTCCTTGGGGCTGTTGCGGCCCCGGCTGGCCCCCGAAGTTCGGAATCGAGGACGGGTCGATGCTCACCGTGTTTTTCCCTTCGTACGGATCTCGCCATCCTCCCTCAGGAGGGGCGGGGCATGGCAAGCCCCGCCCCCGGTGGTTCGGGTATCCGTGGCCGGATTCCGCTCAGAGCGTCCCGCCGGTGACCTGCGGTCACCGGACTTTCCGGTCAGAGCGTCTTGCCGGTGGCCGGACCGACGAGCAGCCCGTCGCCGAAGACGTCGACGCGGACCGTGTCGCCGTCCTTGACCTCGCCGGCGAGGATCTCCTTCGCGAGCCGGTCGCCGATGGCGGTCTGCACGAGGCGGCGCAGCGGCCGTGCCCCGTACGCCGGGTCGTTGCCCTCGTCCGCGAGCCAGGCCAGCGCCTCGGGCGTGACCTCCAGCGTGAGGCGCCGTTCGGCCAGCCGCTTCGCGAGCCGGTCGATCTGGAGCTTGGCGATGCGCTGCAGCTCGTCCTTGTCCAGGGCGGAGAAGACCACGATGTCGTCGAGCCGGTTGAGGAACTCCGGCTTGAAGGACGCGCGGACGATCTCCAGGACCTGTTCCTTCTTCTCCTGCTCGCCGGTCGTCGGATCGACGAGGAACTGGCTGCCGAGGTTCGAGGTCAGGACGAGGATGGTGTTGCGGAAGTCCACCGTCCGCCCCTGGCCGTCGGTCAGCCGCCCGTCGTCGAGGACCTGCAGCAGGATGTCGAAGACCTCGGGGTGCGCCTTCTCGACCTCGTCCAGGAGGATCACCGAGTACGGGCGGCGGCGTACGGCCTCGGTGAGCTGGCCGCCCTCCTCGTAGCCGACGTAGCCGGGAGGCGCACCGACGAGCCGGGCGACGCTGTGCTTCTCGCCGTACTCGCTCATGTCGATGCGGACCATGGCCCGCTCGTCGTCGAAGAGGAAGTCGGCGAGGGCCTTGGCGAGCTCGGTCTTGCCGACGCCCGTCGGGCCGAGGAAGAGGAACGAGCCGGTGGGCCGGTCCGGGTCGGCGATGCCGGCGCGGGTGCGGCGTACGGCGTCGGAGACGGCCCGTACGGCCTCGGTCTGGCCGATGAGGCGCCGACCGATCTCGTCCTCCATGCGCAGCAGCTTCTGCGTCTCGCCTTCGAGGAGCCGGCCTGCGGGGATGCCGGTCCAGGCGCCGACCACCTCGGCGATGTCGTCGGCGCCGACCTCGTCCTTGACCATCGTGTCCTTGGAGGCCTCCTCCTCGGCCTCGGACGCGGCCTCCAGGTCGCGCTCCAGGGCCGGGATCTCGCCGTACAGCAGCTTGGACGCGGTGTCGAAGTCGCCGTCGCGCTGGGCGCGTTCGGCCTGGCCGCGCAGCTCGTCGAGCTTCTCCTTCAGCTCACCGACGCGGTTGAGGGACTGCTTCTCCTTCTCCCAGCGTGCGGTCAGCCCGCGCAGCTCCTCCTCCTTGTCGGCGAGGTCGCGGCGCAGCTTCTCCAGCCGCTCGCGGGAGGCCGGATCGGTCTCCTTCTCGAGCGCCAGCTCCTCCATCTTCAGGCGGTCCACTGCCCGCTGGAGCTCGTCGATCTCGACGGGCGAGGAGTCGATCTCCATACGGAGCCGGGACGCGGACTCGTCGACCAGGTCGATGGCCTTGTCGGGGAGGAACCGCGAGGTGATGTACCGGTCGGACAGGGTCGCGGCGGCCACGAGAGCGCTGTCCGCGATCTGCACCTTGTGATGGGCCTCGTACCGCCCCTTGAGGCCGCGGAGGATCGCGATGGTGTCCTCGACGGTGGGCTCGGCGACCAGGACCTGCTGGAAGCGGCGCTCCAGGGCCGGGTCCTTCTCGATGCGTTCGCGGTACTCGTCGAGCGTGGTCGCGCCCACCATGCGCAGCTCGCCGCGGGCCAGCATGGGCTTGAGCATGTTGCCCGCGTCCATGGCGGAGTCGCCGCCGGCGCCCGCGCCCACGACGGTGTGCAGCTCGTCGATGAACGTGATGATCTGCCCGTCGCTGTCCTTGATCTCGGCGAGGACGGTCTTCAGGCGCTCCTCGAACTCGCCGCGGTACTTGGCGCCCGCGACCATCGCGCCGATGTCCAGCGCCACGAGCCGCTTGTTCTTCAGCGACTCGGGCACGTCGCCCTTCACGATGCGCTGGGCGAGGCCCTCGACGACGGCGGTCTTGCCGACGCCGGGCTCACCGATGAGCACGGGGTTGTTCTTCGTACGGCGGGACAGCACCTGCACCACGCGGCGGATCTCCTGGTCCCGCCCGATGACGGGGTCGAGCTTGCCGTCGCGCGCGGCCGCGGTGAAGTCCGTACCGAACTTCTCCAGGGCCTTGTACTGACCCTCCGGGTCCGGTGTGGTCACCCGGCGCCCTCCCCTCGTCTTCTGGAAAGCGTCCAGCAGCTTCTTGGCGGTAGCGCCCTGCTGGGAGAGCAGCTCCCCGGCCTGGCCGCCCTTCGCGGCGATGCCGATGAGCAGGTGCTCCGTGGAGATGTAGTCGTCGCCGAGACTCTTCGCGCGCTCCGTGGCGTCGGCGATGACGGCCAGCAGGTCGCGGTTGGGCTGCGGCGGTGCGACGGTGGAGCCGGTGACGCTGGGCAGCGCGGAGAGCAGGCGCTCGGTGCCCGCGCGCACGGCGGCCATGTCGGCCTCGACCGCGGCGAGCAGGTCGGTGATGTTCTCGTTGTCCTGGCCCTCGAGCAGCGCGAGGAGCAGGTGGGCGGGGGTCAGATCCGGATGCCCCTCGGTCACGGCCCGGTTGCTCGCCGCGCCAAGCGCGTCCCGGCTCCTGTTGGTCAGCTCGGCGTCCACGTTCGCTGTCTCCTCCTTGGTGTCAGCCCATCCTCAAGCTGACTTTGCCAACGTACACAAAGTTGAGTCTATTCCACTCAACACTGCTCGGGGAAGTACGAAGTACATTCGCACCCATGGCTGCGTACCCCGTCGATCCGCTTCGTCCCGACCCCGCCTACCTCAGCTTCTGGCGAGAGCGGCACCTGTGCACGTTGACGACGCTCAGGCCCGACGGCACGCCGCACGTGGTGCCGGTCGGGGTGACGTACGACCCTGAGGCGGGCCTGGCGCGCGTGATCACGAACAAGTCGAGCGCGAAGGTGGGGCACGTACTGGCCGCCGGGGCCGAGGGTGCGCGGGTCGCGGTGTGCCAGGTCGACGGTCGCCGGTGGGCGACCCTCGAGGGTCGCGCGACCGTGCACACGGAGCCGGCCCGCATCGCGGAGGCCGAGCGCCGCTACGAGCAGCGCTACGGCCGCACGCCGTCCCCGAACCCGGACCGCGTGGCGATCGAGATACGCCTGACGGCGGCGATGGGCCGCGGCTGATCACTACGGCCGCTATGGGCATGCGTCCGACGCTGCCTCATGCCCCCATGAGCACCTGCCAGGTCGCTCGGGCGTCATCACCGTGATCGTCCAGCCCGTTCCAGTACGGGGACGAGATCTCAAGCTTCCTCGCCGCCTGGCGGATTCGTTTGCGGTCCTTGGGCGTGACTCCTTCCGCCAGCGCAAACGGATCCTCCACAAGACTGCACAGGAAGGCGAGATCCCGGAGGTGGCGTTCCGGTTCCCGGCTGTCGGCGACGGCTCCGACAGCCTTGCCGACGATGGCGCCGAGCAGGTTCGGCCGTGGAACCGTCGCGGTCCTGCCTTCGTACGACACCGGTACCAGTTCCGTGCGCGCCAGTGCCTGCGTCGCTCCGGGAGCAGGAAAGGCGCGGCCCTGAGGGCTCGTGGTCACGTCCGCGGAAGGCCCCAGCCCCTCGGGGACCAGCACGTCCACAGACGTGGCGGGCGCATCGAGATCCACCGCGATCTCCGTACCCGGCTTCACGTATCGGTGCATCAGCCCGTTCGGGCCGGGTGCGCCCGCGGGGACGAGACCGAGGCTCGTGAGAGCGCGGACCATACGCCGCATGCCTCGGGGATCGGCCCGTACGTCGACGACGGTGTCGATGTCCACGGAAACACGAGGCGACGGGCGGCCGAGCTGCAGGCCGTGCAGCATCACCATCTGACCACCGACAAGTGTCCACGGAGCATCGACCACCTCCGCCAGGTCGAGCAGCAGCCGCCACAGCTCATCGGCTGCACCCGCGAGCGGGGGCAGCTCGACCGGGGTGATGTTCAGCCTCGGAATGCCTTCGGTCATGTCGCATCCTCGTCCGGGGCCGGAAATTCCGAGGCTGGGAAACGGGCATCCAGCAGCCTCGAGTACAGCCGTTCGGCGGTTCGTCGCGAGCGCTCGTCTCCCGCCTCCCACAGGTCGAGCGCGACCGCGGCCCGCCCGGGGCCGGTTTCGAATGGCCAGAGATCTTGAGGCACCTTGACCACAGCGTTCGCCTCACGCCTGGACACGGGCCGCAGGGCCAGCTTCCGCATCGCACTGTCGGCGTCGCCCTGCCTCAGGTACACCTCCACCCGGCCGGGATCCACGATGTCCTGCCCCGGCGCCGATGCCCCGGTGGGCACGGCGCCCTCGAAGGCGAGCAGTCTCGGCAGCGCCGCGGAATGCCCGCGGAGCCACAGCACCTCGCTGCGCCGCCTCGCCCAGTGGGCGACCTGCACGACCGACGGCCTTGCCCGCAGCCGCGTCCGCAGACGCGCGCGCTCGGAAGCCGTGAGCCAAGCCGCGCTCCCGCCATCCAGAAGATCGAGCAGCCCCCAGGCCACCCGTGCGGCCATCGGCCGACCCGCGAGCCGATCCCGTCTCAGGACGTCCACGTCCTCCATCAGCACGACCCAGCGCCCGCCGATCAGGCGGGCCGGCAGCTGCCCGTCGCGGATCAGGGCGAGCACCCGCTGCCGTGAGACGCCCAGCCTCTCCGCGGCCTCGGAGACCGAAGCTTCGATCACGCACCTCCCGTCTGCACTTCTCTTGCCAAACGACAACAGAAGAGCCAAGGCTTGGCTCAAGTATTGCCAATCGACAAGAGAAGAAGCAATGGGAGCGCGATCGCACGGCCGGTCGCGTGCTCGCGCAAAAGCGGGTGGGCGCCCCACCAGGGGGCACCCCAGGCCGCGCGTCGGCGCAAACTGCAGCGGCGCCACCGTGTTCAGGTCACGGTGACGCCGCTGCGGGGGGAAGCACCTGAGCGATTTGTAACGACGGGGGAATCGCGTCAGGCACTGCGGGGGGTGGCGGAGAAAGTTTCTGGTGCCTCCTGCTCGACCGGCTGATGGTCCCGCTGGTCGAGGTTCACAAAGATCATTCCGTACCGGACCGCACACCGCACGGGCTGTGGGGCACCCCGCGGCCGACGCAGGCACCGGTACGCCCGTACGTCCTCGTCCTCCTCGCGCACCACGACGATCGGCTCACCGACCAGCGTCACCATCAACGAGTCGCCGCGGTGGGGGATCGCCGTGACGAGGTCGATGAAGTGCCAGCCCGATCGATAGGCGGTCGCCATTTCGCGGCGGAAGGACCGGTCGTCGGGTGGGATGGTCATGCGTCCGCGCCTGCCGGGGCCGTGTCCCAACCGAGGTCCGGAGGTGCAGTCGCGACACTCGAGGCCGGCGCGCTGTCCCAGCCGAGATCCAGAGGGCTCACCGCGCCGAGAACCAATCCGGCGGAGAAGGCCACGGCAAGCACCGTGCGAAGCATTCTCTTGCACATAGTGGGCTTCGTCCTCACTTCCAGATGTCTCTCCCCCGCCTTCAAGACGATGGCTCATCAACCCACGTCAAAGCCACAGAAGCGATGCATCATGTTCCTGCACGTTCAGGACCCTGAGGGGGGGGCATTTTGCACAAAAAAACCACACAACGGACACATCCCCATGGGGTGACCGAACTGTGCGATGCAGGGAAGCGTTTGTACGCCGACGCTCTGCGCCTGGGGCGCATAGGGCGCACGGAGGTCGCACCCGCTCCCTGCCTCCTGGAGCTCGCGCTCCTGCACCCCGATCCGGACGACCCCGACTGGCTTCACCCAGTTCCGCCGACGGCGGCGCTGGCGCAACGGCTCCATCCGATCGAGCGCGAGATCCAGGAGCGCAGGGCCTTCGCCATCGAACTGACCGACTCTTTCGAGCCGTTCATGGGCCTCAGCGCCCAGAACCTCCAGTCCACCCCCGCGGTGACGGTGCTCGAGGGTATCGAGCGCATCAACGCGGCCATCGACCTCGCCACGGCCGAATGCCACTCCGAGGTGCTCACCGTGCAGCCGGGCGGCGGCCGCAGCGAGAACGTGCTCGGCGCGGCGCTGAAGCGCGGCCAGGCCGTCATCGAGCGCGGCATCTCGATGCGCACGCTCTACCAGCACACCGTGCGGCACAGCCAGGGAACCCTCGCCTACGCCGAGATCATGGCCAAGGGCAAGGTGGAGATACGCACCCTCGAGGAACTCATCGAACGCCTCATGATCTTCGACCGGACCGTCGCCTTCATTCCGGCGCGCGACGACCGCCGCGTCGCCCTGGAGCTGCGCCACCCCGGCCTGGTCGAGTACCTCGTGAAGGTCTTCGAACAACTCTGGCGCCGTGCGGTGCCCCTGCTCGAAGAGACTCCCTACGCCCCCGCCACGGACGGCATCTCCGGCGTCCAGCGCTCCATAGCCAAGCTCCTCGTCGAGGGCCACGTCGACGAGGCCATAGCCCGCCGCCTCGGCATGAACGTACGCACGTGCCGCGCCCACATCGCCAAACTCGCGGCGGCACTCGGCAGCGGCAGCCGGGCGCAACTCGGGTACCTCATCGCCCAGTCGGGGATCCTCGACCGGGACGACTGAGCCGTAGCCGCCGGCCCGCGCTCCCCGTGAGCTGCCGGAAATCACCGGGTGACCGGGATGTTACGTATGACATCTAACGTCGCGCCATGGCGGACATATTTGACGCGTACGCGTTGGCCGATGCATGGGACGAAATGTTTGAGCGGCCCGGTGAAGTCAGGACCGCCTATGAGCCGGTGCTGGCGGCACTGCAACCGATGGATCCGGCCGAACTGAGGTTCAGGGCGGACCAGATGGCGCGGTCGTTCACGGACCGGGGTGTGACCTACGCCTTCGCGGGCGAGGAGCGGCCCTGGCCGCTGGACCTCGTGCCGCGGATACTCGACGCGCTCGAGTGGGACCTGATCTCGCGCGGCGTCGCCCAGCGCGTCAGGGCGCTGGAGGCGTATCTCACCGACGCCTACGGTCCGTGCCGGGCCTTCGAGGACGGTGTGGTGCCGTGGCGGCTGCTGCTCAACTCGCCGCACTTCCACAGAGCGGCGGGGCCCGTCGAGCCACCGGGCGGGGTGCGCATCCACGTCGCCGGGATCGACCTCGTACGCGACGAGCAGGGCGATTTCCGGGTGCTCGAGGACAACGTACGGGTGCCGTCCGGGGTTTCGTACGTCATCGAGAACCGGCGTGCGATGACCCGGATCTTCCCCTCGCTCTTCGCCGAGCAGCATGTGCTGCCGGTCGACGGCTACTGCCAGCGGCTGCTGGCCGCGCTGCGGGCCGCCGCGCCCGACGGGGTCACCGATCCGCGGGTGGTCGTGCTGACGCCCGGGCCGAACAACGCCGCATACTTCGAACACGCCCTGCTCGCCCGGCTGATGGGTGTGCAGCTGGTCGAGGGGCACGATCTGGTCTGCCGCAACAACCGGGTGTGGATGCGTACGACGCGCGGCGAGATGCCGGTCCATGTCGTATACCGGCGGCTCGACGACGACTTTCTCGATCCGCTGCACTTCCGGCCGGACTCGGTGATCGGCTGCCCGGGCATCCTCAGCGCCGCGCAGGCGGGCACGGTCACGCTCGCGAACGCGGTCGGCAACGGCATCGCGGACGACAAGCTGCTCTATACGTACGTGCCGGATCTGATCCGCTACTACCTCTCTGAGGAACCGATTCTGCCCAACGTCGAGTCCTACCGCCCCGATGAGCCGGGGCAGTTGGAGGCCGTGCTCGACCAGCTCGACCAGCTGGTCATCAAGCCCGTCGACGGCGCCGGCGGCCAGGGCATCGTCATCGGGCCGCACGCCGACAAGGCCACGCTGGACCGGGTCCGCAAGGAGGTCGCAGCCGATCCGCGTGGCTGGATCGCCCAGCGCCCCGTCGCCCTGTCGACCTCGCCCACGCTGGCGGGCGACGGCATGGCGCCGCGCCACATAGATCTCCGCCCGTTCGCCGTGAACGACGGCGACGACGTATGGGTGCTGCCCGGCGGCCTCACCCGGGTGGCGCTCCAGGAGGGCAACCTCATCGTCAACTCCAGCCAGGGCGGGGGCTCGAAGGACACCTGGGTCCTCACGGACGGCGGCCCCGCGTCCACCGCGGCGGACGAACCGGCCGGCACCCCGCCGCCGGTCGCACCGCGCCAGCTGGGGCCCGACGGCACCACCCTCCAGGGCGTACAGGAAGGGGCGCAGCAGCAGTGAAGACCATCCCTGCAGGACAGCAAGCACAGCTAGGACAGCCGGGACAGACTTCCGGACAGCCCTCCGGCGCAGGAGGTACCGCCGTGAACGACGTGATCCTCTCCCGTATCGCCGAAGCCCTCACCTGGACCGGCCGCTACGTCGAGCGCGCCGACGCGACCGCCCGCATCCTCGACGCGTATCTGCACCGCCTCCTCGAGGACCCGTGGCGCGACGAGGACACCGCGTGCCGTTCGCTGTACGCGATCCTCGGCCTGGACGCCGGCGGCGAGCCCGTCGACATGCAGCAGGTGCTCGACCAGCTGGCCTTCGACGCCCGCACCACCTGCTCCATCGAGGGCGCGCTGGGCGCGGCCCGGCTCAACGCCCGCAGCGCCCGCGAGGCCGTCTCCTCAGAGATGTGGGAGTGCCTCAACTCCACCTGGCACGCGCTCGCCGACCAGCGCACGGCGGCCCGCCGCACCGGCCCGTACGCGTATCTGGAGCTGGTACGCCGCCGGGCCGCGCTCTTCTTCGGCCTCGCCGACTCGACGATGAGCCGGGACGACAGCTGGCGCTTCGTGGTCCTCGGCCGCAGCCTGGAGCGCGTCGACATGACGGTGAGGCTGCTGTCGGTACGCGTCCTGGACGCCGCCCATGCGCCCGACTGGCCGACGCTGCTGAGCGCGAGCGGCGCGGACGAGGCGTACGCGCGCGTGTACGGCGGTTTCGGCGACACCCCGCGGGTGGCCGAATTCCTGCTTCTGGACAGGGACTTCCCGCGCTCGGCGCTGCATGCGCTGACGACTGCGGAGGAGTGCCTGGCCGCGCTCGGCCGCCCGCGCCAGGACCCGGCGCGCCGCCCGATAGGCCGGATGCGGACGCGCCTCGAGTATCTGGACTCGGCCGCGCTGGGGGACGGACTCCCGCACCTGCTGCGCGATCTGCAGCAGGCCTGCATGGCCTCGGCGGAGGCGGTCGCGGAGAGGTTCTTCCCGTACCAAGGCCCGGTCGAATGGGCCCAGGAAGGAGCATGAGCGAGATGACGGGAAGGACGACGACCGTGGACACGATGAGCACGACGGCTCCCCGGATGAGCAGGCTCCGGATCAGGCACGAGACACGCGTCTCGTACGCGCAGGCGGCGGTCTCCTCGCACAACGAGGTCCGCATGACCCCGCTGACCCTGCCGAGCCAGACCACGCTGGACGCGCGCGTGACGATCCATCCGGCCACGGCGACCTGGTCGTACTGGGACTACTGGGGCACCCAGGTCACCGGGTTCGATCTGATGGAGCCGCACGAGGACCTGACGATCACGGCGCTGAGCCTGGTGGAGACCTCCCCTCCGGGGCCTCTCGCGACCCCGCCCACCCGGGCGGAGATGGCCGACCTGACGGCGAACTCACGCCTGTTGGAGTACGCGGTTCCCACCCGGCGTACCGCCGTGACCGAGGAGCTGGCCGACCTGGCCCGTGCCGCGGCCGACGGCCTGGACCCGCACGAGACGGCGGTCGCCGTCTCGGACCTCGTGGCCGACCGGGTCGCGTACGTCCCCGGCGCGACGGGTGTCCAGACCGTCGCCACCGAGGCCTGGGAGCAGAGAGCCGGCGTGTGCCAGGACATAGCCCACCTCACGGCGGGCCTGCTGCGCGCCCTCGGCCTGCCGACCCGCTACGTCTCCGGCTACCTCCACCCGGAACGCGACGCGGAGCTCCACCGCCCGGTCGCGGGCCAGAGCCACGCCTGGGTCGAGTACTGGGCGGGCGACTGGTCCGGCTACGACCCGACGAACCGCACCCGCGCGAACGAGTCCCATGTGGTCGTGGGCCGGGGCCGGGACTACGACGACGTGACGCCGCACAAGGGGGTGTACCGGGGGGTGGCGGGCGGACCGCCGGAGGTGCTGGTGGAGTTCACGCGGGTGGCGTGAGCGGAGGTGGCGTGTGCGCGGGTGACGTGTGCGCGAGTGGGGGTGTCCCGGTCGCCCGGTCATGGGCGGCGGCGCGCCGCCAACTCGCGTGCCACGACAGCTCGTCGGGCCCTTTACTCCCCTCCGGATCATGAGGGAAACTGACACCCGCGCCGCGGCCACCGCCCCACCATGCTCGTGCCCCCACGTTCGACCGCGCGAGCCGCAGGTCCGCGCGCATCCCGCCACCCGCCCCCAGTGAGACGGTGCCTCCCCCACCCCGGCTCCACCGCCCCGGTGAAGGACGCACATGCGACGCTCCACCCTCGTCACCCGCGCCCTGGCCTGCGCTGCTCTCGCCTGCGCGGCCGTGGCCCTGATCCTGGTCTTCGCGCGCTACGACGCGCCGGCGCCGCGCTGGGACATCCTCTCGGCGCTGGGCGGGGCGGCGGTCGCCGCCGCCGGCTGGGCGCTTGCCTGCCGTACGGCGCCTCCGCTCGGGCCGGCGTCGCAGGCCGCGACGGATTCCGCGACACCACTGCCGCGCAAGCTCCCGCTCCCCGCCCGGGACGCCGGCCGGGCGACGGGTGCCGTCCTCATCGCCCTCACCCCGTTCACGCTCACCCGGCTGGCAGCCGGTACCAGGGGCGGCATCCTCAGCGGGCTGGTGATCATCCTGGTCTTCATCGTGACCGTGAAGGCCATCGGCTTCGCGCGCCGCCAGGTGAGCCAGGCCGACCAACGACGCAAGCTACGTGTCCTGGCCGAGGACGCCGGCAAGGGCGAGGTCCACGCCGTACGGGTGCGGCTCGGTGAGCCGGTCCGCATGCGCTACCTCAAGCGTGGCGACAAACCGGGCGAACTGAACGTCACGCAGTTCCACTGGCTCGTCCTCCGGGCGGGCGAGCGCGAGATCAGGCTGGCCGCTCCGCCCGACGAGGTGGGCCGGGCAGCGCTGCTCCTCGGTGGCCAGGAAGGGTGGCTGTGCTGGCCCGAGCGGTGGAAGCTGATCGAGGACGAGCTGCCCGCGGCCTTCGTCGCCGACAGCGGCGAGGTCCTCATGGGCCTCACCGACCCGGACGAGGCCCGCCCGTACCTGACGGGCACCCACCGCGCAGACCCCGGCGACGGGACGGCGCGCCACCTGCCCCGAACCGCCAAGTTCCAGGCACCCGTTCACACCCCGATACTCGGCGGCGCCTTCCTCGCGGCACTGATCGCCGCCCCGGTCCTGTACTTCGGCTCCGACGATCTGCCGGCCGCCCTGAGCTGGCTTCTGTGCGCCCTTGCGGCGGCCGCGATCGTGACCGGTGCGATACGGGGAACCAGAGAAGCCACCCAGTCCCTCCCGGAGGGCCTCTCCTGGAAGGTGGTCGAGGAATCGGACCCGTCGATCGCGTAAGCCGTGTGGAGCACCCGCGCGACTGCCGTACGGTCGCCTCATGACCGAACTGGTGTTGCGGGGGCGCCGGGTCACGGCGCGTTTCAGACGGGACGCCGTGCTGTTGGAGCAGGCGTGGAGACGATCGCGGATCCGTATTCCGCTCGCCGCCATAGAGACGGTGCGTACGCGAGGCCGTACCGGACAGGACCTGGGTGCAGGTACCACGGGCGGGCCGAAGTCGCGTATCACCGAGATCGTCCTGACCTCCGGCTCCGCGAGCACCGATGCCGTCGTCTACACCCTCCGCTCACCGAGCGGCGAGGCCGCCCAGGCCTTCGCCGCGGCGGTCACGTCGGCCCTGCCCGTCCGGGATGCCACACAACCACGCGTGGACGGCGCGGAATTGGTGACGATGGAGCCTCGGCCCTCAGCGGCGAAGCGCAAGGACCGCTGGCTGGCAGCGGCCCAGGACCGGGCGCCTCATCTGGCCCTGGGCGGCCTGTTCGTCCTGGGGCTCGGGCTGACCGCGGCAACCGGGAACTGGGCGCCTGTGGTGCTCTGGGCTGCTTCCTTCACACCCTTCCTCGTCGGGTGTGCGATCGCCCTGGTCGTGTACCGGACCACGGTGGACTGGTGGCTCCTGCGCCGCCGGGGCATCACGGTCGTGGCCACCTTCAAGGAGAAGAGCTACGGGACCGGGACCGACGGCGAGACCACCGTCACCAAGGTCTACGCGTTCACCGACGCGTCGGGAACCAAGCGGAAGTACAACGGCAGCGGCAAGGTGGTCGCCACCGACCCGGAGCGCATCGAGGTGACGTACGACCCGTACGACCCGAACCGGATCACCGCCCGCAACGGACTCGCCGTCCGGACCCTCCTCTTCCTCGCGTACACCCTCCTCGGCCTGCCCGTCACCGCACTGACCGCCGCGTACCCACTCGTCTTCCTCGGCTCTGTCCTCGTGAGCCTCTGAGCCGCGCGCCGCGGCTCGGCTCCGCTCAGAACGAGCCAGTCAACTCAGCGGCTCGATCCTGGTCATTGATCGCCCGCCGCCGATCGGGAACCCTTGGCGGCTCAGACCCGGCGCCGTCCTGGCGGCGGGCGGTCGTCGAGAAGGGGGAGGACCGGAATGCGGTTCACATTGGTCGGTATGGCGGTGGCGGCGGAGGATCCGGCGCGCAGTGCGGCCTGGTTCAGTGCGCACTTCGGGTTCAAGGTCGGGATCGACCTGGGGTGGTACGTGAACACGCAGCACCCCGAACACCCGAATCTGAGCCTGGACTTCGTCCAGCGCGATCACGAGTCGTGGCCTGAGGCGACGCGGGGCAAGGCGGTCGTCGGCACGCTCCTCGCCTTCCTGGTCGAGGACGTCGACACCGAGCACGAGCGGTTGCGGGCGGCCGGTCTCGAGGTGGTCCTGCCGCTGGTCACCGAGCCGTGGGGGCAGCGCCGGTTCCAGGTCGCCGGGCCCGACGGCGTACTGGTGGAGGTACTGCAGACGGTGGCGCCGGACCCGCAGTGGCTGGCCGCGAACGGTCTGGCCGGCTGAGCGGTGGTCATGTTTCGGGCTCCGCTTCGGGGTGGGGCCCGAAGCGGAGGGGGCGGGGCTTCGCGACCGAGGCGCTGTGCGGGCTGCTGGACTTCGCGTTCGCCACCGGCCGATGGGCAACCTTTCTCCCCTCCGCGGCAACCCACGAGCAACAGCACCTCAGCTCAGCTCAGAAGGATGGCCGCTCATGGGACGCCGTACGAGAACGATCACCGCCGGTCGCCACCGCGGCAGCGACGGCGGCCGTGGCCGCAGGCAGCGGATAGTGCTGACGGCTGCGGGCACGGCAGTGGCGGCGCTGGCGGTGTACGGAACGGCGTCGGCCGTGGTCGGCGGGTCCACGGAAGCCGAGGGGAGCCAGGCCGCGGAGGCCACGGCGAGTGAGACGGCCGATGCCGCGAAGGAGAGCACCGCCGCGAGCGCGGCTCCCCAGGCGGCCGGGGACACGGCGGAGGCGACCGCCAAGAGCGGGACGACCGCCGAAGCCACCAAGCAGAGCACGACGGCCGCCGCCACCCGCTCCCTCGCCGCACGCATCACAACCACCACCGTCACACTCCCGGCCAAACTGACGTACCTCTCCGCCGGCTACAACAGCACCAAGGAATGGACCCGTACCGTCACGGCCGTCGCACCCAACGGCACGCGGCGCGTCGCCTGGCCCGCGTCCGACGGCGTCCACGTCACCACGCTGACCGCCTCCGGCGCCCGGTCCGGGAAGGACATCGTGGTCAAGGGCGCGAAGGAGGTGGGCGGGCTGGTCGCCCACAACGACGGCTTCGCACTGCTCACCCGCGTACCCGACACCAACAAGTGGAAGGAGACGGCGGCCGCGATCGTCCGGTGGAAGACGGGCGCCACCAAGGCCGCGTGGACCCGGAAGCTGACCGGAACCGCCAGCCATGACACCTCGCCGGTGCTGGACGGCCAACTCGCCTGGAACGGCACCAAGTACGGCGCCTACTTCGTCGTACACGGCGCGGGCGGCGCGGCCGACGGGCACTTCGGCGACAAGCTCGCGTACGTCAGTGGATCCGGCACGAGGCTCGGCGGCGGCTGGGACTGGGGCTGCAGCCACAACGAGGGCATAGCCCTGCACGCCGAGAAGTCGGGCGCCTTCACCTCGCTCTGCCACGACGACTGGCGGTCGGGCCTGATGGTCTCGACGGGGATCGGCGCCCCGGACAACGCGCCGGTCGTGCAGCGCGAACAGTGCTGGGCAGGCTACTGCGGCGGCACCTTCGCAGGCCGTACGGGCGAGATCGTCAAGAACGCCTCCACCGGCCGGTACGTCACGGCGTACGCATCGCGCGGCACGGCTTCCGCCAAGAAGAACCCGGACGACGCGAGCGGACGCGGCTGGACGGTGACCCCGAAGTGGAAGACCCACCAGGTGACCGTGGCCTTCCTGAAGAACCGTTCCACCCTCTCCGGCAAGCCGGTCCACCTGACCTCGGCGCCCGGCACGGAGCACGTCAACGTCCACGTGGCCCCGTACGGAAAGAACAAGCTGCTCCTCTCCTGGGAGTCCCTGAAGAACGCCACGTGCGCGAACGGCACCTGCACCGGGACCTTCACGGGTACGCATATGCGTCTCATCGACTGGAACGGCACGTTTCTCGGCGCGGACAAGGTCGTCACTTCCCGCATCGCCGGCGACATCGCCGTACTGCCGGACGGCGACCTGACCTGGGCCTACGCCGCGGCGACCCCGGACTACCGCACCACGCTCACGGGCTCGTCCCCCACGACGACCAAGCTGACGGTGGCGCGCCTGGACGTGTCCTGACCGCACTGGAAACGACACCCTGAACAGGCCGTGGGCCGGGATGCCCGCTCTCCCGCCCCACGGCCCCTGACCGCTGTCGGTGCCTAGCAGAACCCAAGCCTCCCGAACCGCGACCCCCACACCGTCGCGCTCACATGCCGCTCGTTCACGAACCACGCCCGCTGGCCGACCGGGCAGCTGCTCGTGCCCACCGGGTCGATCGAGACGGCGGAGTAGTCGCCCCAGCGTTCGACGGTGTCGGAGGAGGGGTTGTACGCAGCGGTGGCCCGGGCGAAGCTCGTGCCACCGGTGACGTTCGACGCTTCGGTCGCGAGGCGGCCGCCGGCCTTCACCGTCGCCTGGCGGGTGACTCCGCTCGCGACATTGGTGGCGGTCCAGGTGAAGAACATCCGCCCGATCGGGTTCGCCGAGGTGCCGCCCACGGCCGAGCCCGCCACCGAAGGGTTGAAGTCGTCCGAGGTCGCGGACTCGAAGACGAATCCGGAGAGACCGGCAGGGACGGTGTTCGTCGCCGTGTCGATCTGGTACCACTTCGCCGTCGCACGGTTGCCCGCATTGATGGTGTGGACGTTCAACAGATGGCTGCCGATCTGGGTACTGACGTTCTGGAAGCGGGCGTTCAGTGTGTCGAGCCGGTCGGTCGAACCCGGCTGGCGGGCGTCCGGCGGAACGGCGAACGCCGGCACCGGCACATTGCCCTGGAGCACGACGGACGCGGTGCTCCGACCGAGGCCCGTGGCCCGGAACAGCGCCAGCCGGGCCGGATCGCCGGCACTCGCCGCCACGAGGAACGCGTTGGCGTTGTTGTCCTCCACGATCGGAGGCGCCACGGTCCCCGGCGTACCGAGGTCGAAGTACGGCCGCGCGAACGAACGGCCGTTGTAGGCCGCCGCCTTGGGGATGCCGAACGCCCGCGAGCGGAGGTAGGCGTCGGTGTCCCCGCTGAAGATGTTGGCGGTGACGATCAGGGCGTCCTGGTCCATGCCGAGCTGGGGGTAGTCGAAGAAGTCCCCCGCCGGCTCCGGCACGTCGAACTTGTAGAGGTAGTACGAGCCCGTGGGGTCGGAGGTCCTGGACACGCCGAGGAACACGTTCTGGACCGTCGCGCTCTCCTGGAAGGCCACGGCGAAGACGACCCAGCGGTCCCACCGCCGGTCGTAGACGATCCGGGGATCGAAGAGGGTCCTCGTCGTGTAGCCGAAGAAGCTGTTCAGGGTCGTGTTCTTGACCAGGGCGCCGTCCGACTTCCGGAAGATGCCCAGACCCCTGTGGTTGGTGATCTCGACGAAGTGGTTCACGCCGACGGCTCCGTGGGTGTCCGGCGGCCGGGCGCAGCACGATCCCGCGTTCAGGCCCTCGAAGTTGAGCTGGGGGGCGGGCGGTGCCAGGCGCCGGGGCGTGTCACCGGTTCCGGCGGCAGGGCGGTTCTGCGGCGGGAGCTTCATGGACCTGCGCAGCTGCTCCTCGGTCTCCGTAGGCCTGGGCCCGAGCGGGGGCGGTTGCGCGGGCCGGAAGTGCCCGGAGGGGGTGGCGATCCTCGCCGCGGACGCCCGGATCTCGTCCGTGGCCTCGATCGCCCGCTCCCCAGAGCGTCCCTGAGCCTTCGTCGGCCCCGGCGCCAGGCCGAGGATCAGCGCGGACACGGCCGGCAGGAGAGCCACAAGAGGCAGGAGGTGACGCGCTCTTCGCCTGATCAACAACGTGGGACCTCTTCTCGTCACCGAGGGGGTGCGCAGACGCCGTGTACGGGTCGTCGCCATGCGGGGCCGACGCCCTGGCAGACACCTTGGTGAACCCCTCGGGAACAGAGAGGGAACGGAGCGGCGATTCCGTCCGATATCACCCTTTCAGTCAGGGTCGTGCGCTCCGATCAGACCTGGTCAGGGCCCATTCCAGCCGATAAAGTGCGCGCACCGGCGGACCCTTCAGCCCCACCTGACCCCGCCGGCCTCCCCCACGGTCCCGCTGCCCCTCCTCACCCGACCGCGCCCCGGCATCCCCGCCGCGTGGCCCGGGTCTGAAAGAGCCTCATACGTGACCACTCGTGCCCGTACGACCGCCGTGACCTCGGCGGTCGTTCTCGCGACCGCGGGGGGCCTGCTCGCCTCGGTCCCCGCCTCCGCCGCGGTGACCTGCGCATCCCCCGTCTACAAGCGGCAGTTCTACGCGAACACCACCTTCTCCGGTACGCCGAAGAAGACCGACTGCGACTCGAAGATCGACCAGAACTGGGGCACCGGAGCCCCCGCCTCCGGCCTGCCGTCGAACAACTTCGGCGTCCGCTGGACGGTGACCCGCGACTTCGGGTCCGGCGGCCCGTTCGCGTTCCCGGTCGAGTCGCGTGACGGCATCCGCGTCTACCTCGACGGCACCCGCAAGGTGGACCTCTGGAAGAACGTCTCGACGACCCAGAAGAAGACCGTCAACGTCACCATCCCGTCGGGCAAGCACACCCTCCGCATCGACTTCGTCAACTGGACCGGCGCGGCGAACGTCAAGTTCGGCTATGCGCCGAGGACTTCGGCGGACGTCGACAAGGTGAAGCCGCTCGCGCCGACCGGTGCGGCGGTCACGTACGACGCGGCGACCGGCCGGGCCAAGCTCTCCTGGGCGAAGAACAAGGAGATGGACCTCGCGGGGTACCGGGTCTACCGGCGCCTCAAGGGAAGCTCCGACTGGGCGAGGCTGACCACCACCACGGCCACCTCGTACACCGACATTCCGCCCCAGACCGGCGGGACGTACTACTACGAGGTCCGCGCCTATGACAAAGCGGGCAACGAGTCGGCCGGCACGGCCGACCAGGGCGTCACCACCCCCGACAAGACCCCGCCCGCCGCCCCGTTCGTCCAGATGGACGTCTGCGCGGACGACGAGAAGGTCGCCGGCCCGGAGCTTGTCACGACCGTCGCGAACCAGGCCGATATCGCCCTGTACGAGGCGCAGCGCAAGGACCCCGGCACCGGCGCGTGGACCACCGTGTACACGGGCACGAAGGGCGGGTTCTGCGACCGCGGGCAGCCCGCGGACGGCACCGAGGCCACCTACCGGGGCCGGGCCCGGGACGCGGCCGGCAACTGGTCGGTGTACTCGGCCGCCACGACCCTCAAGCTCGAAGACAGGATCGCGCCGGCGGTCCCGGCCGACGCGCACGCCGGGTACCGCTCCGGCGTCCCGCACCTGGTGTGGACGGCGGACGCGGACGTGGCCAAGTACGAGGTTCTCCAGCACGACCCCGCGACCGGCGCCTGGCTGAAGGCCTTCGGCGACAGCGCGACCACGGCGCAGACCGACGTGGTGCCGCTGCAGCAGGTGAAGGTCGCGGACGAGTACCGGTACGCGGTGCGCGCGGTGGACGCCCATGGCAACGCCTCCGCCCCCGTCGAGATCGCCCTGAACATGGCGGAGCGGACCGAGGCGATCTCCCCGTACCAGCTCAGCGCGAGCGTGGCGTGGACCCCGGGGGTCTCGCTGAACTGGAGCAGCACCGACCCCTGGACCGTCGACCTCGGCCACCTGCCCACCTTCGAGATCGTCCGGACGGACACCGCGACCGGTGAGAGCACGACCATCGAGCAGTGCTGGCCGCAGGACGGGGAAGGGCCCCTCCAGCCGCCCACGAACAGCACGTCGAGCGGTGGGGGCAAATTCGACCCCGCCTACGTCGCCTGGGACGACACCGTCGTCAACACGAACTGTCTGGAGGGCTCAGGAGCCTCCGAGACCACGTACGAGTACCGGATCGTCGCGATCGACCGCTACGGCCACCGCTCCCAGCCCAGCGAGCCGGCCACGGCGACCACGACGGACACCGAGTTCCCCGGGCCCGTGGGCGACCTGAAGGCCGAGGTCATCCCGCTGGGCGTCCGGCTCACCTGGAACCCTCCGGCCGACGAGGACGTCACGGGCTACACCGTCTGGCAGAGCGCGACCGACCCCGGCACCGGCGAGACGGTGTGGGAGAGGAACTGCTGGACCAGCACGAACATGCCCGAGACGGAGATCCTCTGCCCGACGCTGCCCGACGGCCGCGAGCACCTCTACCGGGTGGCCGCCTCGGGCGGCGAGTACAGCGACGGCGACCCCGAGGACTACCACTTCACCGAGGTCTCCGTCACCCTGCCCGACACGCGGCCGCCGGGCTGGACCGGAACGACCATCACCGAGGACCAGTACCCGGAGCTCTACGTCCGCTGCGGTGTCACGATCTACGACAGGCCCTGCGGGGACTACACGGACTACCGCTGGGAGCGCTGGGACCCGGCCTCCGCCTCCTGGACCCTGTTCGCCACGGGCAAGGTCGCCGACCCGGACTTCCACCTGGACGAGACGGTGCACGAGGACCGGCTCGGCCTGTACTACTACCGGGCCGTCTACAGCGACCCCGCCGGCAACGAGGAGGTCGTGGAGCAGGAGGCGTACGGCATCTGGGACGACTGGCTCTGAGGCGGCGCGTACCGCGCAGGGCATGTGAAGGGGCCCGGAGGTTCATCTGAACCTCCGGGCCCCTTCCCGTGCTTGACGTGCCGTCAGTCCGGGGACTGCTGCCGCTTCGGGCGCCACACCACCAGCGCACTGGTCTGCTGCACCTCCTGGTACGGCACCAGGTCCCGGCGGTACGACGCGTGGACCGCCGCCTCGCGCTGCCGCATCGTCGCCGCCGCGCCGTCCAGCGCGTCCTGGAGCTCCGCGACGCGCTGCTGGAGCGCCACGACCTGGTTCTCCAGCTCGATGATGCGCTTGATGCCGGCGAGGTTGATGCCCTCGTCCTGCGACAGCTGCTGCACCTGGCGGAGCAGCTCGATGTCGCGGGCCGAGTAGCGCCGGCCCCGGCCGGCGGTGCGGTCGGGCGAGACCAGGCCGAGACGGTCGTACTGACGCAGGGTCTGCGGGTGCAGACCGCTGAGCTGGGCCGCCACCGAGATGACGTACACCGGCGTCTCTTCGGTCAGTTCGTAAGGGCTCCGCCGACGGCTGTCCATTGCGTCATGCTCCCTTCGCGGCCTGGAACAGCTCCGCCCGCGGGTCGTCCCCCGCGGTCGCCTCGCGATACGCCTCCAGGGCGTCCCGAGCCTTGCCCGTCACGTCCTTCGGCACGGCGACCTCGACGGTGACCAGCAGGTCGCCGCGGGTGCCGTCCTTGCGGACCGCGCCCTTGCCGCGGGCGCGCATCGTACGCCCGTTGGGCGTGCCCGGCGGCAGCTTCAGCGTGACCGGCGGGCCGCCGAGCGTGGGCACCTTCACCTCGCCGCCGAGCGCGGCCTCCGCGAAGGTGACCGGCACGGTGACGGTGAGGTTGTCGCCCTTGCGGCCGAACACCGGGTGGGCGTCGACGTGCACGACCACATACAGGTCGCCGGCCGGGCCGCCCCGCTCGCCGGGTGCGCCCTTGCCGCGCAGCCTGATCCGCTGGCCGTCCGTCACCCCCGCGGGGATGCGGACCTGCATGGTGCGGGACGACTTGGCGCGGCCGCTGCCATTGCACTCCAGGCAGGGGTGCTCGGCGATCAGGCCGCGGCCCTTGCAGTCCGGGCACGGATCGGTCAGCGAGAAGCCGCCGCCCGAGCCGCGCGCCACCTGGCCGGTGCCGACGCAGGTCGGGCACACGCGCGGCGTGCCGTTCTTGTCGCCGGTGCCGGAACAGGCCTTGCACGGCGCCTGCGACGACATCCGCAGCGGGACGGTCGCGCCGTCCACCGCCTCCGTGAAGCTCAGCGTGACCTCGGACTCGATGTCCTGGCCGCGCCGCGGCTGCGTACGCGTACCCGCGCCCGCGCCGCCCCGGTTGAACAGGCCCCCGAAGACGTCACCGAGCCCGCCGCCGAATCCCCCGGCACCGCCCGCGCCGCCCTGGGCGCCCCCACCGAAGAGGTCGCCCAGGTCGAAGTTGAACGTTCCGCCGCCCGCGCCCGGCCCGGGGCGGAAGCCGCCGTTGCCGAAGAGGGCGCGCGCGTCGTCGTACTCCTTGCGCTTCTTGGGGTCGCCGAGGACGTCGTTCGCCTCGGAGATCTCCTTGAAGCGCTCCTCGGCCTTGGCGTTGCCCTTGTTGGCGTCCGGGTGGAACTCGCGGGCGAGCTTCCGGTACGCCTTCTTGATCTCGGCCTCGGTGGCGTCCTTGGGGACGCCGAGGACCTTGTAGAAGTCCTTCTCGATGAAGTCCTTGGTGCTCATCCCCGACGCCCCTCCTTCCTCGTCCGTACGGTGATCCGTACTGTTCGTATGACGTCAGCCCTCGTCCGGGCCACCGTTCTCCTTGTCCGCCACTTCCGAAGAGCCGTCGTTACCGTCCGCCTTCTCGGCCTTGACCGTCTGCGCGCCGGGCTGCGGCTCCGCGACGGCCACCCGCGCGGGACGGATGGTGCGCTCGCCGAACCGGTACCCCGGCTGCAGAATCGCCACGCACGTCGTCTCCGTGACGTCGGGCGCATACGAGTGCATCAGCGCCTCGTGGATCGTCGGGTCGAAGGGCTCGCCCTCCTTGCCGAACTGCTGCAGGCCCATCTTGGCGGCGACCGTCTCCAACGATTCGGCCACCGACTTGAACCCGCCCACGAGTTCGCCGTGCTCCCGCGCGCGGCCGATGTCGTCGAGCACGGGGAGGAGCTCGGTCAGGAGGTTCGCGATGGCGATCTCCTTGACCGCGATCCGGTCGCGCTCGACCCGGCGGCGGTAGTTCTGGAACTCGGCCTGCAGCCGCTGGAGGTCCGCGGTGCGCTCGGCGAGCGCGGTGCGCACCTGGTCCAGCTCTGCCGTCAGGCCGACCGTCTGCGTTGCGTCCCCGGCCGGGGCCGCCGCGCCCTCCTTGGGCTCGGCGGCCTTCGACTCGGCGTCTTCAGAGGTGGCGCCGGAGGGGACGTCGGGCTGCTCTTCGAAGCCCGGGGTCTCCTCCGTCACGCGGCACCGTCCTTGCGGTCCTCGTCGACGATCTCGGCGTCGACGACGTCGTCGTCAGCGGCCTTGGCCTGACCGGCACCCGCGTCGCCGGCACCACCCGCGGCCTGCGCGGCCTGGGCGTCGGCGTACATGGCCTGGCCCAGCTTCTGCGAGACGGCGGCGACCTTCTCCGTGGCGGTGCGGATCTCGGCCGTGTCCTCGCCCTTGAGCTTCTCCTTCAGCTCGGCGACGGCCTCCTCGACCTCGGTCTTGATCTCGCCCGGGACCTTGTCCTCGTTGTCCTTGAGGAACTTCTCGGTCTGGTAGACGAGCTGCTCGCCCTGGTTGCGGGTCTCGGCGGCCTCGCGGCGGCGGTGGTCCTCCTCCGCGTACTGCTCGGCCTCCTGGCGCATGCGGTCGACCTCGTCCTTCGGCAGCGAGGAGCCGCCGGTGACGGTCATCTTCTGCTCCTTGCCCGTACCAAGATCCTTGGCCGTGACGTGCATGATGCCGTTGGCGTCGATGTCGAACGCGACCTCGATCTGCGGGACACCGCGCGGGGCCGGCGGCAGACCGGTCAGCTCGAACATGCCCAGCTTCTTGTTGTACGCCGCGATCTCGCGCTCGCCCTGGTAGACCTGGATCTGCACGGACGGCTGGTTGTCCTCGGCCGTGGTGAAGATCTCCGACCGCTTGGTCGGGATGGTCGTGTTCCGATCGATGAGCTTGGTCATGATGCCGCCCTTGGTCTCGATACCGAGGGACAGCGGGGTCACGTCGAGGAGCAGGACGTCCTTGACCTCACCCTTGAGAACACCGGCCTGCAGGACGGCGCCGATGGCGACGACCTCGTCCGGGTTGACGCCCTTGTTGGCGTCCTTGCCGCCGGTCAGCTCCTTGACGAGCTCGGCGACGGCGGGCATACGGGTCGAGCCGCCGACGAGGACGACGTGGTCGATCTCGCCGAGCGCGATGCCCGCGTCCTTGATCACGTTGTGGAACGGGGTCTTGCAGCGCTCGAGCAGGTCGGCGGTGAGCTGCTGGAACTGGGCACGCGTGAGCTTCTCGTCCAGGTGCAGCGGGCCCTCGGCGGACGCCGTGATGTACGGCAGGTTGATCGAGGTCTCGGTGGAGCTGGACAGCTCGATCTTGGCCTTCTCGGCGGCCTCACGGAGGCGCTGGAGAGCCATCTTGTCCTTGGACAGGTCGACGCCGTGGCCGCCCGCGAACTGCTTGACCAGGTAGTCGACGACGCGCTGGTCCCAGTCGTCACCACCGAGGTGGTTGTCGCCGTTGGTGGCCTTCACCTCGACGACGCCGTCGCCGATCTCGAGCAGCGAGACGTCGAAGGTGCCGCCACCGAGGTCGAAGACGAGGATGGTCTGGTCGTCCTTGTCGAGGCCGTACGCCAGGGCTGCGGCGGTCGGCTCGTTGACGATACGCAGAACGTTCAGACCGGCGATCTCACCGGCCTCCTTCGTCGCCTGACGCTCGGAGTCGTTGAAGTACGCCGGGACGGTGATGACCGCGTCGGTCACCTTCTCACCCAGGTACGCCTCGGCGTCCCGCTTCAGCTTCTGCAGGATGAAGGCGCTGATCTGCTGCGGGTTGAAGTCCTTGCCGTCCAGGTTGATCTTCCAGTCGGTGCCCATGTGGCGCTTGACCGACCGGATGGTCCTGTCGACGTTCGTGACCGCCTGGCGCTTCGCGACCTCGCCGACGAGCACCTCACCGTTCTTGGCGAAGGCGACGACGGACGGCGTGGTCCTGGCGCCCTCGGCGTTGGTGATGACGGTGGGCTCACCGCCCTCCAGAACGCTGACGACGGAGTTAGTCGTGCCCAGGTCGATGCCGACCGCACGTGCCATTTCAATTCCTCCAGCATTACTTGAGTGGAACAGGCTCAAGGATGCATGAAGGATGTGGGCGAGTCAACAGACCTGAGTCGAGGGGACTCAACTTTTATCCCGCCCTTATCGGCAAGCGCCACACAGGATCTCGCGAAGCCCCCGCACCCGCCGAGCGCCTAGAGCTGACTTGGAGCCTACGCCCGTTTTGTCCGGTGGGGGCGGGGTCGAAGGTCCTCTGAGTGAGCCCGAGGTCCATCGTCGCTCGGGTGCCCACCCTGCCGTACGCGTCACACCATGCCGTAGGTGGCACAGGACCCTGTCGTCAGAAGAGGCGCCCAGCCGCGACGCCGGAGAGCGTCCTCGCTGAGGCCGGGTCCACCAGCCCGGAGCCCGCGTCCAGTAGCCCGGAGGCCGGGTCCAGCAACCCGGCGAGCAGGGTCACGGCCCTGTCGACCTCCTGGGCGCAGGCGCGCAGGACGTCGAGCGGCTGCCCCCACGGATCCTCGACCTCGTCCTCCGGACCGGGGACCGCGCCGACGAGACCCCGGCGGGCGGCGGCCTCCGCCACCACATCCCCTGAGGCCCCGTCGGCCAGCCGTACGAACTCCTTCAGCGTGAAGCAGCGGCGCATCGCCAGCGGCGAGATCCGCACAGCGGCCTCCCGGTGCTCGCGCGCGAGGCCGAGCACCAGCCCGGCCTCGCCGACGAGTTCCTCGGTGAGCGGGCGGGAGGCGAATCCCTCACCGTCACCGCCCAGCTCCTCCAGAACGCGCCGGGTGGCCGGGTCCATGCCGCTGCGGTGCCGCGCCCCGGTGCCGGCGCTCTCCGGCCGCACGGCAGAGCCCGGCCCGAGCCGGGCCGCCAGCAGCCGCTCGGCGAGCGCCGAGCGGTGCATGTTGCCTGTGCAGACGAAGAGCACCCGGATCATTTCTCCACCCGGCTCACTTGTCGCCCGCGAGGTGGGTCAGGGCGGGCTCGGCGGACTCCTTGCGCCGTCCGGCCGGGCGGGGCGCGGGCAGATCGCCGTAGTTGCCGTAGCCGTAGCCCTTGCCCTTGGTGAGGGGGGCCATGCTGAAGACCGTGCCGAGGGTGCGTACGCCCACCTGGTTGAGCGACTCGGCGGCCGTCCGGACCTGTTCGCGACCGGTCTTCGAGGCGCGTACGACGAGTAGCGCACCCTGAGCGAGCGGGGCCAGGCCGACTGTGTCGGCGACCGGCAGCAGCGGAGCGGTGTCGACGATCACCGCCTCGAAGCGGCCCGCGAGTTCACGCAGCAGCTCGCCCATCCGGTCCGACGCGAGCAGCTCCGTCGGGTTCGGCGGCACCGCGCCACTGGTGAGCACCGAAAGGCGGCTCCCCGCCTGCTGCATCACGTCCTCGATGCGCGCCTGCCCGATGAGCACGGTGGTCAGACCGGCGTTCTGCACGAGCCCGAAGGTGCGTGCCACGCACGGCCTCCGCAGATCGGCGTCGACCAGGCACGTCACGATGCCCGCCTCGGCCAGCGAAAGGGCCAGGTTGGCAGCGGTGTTCGTCTTGCCCTCGCCGGGCACCGGGCTGGTCACGACGATCACCCTCGGCCGGTCGTCGACCTGCGCGAACTGCAGGTTGGTGCGCAGTTTGCGGAACGCCTCCGCGCGGGTCGAGTGCTTGGCGGCACCCGTGGCGAGCGGCTGCTTCGCGGCGTCCTTGTCGAACGGGATGGAGCCGAGGACCGGCATCGCCGTGAGCTCGCTGAGCGCCTCGCCGGTCTTGAGGGTGGTGTCGAGGGTCTCGCGCAGGGCGACGAGTCCGGCGCCGAGCAGCAGCCCGCCGAGGATGCCCGCGGCCAGATTGAGCAGAGGCCTCGGTGAGACGGGGGCGGTGGGGGCGGTGGCCTGCTGGGTGATGCCGAGCGAGACGGGCGAGACGGGAGCAGACTCCGGGCCGGCTTCGGCAGGCTGGCCGCCGGGCGAGGGCGTAGGCGCGGGCGTCGTTCCCTGCTTGGGCGTCTCGAGCTCCTCGACGACGGTACTGAAGCGCAGCGCAACGGCATTGGCGATACGCGCGGCACGCCACGGAGACGTGTCCTGAACCGTGATGTTGATGAGCACGGTGTTGAGCGGGACGTCGGCAGTGATCTTGGACGCCAGCTTCTCCGGCGTGGTCCCCAGCCCGAGTTCACGCACCACAGGTTCGGTCACCTGGCGGGTGGCGACGATCGCCGCGTATGACTGGACCCGAGCCTGCGAGAAGCTCTGCCCCTGGTTCAGCTCAGCGGTGTCGACACCGGTTCTGGTGGCGACGAAGAGCTGAGCGCGGGCCTCGTAGACGGGTCTGATCAGCTCGTTGGCGGCCTGACCCGCCCCGAGGCCGAGCAGCAGACAGACCATGACGGTCGGCCAGCGTCTGGCGAGAACCTTGAGATATCCGCGGAGATCCAACGTGTGCACCCCTTACAGGGCTGTAGAAATGGTCTGGGAAAGGACTGGTGCGCCGGGTTTGCTCCCTATGTGCATCGCAGAGGATAGGCACTCAGGCACTTCAAACCCGGGAGTCACCCGAACGACGGCACGTCAGGGTTGCGAATCGGCGGGTCTGTCCTCGCGCAGCGAGGCGAACAGCCGTGATGCCTGGGGCTGTTCGAGCACGAGACGGTTGGGATCGTCGGGGGCCGTACGGTGCGGAACCGTAATAAATCGGACCCGATTCGGCGGCACCTCCCGGACCCGCTTGATCATTCCGTAGAGCTCGCCGAGCGAGTCGAGCCCGGAATCCGCGGTGATGGCCGACGTAGTGGCGTCCAGGATGGGGTACAGCCGTGCCGGGTTGGCCAGTACGCCGCTGCTGCGCAGCTTCTCGCCGAGGCTGGTGAGGAACTCCTGCTGCCGATGGATCCGGTTGATGTCACTGCCGTCACCGACGTACATCCGGGCACGTACGTACGCGAGCGCGTCGTCACCCATGACCACCTGCCGCCCGGCGGGCAGATCGAGCCCCACGTTGGGATCGCGCTCCGCCGTCGGAAGATCGACCACGACGCCACCCACGGCACTGACGATCTTCTTGAAGCCGCCGAAGTTCAGCACCAGGTGGTGGTCGATGCGGATGCCCGTGAGCCGCTCGAAGGTCCGGATGGTGCAGGCCGCACCACCGAACTCGTACGCCCAGTTGAACTGGGCGCGCTGGGCCCGGCTGGGATCGCCGTCGGGCGTACGGCAGACGGGGATGTTCGCGTACAGATCACGCGGCACACTGACGACCTCGACCCGGCTGCGGTCGGCCGACAGATGCAGCAGCATCGTGGTGTCCGAGCGGGCACTGCCGAGCTCCTCCCGGTAGTCGGAGCCCAGGAGCAGGATGTTCTGCGCCTCGCCGACAGCGGGCTTGGGCCGTTCCGCGCCGTGCTGGGCGAGCTCCTCGGCGGCGGCTCCGTCGGTGCGGATATTGCCGTCGAACCTCCAGTAGGACGCCAGTCCGACGGCCATCGTGGCACCGACGAGCAGGGCCGCCCCGACGGCGCCGAACATGAACCATCGCCGGCGACGGCGAGGCTGCTTCCTCTGCGTCTGCATCTGCATCGCGTACTGCTCTGCGCTCCTCATGACGTCTTACGACACCGCCAGTCCTGACTGGGGAGATGCGGGCGCCGGCACCTCGGCCAGCGCACCCGCCCGTTCCATGCCCTCCACGAACCACTCGATGGTCCGCAGCAGTCCGTCCTCGACCGGAGTCCGCGGCCGCCAGCCGAGCTCGGCACCGGCCACCACGATGTCGGGCCGGCGCCGCTTGGGGTCGTCCGCGGGAAGCGGCACCAGGACGATCTCGGAGTGCGACCCGGTCAGCCGGCGGATCCAGTGGGCCAGTTCGAGCATGGACACCTCGTGCGGATTGCCGAGGTTCACCGGCCCACCGATGGACGAACCGAGCATCCGCAGCACGCCGTCGACCAGATCGTCCACGTAGCAGAGCGAACGGGTCTGCGAGCCGTCCCCGGTGACCGTCATCGGTGCGCCGTCCAGCGCCTGGCGGATCAGGTTTGGGACGACCCGGCCATCGCCGGGTCGCATGCGCGGACCGAAGGTGTTGAAGATCCGGACGATCCCCGCATCCGTGCCGCGCGAGCGCCGGTACGCCATCGTCAACGCCTCGGCGTACCGCTTCGCCTCGTCGTAACAGCTTCGCGGGCCCACCGGATTGACGTTGCCCCAGTACGACTCGGGCTGCGGATGCACCTGCGGATCCCCGTACGACTCAGACGTCGAGGCCAGCACGAAGCGTGCACCGTGGGCGTCCGCCAGCTCCAGTGCGTGCCGGGTTCCCTCCGCGCCGACCCGAAGCGTGGCCAGCGGATGGCGCAGATAGTCGGCCGGCGACGCGGGGGACGCGAAGTGCAGCACAGCGTCGACGGACCCCTCGATCTCCAGCCCGTGGACGACGTCGCAGGGAACCATCCGGAATCCCTCACACCCCATCAGATGCGCGACGTTCTCCGGTTTTCCGGTCAGGAAGTTGTCGACGCAGACCACGTCGTCATAGCCGGCCTCCAGGAGCCGTCCGCACAGATGGGAGCCGATGAATCCGGCTCCCCCGGTTACTACGGCACGCATGCAACTCACCTTTCGACCCCTCGGACTACCTCCGCCACCGGTCACGCGTGGCGTGCTTATCCGACTTTGGACATCGTGAGAGAGTCCTAGCCCCGAAAAGGATCAACCTTGGCAAATACTCTCGATTTCCTACGAACGGACGCGGTGAATGTTGATCAAGCGGCTCATCGACGTGGCAGGCAGCCTGACGCTACTGGTGCTTACAGCCCCACTGACCTGCCTCATCTGCCTTGCGGTCGCCACAACGTCACCGGGCGGGGTGCTCTTTCGTCAGGCACGGGCGGGCCGCGGCGGACACCCCTTCAAGATGCTCAAGTTCCGCACCATGCGCGCCGGGGCAGATGTCGAACGGGACGGCCTCGCCGGGCGCAATGAGTCGAATGGCCATCTCTTCAAAGTCCGCGATGACCCCCGAGTCACACGGATCGGTCGACTGCTGCGCCGTCTGTCGCTGGACGAACTTCCTCAGCTGATCAATGTGTTGCGCGGTGAGATGTCACTGGTCGGCCCACGTCCGCTGCCACTTACCGACTCCGGCTACGTCGGCCCGGCGCGCGCTCGGCTCTCCGTACCGCCGGGCCTCACTGGACTGTGGCAGGTCAGCGGCCGCTCGGAACTCACCTGGGAGGACATGGTGCGGCTCGACCTGCACTACGTGAAGCACCGCTCGATCGGCCTGGACCTCGTCATTCTGGCCCGTACGATCCCAGCAGTGGTGACGGCCCGGGGCGCGCATTGAGGAAAGTAAGGCAAGGCGATGTAGCGAATGCCATCCAGGCGGATCAGTGATTATGGGGCGTGAACAAGGCTCTTACGTGGCGGGACGTACTGCCGAAGAGCCGTCTCCGATCCGGCGCCCCTCCTGAGACGCGTGTTGGACCATATTGGATGGCAGTGTGGGTTATTTTGCCCGTGTGACTGGTGCCACGACCGCGCTAAACGAAACGACGCCGAATCGCTTTGCCACAACGTTGATGTCGTGCACTCTGGCGCGAAGTCGTCCGGCGGCAGTTGGTCTGCTCGCACGTCTGGCACGCCGCGCTCGCAGAGTGTGGGCAGCGCACGGCGACCCCCTTATCACACACCCGGTCGGCGGGCATGAGTTGATCATGCCTCTGTCGCACGACTTGCCGGCCATTCTTGCACGGTGCCCGCACTACGCTACGAACCTCGTGCGTCTGGTGGCAGCAGTGGCGACAGAACGCGAAGGAACCGCACTTGTGGACATCGGCGCAAATGTCGGTGACTCGGTGGTTCTTATTCGCCAAGCCTTGCACATGCCCATCCTCTGCGTGGAGGGCGACGAACTGTTCCTGGGTCTCCTCCGTCGCAATATCGCAGATTTGCCGGACGTGGACATCGAGGAAGCTTTTGTTGCTACAGGACATGACGATCGGGCTCCACTCCATTCGGTTCGGCGCGAAGCGGGCACCGCTGCCTTGGTTCCCTCCTCCTCAGGTCTTCCCCTGAGGCGCCCCGTTCGGCCACTCACTGACATCCTGAGAGCACATCCCCGGTTCTCGTCACCCGGTTTCCTTAAGATCGACACGGATGGCGCCGATACCCGGATCATCGTCAACAACAAGGAAATTCTGGCACGCACGCGCCCCGTCGTCTTCTTCGAATTCGATCCCAATCTTGCGGCGAGATCCGGCGACACCGATCCATGCTCTGCCATCACCGCGCTGGCTGACGCCGGATACAAAGGGGCGCTCGTCTACAACAACACCGGCGAGCTCATGCTCGTCACTGATGTCACAGCCACACCGACGTGGCAGGACCTAGTCCGATATGTGCTCGTACGAGGATTGGGCCACTACTACGACGTTGCCGCCTTCCATCAGAATGACCAGGAGCTCTTCCAACGCGTCAGCGCAGCCGAGCGCCAATTTTTCGACCACGTCACGTGAGACCACAGCTCGCTGTTCAGACTCCGAATGCCTCGGCGATGGAGAGATCACGCCCCTCGTCAACCACGTGTACTAGCCGGTCCCGCATCGAATGCAACAATTTTGCGTGGTCATCACCGGTGTAGGTCAGCTTTCCTTCCGTATCGCGGGCGGTCCGGAAGCGAGACCGGACAAAGGCCTGTTCCGGCGTCAGATCCCATAGGTCGCCGGCAATGTCATTGCGGACGAAGAACGCATTGACGCCGTTGCTTCCGACGCCGACCAGCCGATACCCCCGGACTGCGCCAAGGCGGTGCATAGCGGGCAAAGACGCCCCGTGGTACAACCAAGTGTAGTGCTCCCTGGACGCATCGAACGCCGGATCATATGGAACAGTAACGGCTTTGCGCGAACCGAAGGCACTATTGTATTCGACGACCACGATCCACGGGGAAATGGCCTTGATCGCCCTCCATACCCAAAAATCGACTCCGTCGATGTCGATGGAAAGAACGCCGATCTCACCTCTGATTCCCACCCCTTCAATCAGGTCGTTGATGTTCTCTGCTGTAACAAAGGCCGAGACTGGCGTGATACCCCACCGCCAGGCCATCTCACTGCGGCGAAGAAAATCGATGTGCTGATTTCCACCGTTGAAGACGGCCCCCCGCCAGTTGTCCTTCATGGCCAGGAACCTCGTGTTGCACTCGGAGTAGTCGCCGACCCCGATCTCGATGAACACGTCTGGCGGAGACAGCCTTGACGTGAGGAACTGCAGGATGCCGTCTTCGCCCCACTGCGAGAACACCTTGCACTCGATGTCCTGCAGACGTGTCGGGGGCGGAAGCAGGGTCGCTAGTCGGCTCTCCATCACTCCCACGGCGAAACGCAATTCGTCGACCTGCCCTCGGACTCCCCGGTCGAGTACACCGTGGATCAAGCCCTTTACTCGCTTCTTGAGCATGTTGGAAAGGTATCAAGACCGGTGCGCGGTCGAGAGGCCGTCAAGGGTTCCGGATACATCCACCTACCCGACTTCCTACGCATGGGGTAACCGGGGAGTCAATGCGCTGTTCTGCGGAACTAAGGAAGCCTTGGCAATCGCGGCTTATAGTTTGCGCTCATGCGCCGGCCGACTCCCCCTGGCACGTCGGCTCAACTATGAAGACCCACCATCGCGATCTGTGTGCTTTCACGCTGTCTGACAAGGCGTCGGCGCGCATAGAAGAGGCATGGGACCAGTACCACCGATGTCTGTGTGACCACGGTCGCCCAAGGCGGCCCGACGACACCGACGTGCTGCACTGCCCAGATCGACGTTGCGACATTCAATACGGCCATGACTCCCCCGAGCCAGAGCTGCATGCGCACCACTCCCGACCCGTTCAGGAAGACGCTCACAGCACTGCTCGCACACATGACAACGACGTAGCAGGCCAGGGCTGCAAGCAGTCCCATCGTCGGCGGAGAGACGACATCTTCCCCGAGCCACGTGGTGAGGAGGGAAGGCGTGAGGACCACGAGGAGGCATGCGATCAGAACGGCAGCAGCAGTCGTGAAAGCCATCGAGCGGACGTAGGCGTTGTGAACCCAGGAATGGTCACCACGGGCCCACGCCTCGCGATAGGCGGCCCACAACGGTGTCAGGAACATCGCCGCAAAGGCGGGGACCAGCGCAAACACCTTGAGTGTCATCGCGTACTCAGGCACCCGGGAAGCGCCGAGATAGTGCCCAATGATGAGGGAGTCCGTCTGGAACGCAACAACACCGATCGCATTCAGAGCGAAGAGCTCCATGCCCTCACGTCCGAGCAGGCCAGCGGTACGTCGGTCGACGTGGTGCAGGTGTGGACGGAGCTCACAAGCAAAGCGACCGAGCAGGAGGGCCGTCGTCGCCGCGCCCGCGATCAAGGACGTCACGAGGTACGTGACGAAGAACCAGGCGAGAGTCGGAGCGAGAGTTGCCACACTCATGAGCCCTCCGACCTGCAAGAGGACACCGATTGTCGCGAGGAACGCCACGACGTGTCCTCGTTCGAGCGCGTAGTACACATGGCGGGCGATCGTGAGCGGGAGTCTTACAGCGACCGTTGCTGCTGTAGCCAACAACAGTCCGCCAACGAGACCTCCAGGCACCTCCACACCGACCCCAAGCGCATGGCGCCAGTCGACAACCGGGACCAGGACTACGGCGACGGCCAACAGGACCACTGCGGCGCCACTGAGCAAGAGGAACGCGCTGCTCACCACCCGTCGCATCGCTGCGACATCACCCCTGCCACGAGCGGCAGCAATTTGTCCCATCACCGCGGGACCCATGCCGAAGTCCAGAACTGCAAGCATTCCGAACGCGGTCGTGAGGCTGAGCCAGAGCCCGAACTCTGTAGTCCCGAGACGACGAGCGACGATTGGCACCGCGACGAGTTGGGCTACCAACGAGATGCCCTGCGCGGCCATAGTTGCTGTGCCTACAGCGAAGATTCCGCGCCACCGCCCCCTCGGCCTCGGCACACGCGGCAACCGATGAACTGCATCTGATGCGGTGTCACCCACCGATCCTGCGGTTGGCTTCGCCTTCACGGAGTTACCTCCAGCAGCGTGACAAGGGGGATCACAAGATCACCGACCGGTTGGCCCAGTGGAGCGCGCTGCCTGTCACCCATCAGGCTGATGCCTTTCGTGCCCCTACGTGGCACGCACGTTTTATGGCTATCCCCTAACCGCCGATCGAGGGTGCCCCGCAGCCATGACTCTCCGGTGCGTTATCTCTCAACCAAGGCGCGATTCGTCAACGCGCGCACGTCAGCATCGACCATGAGCTTGCTCAGTTCCGGGGCGTGCGTCTGGGCTTTCCAGCCGAGCACTTCCCGGGCCTTGGCAGCATCACCAATCAGAGCGTCAACTTCGGTCGGGCGCTCATACCTGTCGTCGTAGCTGACGTGCTTCTCCCAGTCGAGGCCTGCGCGCGCGAACGCAAACCTGCAGAAGTCCCGCACGGTGTACCCGGTGCCTGTAGCGAGGACAAAGTCCATGGGTTCGTCGTGCTGGAGCATCCGCCACATGCCTTCGACATACTCCGGTGCGTACCCCCAGTCGCGAACCGCGTCAAGATTGCCCAGATACAACTCGTCCTGAAGTCCCGCCTGGATATGTGCCACCGCTCGAGTGATCTTGCGCGTCACAAATGTCTCGCCGCGCCTGGGGGACTCGTGGTTGAAGAGGATGCCGTTGACCGCAAACAGGCCATAAGCCTCACGATAGTTCACGGTCACCCAATATGCGTAGAGCTTCGCGGCGCCATAGGGGGACCGTGGGTAGAACGGAGTCATTTCGTTCTGCGGCGGAGGAGATGCGCCGAACATCTCTGACGTCGAGGCCTGATAGAAGCGACAGTCCAGACCGGACGCGCGGATCGCCTCCAGCAGCCGGGTGGTACCCACCGCGTCAGTCGAAGCCGTGTACTCCGGCATCTCGAACGACACCTTCACATGGCTCATCGCACCAAGGTTGTAGACCTCGTGCGGCCTGACCTTGTGGAGCAGATTGACGAGATTGACGCCGTCCGTGAGGTCACCGTAGTGAAGGGTCAGGCGCGCTCCGGGATCGTGCCGGTCGCGGTATAGATGATCGATGCGCTGGGTGTTGAAGGTGGATGCGCGGCGAACGAGTCCATGCACCGCGTACCCCTTATTCAGCAGAAACTCTGCCAGGTAGGAGCCATCCTGGCCAGTGATACCGGTGATGAGTGCTCTCTTGGTGGTCACACGCACTCCCTGCTGCTGTGGCCGACGGCAGTCGGGGCTGACAGGAGCCCGCCTTTGTCTGTCTGGAACAAGCTCCGACAGTGCCCCAGTTTATGGGGGGCCTTGGCTGCTTCATCAAGCTTGTCCGGTGTGTCGTCATCCATTCCTGAAAATCACACATCTCCGCGAGACACGCTTGATACCCCTTTGATTTCGATCTGCAGATGTAATGTGGACCTGGGGTATATAAGTTCTGCTTGGGGTGGTGTCATCTTGGATCAGCCTTACTACAACACGCAGGTCTTCACCTGCTGCCGGAGCGTCATCGTGACTCCGGAATTCCCGGGGACAGCGGATCGCACCTGGGCGGCGGGCATCGCATTTCTCCGCCGCGAGGCGCGCCGATGAGCATCGCGAGCGAGACCAAGCACAGCGGGTTTCACCGGCCCCTCGATCGCGACGCGCGTGTGTTCGTGGCAGGAGGCCACGGCATGGTGGGTTCCGCGGTGTGGCGGCATCTGACACACGAGGCATTCACCGATGTGGTCGGGCCACGCTCCATGGAGCTGGATCTGCGCGACCGCCGGGCCGTCCTCGACTGGTTTGCAGCGGCTCGGCCCGATGTGGTGGTACTGGCCGCCGCCCGTGTGGGCGGAATCAAGGCGAACGCCACCCAGCCTGCCGACTTCCTCTCCGACAACCTACGTATCCAGGTCAACGTCCTGGACGCAGCGCTGCGGCAGGGTGTTCAAAGGCTGCTGTTTCTGGGCTCTAGCTGTATCTATCCAAAGTTCGCCGAACAGCCCATCAGTGAGAAGGCCTTGCTGACTGGCCCGCTGGAACCAACCAATGAGGCTTATGCCATCGCGAAAATCGCCGGGATTCTGCAGGTACAGGCGGTGCGAAGGCAGCACGGCTTGCCGTGGATCTGCGCCATGCCCACCAATCTGTACGGCCCTGGCGACAACTTCCATCCCCAGCACTCCCATGTACTGCCCTCTCTGATCAGGCGTTACCACCATGCGCGGTCGACGGGAGCACCTAGGGTTGTCAACTGGGGTGCCGGCACGGCCCGTAGGGAATTCCTGCACGTGGACGACCTGGCCAGGGCGTGCGTTTGCCTGCTGGAACGCTACGACGCCGATGAACCCGTCAACGTCGGGACCGGTGAGGACGTAACGATCAAGGAAGTGGCGGAGCTGGTTGCGAAGGTCATCGGCTACGACGGCTCGGTGGATTGGGATACGAACGAGCCGGACGGCACCCCACGCAAGCTGCTGGATGTCTCCCGGCTCGGCGCGCTGGGGTGGTCCCCGCGCATCCACCTGGAAGAGGGGTTGGCTCGGACGTATGACTGGTACAGGGAGCATCTTGTCGCGGGAACCTTGCGCCACGGATGAGCAGCCTCGGCACGCGTTCCCCTCGCCGTGCGGCGGCGGACACTCGGTTCTAGCGATCCACTCCGGTCGGACCGGACTCACGAAGAACAGACGGAAGGCCGTCAGGAAGAAGATCGCGATAAACCTCGATAGTCTGCCGGGCTGTCCTGGTCCAGGAGAATTTTCCGGCACGCTCACGCCCACGCTTCTCCAGTTCGCGGCGAGTTGAATCGTCGAACAATCCTTCGATTGCGTGAACTAGCTCGTCGACTTCCCGAGGGCTGAATAGCAGTGCCGCATCCCCCGCGACCTCAGGAATGGAAGAAGTCCGAGATGCAACCACCGGAACCCCGCGCGCCATCGCCTCGAGAAGTGGAAGCCCGAATCCCTCGTAAAGCGACGGATACACAAGCGCTAAGGCATTCCGGTATAGTCCGTCAAGCTCCTTCTCGCCTGCTTGCACAAACTCAACCCGCCGCGATAGTCCCAGATCTGCCAGCAGCGTCATCTCCTGAGGTGTAGGCGCACCCCCTCCGGCACAAACCAACCGCAGGGTCGCACACTCCCGGGCGAGGAGCGCCTTAAGGACAATCGGCCAATTCTTCCAGCCATTCCGGGTACCGACGTACAGCAGGTAATCACCCACGTCGCGCTTCATCGTTGTTGGGATACGCACACCATGATGAACAACCGCAATCTTGTGGCGCGGTACACGAAACAGAGCAACCAGATCCTCAGCGGTGCTATGCGAGACCGCGATGATCCTGTCCGCGTGGCGAGCCCAGTAGAGCTGCCGCTCGACCGTGTTGTCCGAGGGGGAGAAGTATGTGGGATATTTGAAGTGAATCAAGTCATGGAATGTGCAGACATGAGGGCGACTTCCGGGAAGCATGCGCGTTGTGTAGTAGGTAGGGTGAACGATGTACGGTCCGCGCTGCGCGGCCACGTACGCCCGAAACGCCGCTCTGCTCAGCCGTAGGCGCTGGTGCCACGGCAGCCGCAGCTCCCACGTTGCACTGCGACGGTTCACATATTCATTACCGTGCAGTCCAGCGAAGATACGCGCATCGATGCCAGCCTTTACCAACTCTGAATGAATTTCGGCGAAGTATCGCGTGATTCCACCGAATCTCTGCATGACGAACATGTCCGGGGAGAACAGGACACGCATTACCATCCCCTTTCCGTCTGAATTTCCGCTACCCCGATGCTATGCACTGCCGCACGCATCGAACGACAGCGACATTACCCACTTCGCAGAGACTTCCGACAACACGCGGATCGCCATGGAGCAGAAGCGGTAGTCACGTCATGACAGAGAATTTCCACCCGTCTGGCGGATCTCTAAGAGTGTCTCAACAGGCAGCGACTGCTCCCCGTGCGACAGTGAAGCGCTCATTCTGGTGGTACCCGTGGTGCAGGGGAATCATGACTTCGGAGCGGCCTTCCATCAGCATCCTCACCCCGAGTCGTAACTACCGTCGGTACATCGAGGATGCCGTGCTTTCCGTAGCAGAACAGCTCTATCCATGCCTCGAACACGTGGTGCAGGACGGCGCATCCACCGACGGGACAGATCAAATCCTGGCCCGCCTGGCTGCCCGGAACCCACAGTTGTCCTACCGCATTGCACCTGATCAGGGACAGTCGGATGCACTGAACCAAGCCGTGGGGCGCGCACGATCCGACTGGATTGGCTGGCTGAACGCCGATGACTTCTATCTTCCGGGAGCGGTGGCCGCCGCAGCCGACATCATCGCGTCCGAGCCGGAGATCGACGTTCTTTACGGCGACTGTGTATTTGTGGACGCCTCAGGTCAATTCCTGAGGCTGCTGCCTGCGCACCAGTTTTCACGGTTCACGTTGCGACACTACGGCTGCTTCATCCCGTCCTGTGCGACATTTTTCCGCCGCAGCGTTCTGCCGACTCCCCACTGGGACCCACGCATGCGCCGCATCATGGATTGGAATCTGTGGCTCTCGTTCATGGCCAGGGGAGCCCGCTTCCGCTATCTTCCTCGCCCATTGGCTGCATTTCGGGTGCATGATGCGCAGGTCACCCACCAGCCCGTGTCCGTCCACGCCGCTGAGGGGGAGTTGATCCGCGCAATGCACGGGCTCCCCAGGAGCGCAGGAGGCCGACGCGCTTCACGGTGGTTCGGCGGGACGGCTCATGCTGCTCAGAAACTCCGGGACCGTGGTTACGCGAGGCAGCTACTTGCGAGCCGAGTGACAGGTCAGGGTGATCTGCGCTGGTGGCTTACCACCGGTGCGCGTCACCGGGCAGGCCGGCTCGTGCAACTGTGAGCAAGTCCTTTGTCGAATCGAGCGGACGACTCTGTTTGCGCCCACGAAGTGACGCGTGGAAGGTTCTTGTGGATGCACATCGCCGTACTGATGACCTGCCACAACCGCAGAGAGAAGACACTGAACGCGCTCGCATCGCTTGATCGGCAACACGGGCTCCCGAGCGGCTTGACCATCACTGTTCACCTGGTGGATGCCGGAAGCACCGACGGAACAGTTGAGGCGGTCATCAAAGATTTTCCCGATGTGGATATCACCACGGTGGGTGACGATGTGTTTTGGGGGGAGGGTATGCGCATTGCTTCCCACCGCAGCAGGGACTTCGATTACCAGTTGTGGCTCAATGACGACGTGTCCCTGGCCGACGACGCCCTCTCCATGTTGCTCGACACCTCACACTACGCAGCGGACGCAGCAGTAGTCGTAGGTGCCATGTGCTCCAGTGACGGCAAAACGACCACATACTCGGGCGTGCGGCGCAGAACAGGTATGCCGTGGACACCTCGATACATGTGGACTGCCCTGCTTGAACCTCGCGGCTACCCTCAACCCCTGGACACGTGCTGTGGAAACCTCGTTTTGGTTCCGAGGTCTGTGTACAGAAAGATCGGTGGCATCGATTCCCGGTTTCCACACAGCATGGGCGACTGGGACTTCGGCCTCCGAGCTCGGAAGGCGGGCTTCCGCGTGTACCTTGCGCCCAGGCATGCCGGCGTATGCGATACGGGTGTGCGGAACATCGGGTGGTCATGGGAACCGGGCATCGGTGTTCGGGAAGCGCTGCGCAGGAAGACGTCGAAGCGTGAATTCCCCTTCGGGCCATACAGGACCTATTGCCTACGACACCACTGGCCTTGGGCGCCCCTCACGATGTTGTCTCCCTATGTGAAGACCGCGGTACGAGCGTTGCGCGAGCCATGACGTGGCTATGGCCCCGATCACTGGTATTGCCAATCCGTGGCAGCCGACTGCCGCATGACGAGTGCCCACGGGGTCCGATCGACGGCATTTCCTACTGCACGGCGGCTAGTGCCGGCTCTGGGCGTCGCCGGACTGCCATGTAGGCAACCGCAGCAGCGGCTGAGGTTCCGAGAAACAGTCCTTCGAGTCGGGGCCACGGGGAGAAGAACAGGTCCCACAGCAGTACACATGTGAGAAAGGTGAACATGAGCGTGGGCGCACCAGCACCTGCGCGAATGGCGCGGAGCATGGCGATCAGGACGAGACCGACCGGCAGGAGCAGCCCCGGCAGCGCCAAGATTCCAGTCTCCAGCCAGCATTGGAACAGAATTGAATGGACGAGCAGTCCCCTGCCGAAGTAGTAGTAACGCTCGTGTGGTCCATCAGTGCCGCCGTTGTACACGCGCCATTTACTGAAGAAGGCGGTGCGGCTCTGCATACTCACCTCAGGACGGACTCCTCGGCCGATGAACGGCGACTCCGCAACCAGCGCGATGGAGCCGGCAAACTCGGGCCGAGCCCCGATGACCGCACCACCCTCGGACCTGGACTGTTTGGCCCACTTGATCTGCTGCTGTCGCCCGAGACTGCCATCGCTGGCCAATTGCCCATACACCGACAGGAGCCCGAGAACAATGACGCTCAGAACAGAACCCACCAACAGACAGCGCCACCAACTGGGCCGTTTGGCCCGTCTGCTGGCCAAGAATGTGACGACGACGGCGACGGTGGTGACGAGAAACATTGAACGGAAACCGGCAATAAGGTTGACCAGAGCGATGGAAATAGCGAGCAACAGAGCGAGGATTCGCAGCCCCCGGGAAAGCGCAGCCGATGTCAGTAGAATGCAACACGCGGTGACCACGGACCCGAACCCGAACTTCCACGGATCACTTGCGTATCCATCGCTGCGATACAGATAGACCGCGATAATCACGCCGATTGCCAGAGACACGGTGAAGGCCTTGGCAACGGCGGCACGTTGATGGAACACCCACACCGCGCCGCAGAAGCTCAGGGCGATCGTAAACGGGTAGGACATGCCAAGAAAGATGTTGAATACCGTGTCCTCGGTAACCGCAGAGGTGATTGCCACCCCCAATCCCCACATCAGCAACAGGCCAAGCACCCAGCGCGTGACGCGCTGTTGCCATGCCGTCGAGAGAAAGACTGGTAGTCCCAGTAGCACGACGGCGTGAGCGAGCGTGATTCCGCCGCGAGGATGGAAAGACAGCGCGTTGCCCAAGCCTAGGGAGACGGCGATCAGCATCTCGGGGCTGGGACTTTCGGACCTGTTGGCAACAGGTCGGCTCGGGCAGGGAATCGAACGCTCCGCGATCCTGTTCTGCGGGCGCAGCAGGGCATCAGTCATGACGCAGGGCTCCCCTTGTACTGCGACTGGAGGCGAAAGAGGTGAGGCGGGCACAATCGGGTACGCGGGGTCCGCTCGGTTCATACAACCTCCTCGGAGCCCACGAGTCCCGAGTACAGGTCCGTTGTCCGCCCAACCCACACCCGTTCGGCGAAGTGGTCCGCATACACCTGTCGGCAGTGAGCCCGCAGCGTCGGGAAGTGGGAGGCTGCCCTGTTCAAAAGGTCGGCAAGGGTGTGGTCCCATTGCGCTACCAGCCCCGTGCCGCTTTCGCCTACCGACTCAGCCACCGACGAACCCGCGAAACCAAGAACCGGCAGACCGGCGGCCAGGGACTCGATGTAAACGAGCGGCACTGCCCCCTCGTACCAGCGGCTGGGGAAGATCAGGCCACGCCAGGAAGGCATCCTGCGGCGCAGTTCGGCACGGTCCAGGCGGCCGAGGAAGCGGACCGACGAGGGGGCAGCGGCCCGGCAGGAACTCAGCAGCTCCCCGTCGCCGACGACGTCCAACGGTTGGTCGCCCGGCCACTGGCGCAGCAGCTCCAGGATGCCTTTCTCTTCCGTGAGGCGGGCGGCGACCAGCCAGCGGCCGGTGTCGTCAGGCAGTTCCTCGTCCTGCGAGGCGTCGACGAAGTTAGGCAGCAGAACGAGGCGTTCGGCGGGCACGCCGGCTCGGAGATAGACGCGCCGACTCAGAGGGGAGAGCACGACGAGACGGTCGGCCCGGGCCAGCAGCGGGTCCGCTGCCGCGCCGCGCCGTCCCGCCCAGGACAGCGGAAGCGTCGCAACCCGAGAGTCCCGGTAGCAGCCATGGCGCACGCCGGCCCAGCGCTCGCCGTCCAGGCAGCGGGTGCATTCGGCGCCCTGACGGTAGAGGGACGCTGCGGCGCACATCGGCCGGTAGTTGTGCAGCGTCGCAACCAGAGGGCCGTGCCACTCGCGTACCCAGGAACGCCCGAAATTCGGGAAGAGGTTGTGCACATGGACCACGTCGGGGGCGTAGTCACGCAGTCGTGCGAGGGGGCTTCCGCCCCTCCCGGCGGCTACTCGCACTGCGGCCCGCAGCGGGTAGAAGGGATCCCGGACCAGATCGTCGGTATGGGCGGCGAGCAGCTCCACCTCGTGGCCTGCCCCGCGCAGCGCTCGCACCTGGTCGCGTACCGCCTCGTTCTCGCCGCTTGGCTGCCCGGAGGAGTAGAAACTGTGGACGACTGCGATCCTCATGCGCCGAGCCGGCCGAAGTCGATGTCAGCCGCCGGTTCGGTCACAACGCCCATGCCGAGCACGTAGCGCTCCTCGAGGCCCTGTTCGGCGACGAACCGCTGGTAGCCGATGCGCGCCTTGTAGTCATCGCCCTCGGGGCAGTCATCGACGACAATCACCCCGCCAGGGGCGAGCCGGGGGTACACCTTGGTGAGTGCGGCGTGCACCGGCTGGGAGAGGTCGACGTCGACAAGGCAGGCCGAGATCTGTCGCGGGAGCTGCTCGGCCGACATACGACAGATGTCGCCTTGGATGAAGCGGATGTCAGGGGCCCCCATCTTCTGCGCGGAACGGCGCACAGCCGGCAGCGAGATGTAGTCAAAGGTCCTGCGAAGTCGGCTGGGTGTGCCAAGGGCGACGTCCGCGTTGAACTGCTCCGGTACGAAGCCGGTGAAGGTATCAATCGCGACATATTCCTTGTGGACCGAGGACTGGCGCAGCATGCGGTCGCACCACATCGCCGTGCCGCCGAGGGAACAGCCGACCTCGACCACCGAGCCGGGCACCTGACCGGTCTGCATCAGCGCATGGGTCCAGACGTAGAGCCGCTCCGGACCGATCCTGATGGGCGGGCAGTTGTTGACGTAGGGGCCGAGGGGGGTTCGCTTGACGAGCCCGTACATCCGGGCGCGCATAAGGCTTTCCATGGTGATTACTCCTGGGGTACCGACTTGTGGAGCCGTGGCGGACGCACTGCGAGGTGCGCCAGGTAGGAGGGGTTGTTCCGGAGATAGCGGCGCCACAGCCGGCGCGGCTCCTTCGCCAGGCGGTACGCCCACTCCAGGCCGCGCTGCTGTAGCCAGGCCGGCGCCTGTGGTTTGAGACCCGCGTGGAAGTCGAAGGCCGCGCCGACACCGAGCAGTACGGGAGCCTCGAGCCGGGGGCGGTGCTCGGCCATCCACAGCTCCTGTTTGGGTGTGGACAGGCCGACCCAGACCAGGTCGGCGCCGGAGGCGTTGATGGTGGTCACGACGGCCGCGGACTCCTGGGCTGTCAGCGGCCGGTACGGCGGCGAGTGCGCGCCCACGATTTTCAAACCGGGGATCCGGCCGACCAACCGCTCACCAAGGAGTTCGGGTAGGCCTTCGGCGCCGCCGTACAGGAAAGAGGACCATCCCCGCTCGGCCGCCCGTTCCAGGACGGCAAGCATCAGGTCCGGTCCGTACACCCGACGCATCCAGGCCGCCCCGGCCCGGTGGCCCGCCCAGACCATAGGCATACCGTCGGGGACGGTCAGGCCTGAGGCATTGTGGATGCGGCGGAGAGCGGGGTCGCGCCTGCTCTCCATGACACCGTGGACGCCGGTGACACATACGTAGGTGCGGTCACCGGTCTCGATCCAGCGGGCGATCTCGTCGAGAGCCGTGTCGGGAGTGACCGCACTGATGCCCACTCCCAGCACGTCCACTCGTGGGTGGCGGATCATCAGCGCTGGTGACTGCGGCCGTCGAGCTGTGCCTTGAGCTGGTCGTACACCCAGCGGTAGGTGACCTCTAGGCCATCAGGCAGAGAAACCTCCGGTTCCCAGCCGAGCTCCTTGCGGATGCGGGTGTTGTCGCTGTTTCGGCCGCGTACGCCCAGGGGACCCGGCACGTGGCGGTGCCTGAGCCGTACGCCGGCGATCTGTTCGACGATCGCGAACAGCTGGTTGATGGAGACCATCCGGTCCGAGCCGATGTTGAGCGGCTCGGTGTGCTCGCTGCGGGTCAGACGTAGCGTTCCCTCGATGCAGTCATCGATGTAGGTGAAGCTGCGGGTCTGTTCGCCGTCGCCCCAGATCTCGACTTCGCGGGCGCCGGTGAGGACGGCGAGAGCGACCTTGCGGCAGGCGGCAGCCGGGGCCTTCTCGCGGCCGCCGGTCCAGGTGCCGTACGGGCCATAGACGTTGTGGTAGCGGCCGGTGCGGGTGGCCAGGCCGTAGTCCTCGCGGAAATGGCGTGCCATGCGCTCGCTGAAGAGCTTTTCCCATCCGTAGCCGTCCTCGGGCATGGCCGGGTATGCATCCTCCTCTCGGAGCGGGAGCACATTGACTTCGCTCTGCTTGTGTGCGGCGTACACGCAGGCGGAAGAGGAGTAGAAGTAACGGCCGACTCCTGCATCCCGGGCGGCGAGCAGCATGTGCGTACTGGAGAGCACGGAGAGCATGCAGGCGGCCTTGTTGTTCTCGATGAAGCCCATACCGCCCATGTCAGCCGCGAGGTGGTAAACCTCGCCCGCGCCGCCGTCCAGGATTTGACTGCAGGATTCGCGCAGCGAGACGTCGGCGACCACATTCACCGCACCCTCGAGGGGCTGGTACCACTCGTCGATCGGCTTGCAGTCGACCGCCCGCACGCTCCTGCCCTCGGCTAGCAGAGTTCGCGTCAGATGTCCGCCGATGAAGCCTCCGGCACCAGTCACCACCGCATCGATGTCAGCCACGGTTCTCTCCTTGGCGTTCAATGATCGCTTCGAGAGGAAGGTACATATAAGCAAAGAAGTCGGAATTGTCGCCGCTCTAGCGAGTCAACGGATTCCTAGATCCCCACCCGCCTGGCGGAGCGCCACTAGACCAATTACGTGGCCGAGCAATCACGTAGTGGCGCGGTCAGACGCCTTCTTCATCAGCCCGAGCCGCGGCCCTGGCGCCGACAGGCTCTGTTTGCGGGCGCGCCGGAGACTCCCAGGATCGGCTCATCCGGCACATCCGTGACTGAGCGACTGCGTCCTGACGTTGCCATAACTAGGAGCACACAGCCCACTCCGCCGAGCGAGGGAAATCCGCCCAGGTCAAAGCAGGAAACGACGTTGCGCCCCCGGATTGGCCTTTCCCAACAGGTACGCATATTGCGGCGTCAAGAGATCAGCACCGGCGACCACGACCACTCGCCGCCGACGCGTCGCCATCCCAGCAAGTTCGCCACACGGCGGAAGAGAGAAGACGCCATGCGCGACAAAGCGATCGGCAGAGAGGGGCCTCCGGGCTTCCCCTCAATGAAAGCGCCGGCCGAAGTCACCTCCGCCGCCGGGCACCAGGCCAGTTCTGGGCCAAGGCCAGCGTCACGCGCGCTGCGAATTGTGCTGGTCGCGTTCGCCTGCAATCCGAACCGCGGGAGCGAACCAGGGTTTGGCTGGGCTTGGGCGGAAGCACTCGCGAGACGCGGACACACTGTGGAGTTGCTGACCCATCGCGGATACGACAACGCACGGGACATCATGTGCCGGGTTGCAGAACTCGGACCTGTGGGCAGACGTATCAGGCCGCACCTCATTCCAGTGCCGCCTCGTCCTTCCTGGACCGGACTGTTGCCGGGCTGGCTGAGAGACATGGCTACGGAGTTCCTGCGCTACGACGGATGGCAACGTTGCGCTCTGGCTTACGCCCGCGGTCATGGACTCGATCAGGCCGATCTGGTGCACCATGTTTCCTACGGCTCTCTGGAAGGCGGTTGCGCCTTGCACCGTTTGGGGCCTCCCCTGGTGTTCGGCCCTGTCGGTGGCGGCCAGACAGCACCGCACAGTCACCGGCGCTACCTTGGCGCCGCGTACTGGCAGGAAGCAGTGCGAAAAGCGCTCTGGGTCCATGGCCTCAGCCTCCGCCCATCGTGTCGTGGGACCCTGCGCGATGCGGCGTTGGTGCTGACCACCAACCGTGACACAGAACTGCTCGCCCACCGCTTGGGCCGCACGGACACCCGCATGATGCTCGCCGATGGTATCCATGCCTCTCTGATTCGAGGTCAGGTGACGTGCGATGCAGCCCCTCAAGTTCGCCCTCCCACCGTTCTGTGGGTCGGGAAACTGATCCCCCGCAAAGCCCCGGGACTGGCACTGCGGACTATCGCGCTACTCCGGGCCAAGGTTCCAGAGGCGCGCCTCGTCGTCGTCGGCGATGGGCCCTTGCGCCCCGCACTGGAGCGGCTCTCGATGCGTCTCGGATTGCACGAATCCGTCCACTTCCGTGGCCAGCTGCCCTGGAAGCAAGCGTTGCAGACTTACGACGACGCGGATGCGTTTCTGATGACCAGCCTGCGGGACTCTTTCGGCTTGCAGTCACTGGAGGCCTGGGCCCGAGGGCTGCCGGTGGTGCATCTCGACCACCAGGGCATCAGGGATTTCTCTGCACCGGGCGGGGCGATCCCCGTGCCGCTAGGGGATCCCGCCGATCTGCCGCAACGACTCGCCCAGGCAATCAGCGGGTTGCTCGATGATCAACAGAAACGCCGCCGAATGGGAAACGCGGGGGTGGCATGGGCAAGGCGACACACGTGGGCGGCGAAGGTGCAAGCCGTCGAAGAGCATTACCGCTCCATCCTGCCCAGCGGAAGGTCTTGGGCTCCGGCCGTTGAGGTCCCTGAACGGCACTCGGTCAGGCCAGGTGCTTTTCCGGCGTCCAGCTGAACGACAATGCGCGGAGAGATATGTCTCTGTTGGAGAAGGTTCTGTGGGCGTTGCGGCGTCCGGCGGCCGGAACGTCCCCGGCCATGGTGCTGAGCCGACTGGCCATCTGGCGCGTGCGCACCGCGCTGCGCATGGGCGCCACCGTACCGGTCGCGGACGCCTGCATGGGCTTCTGGTGCCCTCCTGAATGGCGAGGCAACGCCAAAATGACATACGTGTGGCGGGACGACTATGAAGTCGAGCTGACCCAACTGCAGCGATGGGTCCGACCCGGGGACGTGGTCGTGGACGTGGGTGCTCATTACGGCAGCTATACGCTCCCTCTGGCCCGGCTCGTCGGCAGCAAGGGGCAGGTATTCGCTGTGGAGCCGGCCGAGCACGCGCGCTCCGTTCTCACCCGGAACATCGGGATTAACCAATTGCGCAATGTGCGCCTTCTGCCCGTGGCGGCGGGGGCCGAATGCGGGCACGCCACCCTGCACCTGCACGACGACCGTTCCCGCGCTTCCCTGCACGTGTCAGGCGAGCCGCGGCCGGACGCTCAGTCTGTGAAAGTGGTCAAGATCGATGACATTGTGCCACCCGAGCACCGGGTTGCCTTCATCAAAATGGACGTCGAGGGTTACGAACCCCAAGCCCTTCGAGGCGCAACAAGGGTTCTCACCCGGGACCGCCCTGTCGTGATCTTCGAGCTCCTGCCTCGACACCCCGACGCCGCCGACTCGGCACGAGGGGCCTGGAACCTGCTCACTGGACACGGCTACCGGATGCACCGTGTCACGAATGAGGGAACAGTGCTTCCCGTGGAAAGCCCCGAACAGCGCTGCGGAGCGTCCTGCAACGTCGTCGCAGTCCACCCGGACGGTTGGAACGATGTCGACATGAACGTCGGTGGGGCCGGAATCACCGCATGACCCTCACCGCCCCCCATATTGATCCGAAACTTCGGCATTAGCCTGATCTGCCACCTTCGGACAGTTGCCCCGTCGGCCGGCGGCATGCGGCCACCTCCCGAGAGCCGGAGCTCCGGCGCGTTGGGCTCTCGGACCCACGCACAGTCCGACGCTCTGGCCGACTGCTGCGCCTCCCGCGCACAGGTGCCCGTCATCGAGGCGTACGCCGGACGGCTTGGCTGCGGGCATAGCGCCGCGCCCGCTCTATTCGGCTGGCATCGGGGAAGGCAACCCTCAGCGACGCAGATCACCGCCCGCGCGACTACAGCACGGCGGCATATCTTGGGTAGTCTCAGACGGACTGCATAAGTTACTGCTTAGTAATCACCGAAGTCCGAAGCTCCGCTGAAGCACACCGCTGAAGCACACCTCGCAGGCCCGAGGAGCCCCCAAATGCAACTCGCCGCGATCATTGTGTCGCTGGTACTCGCCGTGGTCGGCGTGGCACTGTTCGGCCGTGCCATCGCCCAGATCTACCGGTTCGTCCGGCTCGGCCAGGACGTCCCCGCGGGCACCCGCACCGACGATTGGGCCGCTCGCACCGTCACGGTGGTCAGGGAGTTCCTCGGCCACACCCGGATGAACCGGTGGGGAGTGGTCGGCGTCGCGCACTGGTTCGTGGCCGTCGGCTTCTTCTCGCTCGTACTGACCCTGGTGAACGCCCTCGGGCAGCTCTTCCAGGCCGACTGGGTGCTTCCGGTCATCGGGCACTGGCTGCCGTACGAGATGTTCGTCGAGTTCATCGGCACGATGACGACGCTCGGCATCCTCACGCTGATCGTGATCCGCCAGCTGTCGCTGCCGACCCGGGCCGGCCGCAAGTCCCGGTTCGCGGGATCCAACTTCGGCCAGGCCTACTTCGTCGAGGCCGTCATCCTCATCATCGGTCTCGCGATCATGACCCTGCGCGGTCTTGAGGGTGCGCTGGCCGGAGTGCACGGCTACGAGGCGGCGTACTTCGCGTCGTACCCGCTGGTCGCCGCCTTCAAGGGGCTGAGCGTCCCCACGCTGCAGAACCTGATCTACCTCACCGCGATGATCAAGATCGGGACGTCCTTCGTCTGGATGATCACGGTCTCGCTCAAGACGGACATGGGCATCGCCTGGCACCGCTTCCTGGCCTTCCCGAATATCTGGTTCAAGCGGAACGCCAAGGGTGAGACGGCCCTCGGTGCGCTGCTCCCGATGACGTCCGGCGGCAAGCCGATCGACTTCGAGGACCCGGGCGACGACGACGTCTACGGCGTCAGCCAGGTCGAGCACTTCTCCTGGAAGGGCCTGCTGGACTTCTCCACCTGCACCGAGTGCGGCCGCTGCCAGTCGCAGTGCCCCGCGTGGAACACCGGCAAGCCGCTCTCGCCGAAGCTGCTGATCATGTCGCTGCGCGACCACGCGCACGCCAAGGCCCCCTACCTGCTCGCCGGTGGCGGCAAGAGCATGGAGGGCGAGGAGAAGGCGACCGCTGAGCAGCTTGCCGAGGTGCCCGCCGCCGCGCTCGCCGAGGCCGAGCGGCCGCTGATCGGTACCGTCGAGGAGAACGGCGTCATCGACCCGGACGTGCTGTGGTCCTGCACCACCTGCGGTGCGTGCGTGGAGCAGTGCCCGGTGGACATCGAGCACGTCGACCACATCGTCGACATGCGCCGCTACCAGGTGATGATCGAGTCCGCGTTCCCGTCCGAGGCGGGCACGATGCTCAAGAACCTGGAGAAGAAGGGCAACCCCTGGGGGCTCGCGAAGAAGCAGCGTCTCGAGTGGACCAAGGAGGTCGACTTCGAGGTTCCGGTCGTCGGCAAGGACATCGAGGACCTCAGCGAGGTCGACTACCTGTACTGGGTCGGCTGCGCGGGTGCCCTCGAGGACCGGGCGAAGAAGACCACCAAGGCCTTCGCCGAACTGCTGCACATCGCGGGCGTCAAGTTCGCGATCATGGGCGGCGACGAGAAGTGCACCGGTGACTCCGCCCGCCGCCTGGGCAACGAACCGCTCTTCCAGCAGCTCGGCCAGGAGAACGTCGCCATGCTGAACATGGCCTTCGGCGAGGACGACGAGGACGAGTCGACCAAGAAGCCGAAGTCGGCGAAGAAGATCGTCGCCACCTGCCCGCACTGCTTCAACACAATCGCGAACGAGTACCCGCAGCTCGGCGGCGAGTTCGAGGTCATCCACCACACGCAGTTGCTGCAGCACCTCATCGACGAGGGCAAGCTGATCCCCGTGACCCCGGTCGACGGTCTGATCACCTACCACGACCCCTGCTACCTGGGCCGCCACAACAAGGTCTACACGCCGCCGCGCGAGATCATGTCGGCCGTTCCGGGCCTGCGCCAGCAGGAGATGCACCGCCACAAGGAACGCGGCTTCTGCTGCGGCGCCGGCGGTGCCCGGATGTGGATGGAGGAGCGGATCGGCAAGCGCATCAACACCGAGCGCGTCGACGAGGCCCTCTCCCTCAACCCGGACATCGTCTCCACCGCCTGCCCGTTCTGCCTGGTCATGCTGACCGACTCCGTCAACGGCAAGAAGAACGACGGCAAGGCCAAGGAGTCGCTGCAGGTCGTGGACGTCGCTCAGCTGCTGCTCGACTCGGTGAAGACGCCTGTCGACCCGGCCGGTGAGGCGGAGGCGGAGAGCGAGTCAGAGCCGGAGCCCGTCAAGTAACGCTGCGATACGGAGCTATGCGGAGGCCGGTTGTGCGTCGGGCGCACAACCGGCCTCCGTCGTGCTTCTCGCTGTGCGGACGGTGCTGGACCACGCCAGTCGGGTTCTTGGACCGCCCAAACGGCACTCGGGCCGGACGGCATTCAGGGCCGGGGCGAAGTGTCGCGTTCACCGGGTCTCGGAAGTCCGGCCGCAACGGCGATACGCTCACGAAAGCGGGACACTCTGCGCGGAGTCCGCGCCGCCGGGGCGAGCGTGAAGTACTCACACAGCGCCTCCCTGACGAGGGTGTGAGGAAGATTCAGACGTTGCGCCAGCTCGGCAACCATCCCCTGCGGATGTGTCAGTTCCCGCACGACCGTCTGAACGTCAAGCCAGCGTAGATGTGCGCCCGCCTGCATGACGTAGTGGATCAGATCTCGCAGAGGCTGATCCGCAATCCTTGCCCGCTCCCAGTCGACCAGGGCAATCCCCGCGGGAGTTCGGAGGACATTCCAGGGCGCGAAATCCCCGTGCACGATCGGGTCACACCCGACAGTCGTCATGCCGAGCACTTCGGTGATTTCCAGCAGCTCCTTTCGCTCGAGCAGCCCGGCGGGCCGAGAATTCGGCCAGGCCAGGGTCACAACAACGTAGCGCTCCCCTACCAGGCCGGCGAAGAGGAATTTCGGCACGGCGAGAGGGAACCCCGTCCTGGGGATCGCTTGAAGGAATTTCGCTTCGTTGCGCAGTGGGCGGTCATCCGCCCGACCGACCTTCAGGACATAGCGCGGGACTCCCCCCGAGGAAATCGCGGCGATAAACCTGCCCGGCATCGACGAGTGCATGACAGCGGCACCATCGGCATCGATGAAGAACTCGGAGAGGGAGCGCTCCAGGCCGGCCATTGGATTTGCGACCTCGACGCCGATGCCCATGCGCGCGGCTGTCTGGTCGATCAGGGCGGCGACACGGCCGACCGACCGAGACGGACGGTCGATCAGCCGGGCAGCCGCCACAGCGTCCCGTCCGCCCGTGGTCCTCAGTCCGATACGCCGCCCCAGTGGGCCGGCACGCAGAAACCCGCTCCGCCAGGAGCGGCATCGACCGCTGGACAGGCTCATTACACAGCTCTGGCAACGTACAGCTGTTCAACCATCAGCTTCCCGGTGAGCCCTTGCAGACGCGGTCCGGACGCGAGCGAGTCCACCCGCCGGAGCGCCGCGCCGGGAAGATGCCGGTGAAGAGCCGACGGGAACATCGAGAATCCGTACCGACGCTCGATCTGGAACCCTGCCGAAGTGAGCAGAGCGGCGATATCCCGATGCCGCAGCTCGTTGGGTCGTTGCATCCTCGGCTTGGGCACGCGGACAGCAAGCGATCGCATACTGGGAAAGTGGCCGTGATTGTTGATCACAAGCAGGGCGCCGGGCTCGACATGTTCCCTGATTCTGCGCAGGATGGGAATCCTGATGTCCCTAGGTGCATTCAAGAAGAAGCGAAAGACGGTCACGGCATCGTAGGGGCCGGACAATAGGTCGTCCTTGAGCACGCAGCCGGTCCTGATCTGTGATTTCGGACTTCCGACAGCCGCACGCCGGGCCATCTCCGGCGAGATGTCCACGCCGGTCAGCTCGTCCGCCACACATTCAGCCGCGCGCAGGATGCGACCAGTGCCGCATGCGAAATCGAGCAACCGGAGCTGCCCCCGCTTCTCGCGTTCCCTGCGCAGCACGTCTACGACGGTCGGCCTCTCCAGGTTCCAGACATAATCGTCGTAGCTACCGTTCCTGTACAGAAGGGCATAATTTTCGACGCTGCTCTCGTCGACAAACGCGGTGCTGTAGCCGCTCCACCCTGATCGCATCACTTCACGGCCCCATTCATACGGCGGGGGACTTCTGATTGCCGCGGAGAGTCCCGTGGCGAGCCTATTCCGCACGACCGGTCAGGCCCGTGAAGCAGTCCACGCAGGTCACCCGTGTGGTCGTTCAAGCGCGGGATACGCGACCGGCTTCACGCCCCCGCAAGGGCCGTCATTTATCCGGAGTCCGGAGTGCAGATTGTCAATTTTCCTCGAAACGCTCGTCGTCCCGGCCGGGATTGGAGCGTTCACCAACCGTGCCTTCACCCACCGCGGCCCTTACTCCTTCCCGCCAACAAGAGCATCATGAGCGGGTTGTTGTCTCTGGTGCCGATGTGGTCGGGGTGAACGGTGGGCATACGAAGCACGAGAAGCCGGGGAAGAGATGCTGGTCTGCAAGCCGCTGCCGCTGCCGCCTGCTGTGCCCTGTTGCTGACGCTGACGGCCTGCGGCGAGACCGCCCATCAGGGCCCGCCCGCCACGAAGCACCAGCCCGCGACCGCTGCGCCAGACCAGAACACGGGCACCGCGCGCCTGCCCATCCCCCGCGGCAAAGGCAGCCGCGTCGCCGACGACTTCAACGGCGACGGCCATCGCGATCTCGTCCTCAACGACCTGGTGAAGGGTCCGGACGACCTGCACGGCGACGATGCGGGCATCGGGGTCGTGTACGGCGGCGCACGGGGGCAGGGACTCGTGCCCGGTGCGCGTCAGTTGCTGAGCCCGACCGAGTACGCCGCGCCGACCAAGGGGCAGCTGCCAGCTCTCTTCGACGCCGAGGCGTCCTGCGATCTCGACGAGGACGGCTTCACGGATCTCGTGGTCTCCACCGACCCGCCGTACGACGGTCAGGGGCAGCCCCCGGTGCCTTTGCAGCTGATCTTCGGTTCGCCGAAGGGGCTGGCCGGCAGGGCGGTCACCCTGCGCATTCCGGCGCGTGCCCGGTTCGGCAACGACTGGCCCGACCAGCCCGTGTGCGGCGACTTCGACGGGGACGGGGCCATGGACCTCGTCGTGCACGCGTCGGGCAGCCGGATCAGTTATCTGCGGGGGCCCTTCAGCCGTAAGGGCTCCCCCCGTGCCGCGGGCACTCCGCTGGCCGCGCCCGGAAACGTTCCCGTCGGCCCCTCCGTCGACGTCAACCGCGACGGCTACGACGACGTGCTGGTGCGCGCCACCGCCTCCGGCGACTCGGCATCGAGCCTCGTCCTCGGCGGTCCGGCCGGGCCGACCCGGACAGGGGTCGTGTTCCCGGCCGGTTCCTCCGTGGCCTTCGGCCGATTCGGCAAGGGCGGGGGCACGGACGCCGCGATCGGCTCGAGCACGGGGATCGCCCTGCGCTACGACGTGCCGGGCGCGCTGCGCGGGAACCTTTCCGCGCCCGGCACATCCGTCGATTCGGGGGACTTCGACGGTGACGGGCTCAGCGAACTCGTCGTCGTCGCCGACCGGCTGCAGATCTTCAAGGGCCGTACGAAGGGTCTCTCGGCGGCGTCCGCGGCGTCCGCGGTCACCGTGGCACCCGACGCACAGGGCTCCCCCCAACTCCTCGCCGTCGCCGACTTCGACGGCGACAAGCGGGCCGATCTCGTCGTACGGACCTATCGCGGGGAGACGGAGGATACGGTGACCGTGTTTTCGGGGAGGAAGAGCGGGCTGGTCGCGGCGGAGCCGGACGTGACCTTCTCCACCGCCGAGTTCCTGGGGGAATCCGCGTGACGCTGGGGGGATCTGCATGACGTCGAGGCGTTTCGGGAAGCGCAGGGGCGTTGGGCAGTGCGCCGTCGCAGTAGCCCTGTGCTGCGCCATGGCGCTCACCGCCTGCAGCGCGGGCGGTGACGGTGGCAGCGGAGGAGCCGACGCCCGGCAGCCCAACGGCACCCCATCTCCCGGCAAGGCCGCCGCAGACCCGGATCCCGGGGACTTCAACGGCGACGGATACGACGACTACCTCCACGTCGTCACCGCCACCTCCAGCGACCGCAAGCGGTCCAAGACGACGCTGGTCGTCGTGTACGGCTCGAAGAAGGGGCTCAGCCCCGACTGGTCGGTGCGCATCCCCGCGGGCTCGGGCAGCGACGCATGGTTCACCTCTCCGCTGTTCCGCGCCGACCTCGACGGCGACGGCTTCACGGATCTGGTCAGCAGCCGCGGCCCGTCCATATCGGACGGCTCGTCACCGCGGCAGCAGACGTTCGTGATGTACGGCGGGGCGCGCGGGCTGGCCGCGCCCAAGGTGCTCGACGTCCCGCAGGGCACCCGCCCGCTCGCGGTCGCGGACTTCGACGGAGACGGCTCGGCCGATCTGCTGGATGCCGGCACCGGTGGCTCCGCGCCGCCGATGGGTGGCACACCGGCCACCTCCGGGCGTCTGCTCTACGGACCGTTCGGCCGCTCCGGAAAGCCGCAGCGGACCGCCGACCTCGATCTCGGCCAGCACGGTTACGCCGCCCCGGCCACCGCCACCACCGGCGACTTCGACGCCGACGGCCGTGCGGAGGTGGTCCTCACCTACAGCTTCGACTCGGAGGAGGACGAGAGCGCACCTTCCGATCTGCACACGGTCGCCTACTACGAGGGCAGCGGGCAGGGCCTCGTGCGCGACCGCGGGCGGGAGGCCCGTATCACCGGCGCCGTTTCGCTGGCGGACGGTCCCCGCATCCCGGCCACGGGCGACGCGGACGGTGACGGCACCGACGATCTGCTGCTGCCCACTCAGCTGCCCACCGCCCTGGCGGACGGCGACGGCGGAGCGCTCACCATCCTGTACGGCGCCAAGTCCGGTCTCGGCACGGGACGGAAGGCGACCGTCATCGGCGGAGAGCGGCGAGCGAGTTTCGGGTCATCGCCCGCCGTCGGCGACGTCAACGGCGACAAGAGGCCCGACGTCGTGGTGAACACCCCGAGCTTCCGGAGGCACGACGGCCAGGTCACGCTTCTGCCGGGCAGCCCGGCAGGTGTGCCGTCCGCCACGGGCGAGCGGTCCGTCGACGCGCAGACCGAGGGCCTGCCCGGCACCCCGAACCCGGCCCCCTGGAACGCCTTCGACCATGAGCCCCCGCTGCTCGACGTCGACGGCGACGGCCGCTCCGACGTGATCGTCTTCCTGCCGCTGTACGAGAAGCGGCGCGGGGCGTTCATGGTGCTGCGCGGTACGGGCCAGGGCCTCGACCCACGGCACGTCCAGTTCTTCACGCCGGCCGACATCGGCCTCCAGCTCACATTGAAGTAGGCGCGCCTTTCACCGGCCCAGACCCACTCGTGCCCTACACGCTCCCGACGCGCGGTCTCCCTGGCCCGCGGTACACATAGCCGGACGCTTCGGCGCCGGGCTCGGCCGCCGCGCGGATGAGGCCGTGGTCGGGCGACAGTCGGCATGCGGGATCGGTACGGGCGGCATCGCCGGTGAGCGCGTAGGACTGGCAGCGGCAGCCGCCGAAGTCCTCGTCGCGGCGCGGACAACTGCGGCACGGTTCCCGCATCCAGTCGGTGCCGCGGTAGAGGTTGAAGGCGGTGGAGTGCTCCCAGATCCAGGCAAGTGGCTGGTCGGTGGCGTTCGGCGGGTCCAGTCCCGGGACTGTCGCGGCCGCGGGGCAGGGCAGCACGGTGCCGTCGGGAGTGACGGTGAGCGAGACCGTGCCCCAGCCGCCCATGCACGGTTTCGCGACACCCTCGACATAGTCGGGGACGACCCACACCAGCTCGGTACGGCCGGCCAGCCGCTCCCGCCACCGCCGTACCGCCTCCGATGCTCGGGACAACTGGTCGCGGCTCGGCATGAGCGCGGCACGGTTGCGCATGGCCCAGCCGTAGAACTGCGTGTTGGCCAGCTCGATACGGTCCGCGCCCCAGGACAGGCCGAGTTCCACCACGGCGTCGATGGCGTCGAGGTTGTCGCGGTGCAGGACGACGTTGACGCCCAGCGGCAGCCCCGCTTCCCGTACCAGCGCCGCGGCCCGCTCCTTGGCCTCGAACGAGCGGCGTCCGGCGATCCGGTCGGAGGCCGCCGGGTCGGCGTGCTGCACCGACAACTGGACGCTGCGCAGCCCGGCCGCCACGAGCCCCGCCAGGCGTGCCGCATCCAGCGCGAGCCCGCTGGTGACCAGCTGGGTGTGGACTCCGGCCGACTCAGCGGCCGACACGATGGCCTCCAGGTCCGCCCGCAGCAGCGGTTCCCCGCCGGACAGATGCGTCTGCACCACGCCCAGATCCCCGGCCTGCCGCATGACGTCCTGCCACTGGGCCGTGGTCAGCTCCCGCGAGCGGCGGGTCAGCTCCAGAGGATTGGAGCAGTACGGGCAGTGCAGCGGGCATGCGTGGGTCAGCTCGGCGAGGAGTGCCCAAGGGGGCGGCACGCCGGTCATCCGAGCCAGCCCTCGGCGCGCAGCCGCTGCAGGAAAGCGGGGACGTCTGTGGCCACCGGGGCTCCGGGGAAGCGCGCCGCCAGTTCGCCGACGATCCCGCGGACGTCGCGCTCACCGTCGCAGAGGGCGAGGACGGCGGCGGCACGTCCGGACAGGACCACCACCCGCTCCGGCATCACCAGCAGGTCGACTCCGCGTACGCGGTCGTGCCGCAGCACGATCGCCGGGGCGAGCCTGGGGCGCCACTGCTCCTCCGCGCTCCGGGCCGAAGGCGTCGTCGCCGAAGATGTCGTCGCCGAAGATGTCGTCGCCGAAGATGTCGTCGCCGAAGGTGTCGTCATCGGAGATCCCCCGGCTGAGCGTGGTCGACGGCGTCCAGCAACGACCACAGCACGTCGCATTTGAATGCGAGCGCAGCCACCGCCCGTTCCTGCTCCTCCCTGGTGCGCGCCCACCGGAGGACCAGGGCCAGCGCCTCGCCGCTGTCCCGTCGGCCCTGCTGGACGCGTTCCCGGAAATAGGCCAGTCCGCCGACGTCGATCCACGGGTAGTGCTGTTCGAAGGCAGCGATGCGCCGCCGCATGAGGTCCGGGGCGGACAGCTCGGTGAGCGACGCCGCGACGGCGTCCAGCCTGGGCCGCAGCCGGCAGAAGTTGACGTAACCCTCGACCGCGAGCCGGACCCCCGGGAGCACGCCCCGGCCGGAGAGGAGATCAGCCCGGTCCAGACCGGCCGCCTCACCCAGCCGCAGCCACCGCTCGATGCCGCCCTCGTCGCCCTCGCGTCCGTCGTGGTCCTCGATACGGCGCAGCCATGTGCGGCGGAGTTCCGGTGAGTCGAACTTGGCGGTGATCAGGGCGTCCTTGACCGGGATGCACTGCTGGTAGTGGAAGCGGTTGGTGATCCAGCGCCGTACTTCCTCGGGGGTCAGCGTGCCTTCGTGCATCCGCACGTTGAACCGATGGCGGTCGTGGTAGCGCTGCTCGGCCACGGCCCGCAGACGTTCCTCGAACTCCGCGGTCGCCCAGGGTCGTTCCGTCTCCGCTCCCGTCTCCGCTCCCGTCTCCGTTTCCGCTTCCACTTCCGCGACAGTCACAGCACGATCTCCATTCCGTCGGCGGCCACCTCGATGCCCAGCCGGGCCAGCGCCTTGTGCTGGGGCGCGGCGGGGTCGACAAGGGGATTCGTGTTGTTGAGGTGCGTGTACAGGCAGCGCGCCGGCAAGGAGGCGAGCCGCCGTGCCGTGCCCTGCGGCCCGTCGATCGGCAGATGCCCCATGGCGGTCGCGGTACGGGCCGAGAACCCCGAGCGGCGGGGCTCGTCGTCGTCCCAGAAGGTGCCGTCGAGGATGACGCAGTCGGCCTCGGCGACTGCTTCCTCGAGGGCTTCCGGCCAGGCGCCGAGCGCCGGCGCGTAGACGGCGGTACGGCCGGTCGAGCGATCAGTGAGCCTGAGCGCCGTCACCCAGCGGCCGCTGCCACCGGACTCCGCCGTGTCCGTCGCGGCGTAGCGAGGCCGCTTGCCGGAGACGGGGATGGCACTGACGTGAACCGTCGAGCGCGTGCCGAGTGGCTCGGCAGCCCCGCGGCCGCGCACGCCGCCCCCGCCGCGAAGGCCGCTCCCGCCGCCAACAGGCAGCTCACGCCAGGTCAGTTCGGTGTACGGGGCGAGGAGGTCCCCCAGATGCTGCCGCTCCAGGACCGCATCCCGCACGGCTTCGGTGGCGAGCAACTCGAGCCGCTCGGCTTCCCGCAGCCGGGCGATGCCGAGGGTGTGGTCGAGTTCGGCGTCGGTCAGCACGACGCCGGCCAGCGGCGTGCGGCGCCGCTCGGGGCCGGGGTGCAGCTCGGGGCAGCCCTCGATCTGGTCCGCGATGTCGGGGGTCGCGTTGACCACGTACCAGCGGCCCTCGCTCGCTTCGACGGCGAGCGAGGCATGGCGACGGCGGCGCCGCGGGTCCCCGCGCGCGCCGGAGCATTCCCGGCAGGCGCAGTTCCACTGCGGTACGCCGCCGCCGGCCGCGGTGCCCAGCACCTTGAGCAGCATGTCCGTGGAGGCGTTACCGGGTGGCCAGGGAGTAGGCCGTGACTTCGAGCGCGGTCTCCACGACCACGTACTCGGGCGTCTGCCAGCCCTCGCTGTTCAGGGTCCCTTCGGAACGAGAAACCCGGTCGGGTCCGGTCGTCGGTTCCATGGCTTCTGTCGTCATGCGTGTGTCCTGCCCTTCGGATGTCGATGGGGCGTCCTTCATCGCAGCATCCTCAGTCGCCGATGCCTGGGCAACCGGGCGGGGCGTTTCGAGTGACCCGCCGGACCTGCCTGAATAACCGACAGTCATCGCGGCCCTACTCTCCGGATCAAGGAACGCCAAGCCTTGGAGGATACGCAGTGTCCACTCTCATGTCTCGCCGAAGAACTTCTGAGAGAAGAAGGACCACTGGGAGAAGGCCGCTTCGCGCGGGCGCCGTCGGAGTCATGGTCGCCTCGATGCTCATGGGGTTCGCCGCCCCCGGCAGCGGAGCGGCCGCACCGCCCGGAGACCATGCGAGGACGCAACCCGTTCACGTCCGCCACGTCTCCGCCGGGTGGACCACACCCTGGGGCCTCAGCTGGCTGCCGGACAGGACCGCGCTGATCAGCGAGCGGAACTCGTTCAGGATCTACAGACTGGACCAGGCCGGTGCGAAGAGACTCGTGGGCACCGTGCCGCAGACGGTGCCCAATGTGATCAACGAGGGCGTCCTGGGCATCGCCGTGTCGCCCACCTGGGCCAGGGACCACTACATCTACGTGATGCACACAGCCAGCGAGGGCAACCGGATCGCGCGTATGACGTACAACGGTTCCACTCTCAGCGGCTACACCATCCTCCTCCGGGGCATCAAGAAGGACCCGCACCACAATGGCGGCCGTCTGAAGTTCGGCCCCGACGGGTTCCTCTACGCCGCGACCGGGGACGCCAACCAGACGACGCTCCCGCAGAACATCCACTCTCCCAACGGGAAGATCCTGCGGATGACCGCCTCCGGCGCGTGGGCCCCCGGCAATCCGTTCAACAACTACGTCTATTCCTACGGCCACCGCAATCCACAGGGCCTGACGTGGGATGCGCAGGGCCGACTGTGGGAGGCCGAGTTCGGCCCGAACCGGAACGACGAAGTCAACCTGATCGAGCCCGGTAAGAACTACGGCTGGCCCAGATGCGCGGGCCCCTGCACGATCAGCGGGATGACCAACCCCAAGGTGTACTGGCCGTCCACGGCGGACGCCTCACCGAGCGGCCTCGCCTACGCCGACGGCAATCTGTACGTGGGGGCCTTGCGCGGGCAACGCCTGTGGCGCGTTCCCGTCAACGGCACGACGGTGGGCACACCGGTGGCGTACTACAGAAACGTGTACGGCCGACTGCGCACCGTTGAGAAGGTTCCGGGCAGAAACGCGGTGTGGGTGCTGACGAGCAACGCCGACAAGGTCGCCAACAAGCCTGCCGGTTCGGACCGCGTCATCGAGGTGCAGTTGGGCTAAGAGGTGCAGTCGAAGTAACCGGCCGGCTGAGCCCGGGCCGCTCTCCGTCCATCGCCCATCAGGCCCCGAGCAGTTCATGCATGTTCATGCAGGCGCTCGGCTGGGATCCCCCAGCCGAGCGCCTTTGCGTGGCGGCTCCACCGAGCGAGACCGGCGAGATCGGCGGCACATGACGTACGGCGGGCAGCTCGGGACGTAGCCGGTTGGGGGCGGCGGACGCTCCTGCGCCCCAACAATCCCACGAGCCCAAAAAGTTTCATGAGCCACGTACAACCCTTCGGCCCCACTGAGAGTCTCCTGTTCGCCAACCGCCACCGCGAACCCGGCGCCGACTCCCGGCGAATTCCCGGCAAACGCGGGCGGAACGCACCCCATTGACTGCGGATGCCGCGCACGGCATCCCCGCATGCAGCAGGAGAAACCGCATGCACAAAAACCTGCGACTCGCCTTCGCGACGGCCGCCGCGGCCACGCTGACGGGCGGGCTGCTCACCTTCTCGGCCGTTTCGGCCACGGCCGCGGACTCCACGACCGTTCCGCAGGCCGACTTCAACGGCGACGGCATCGGCGATGTCGCCTTCTCGGCTTCCGGCGCCTATGTGAGCGGCAAGAAGGCCGCCGGCCAGCTCGTCGTCCTGTACGGCACCTCGACCGGCGTCTCCTCCGCCAAGCGCACCGTGCTCAGCCAGAACAGCGCCGGGGTCCCCGGCACTTCGGAGGCCGGCGACTTCTTCAGCAGCGAGACCGCCTACGGCGACTTCAACGGCGACGGCTACGACGACATCGCAGTGGCCGCGGCCCGCGAGGACGTCGACGGCGACACCGACGGCGGCACCCTCGCCGTGCTCTGGGGCTCGGCCTCGGGCATCACCGGCGCCGGCGTCACCATCAAGGACCCGGCCGTCTCGTCGCACGACTTCTGGGGCAAGAACCTGGCCGCGGGCGACTTCGACGGCGACGGCACGGACGACCTCGCCGTCGGCAACTCCTCCAGCACCATCTACGTCTACAAGGGCGGCATAACCACGTCCGGCACCGCCGTCGCCGGCCGCTACACCATCAAGCCCCCGATCATGTCCGGCGGGGACGCCCGCGGCCCGTTGAACCTCACCGCCGGTGACGTCAACGGCGACGGCCGTACCGACCTGGTGGTCGACGGCTTCGAGACGGACACCGACTGGGGCTGGAACACCAACTACTACGTGCCGGGCACCGCGAGCGGCCTCGACGTCTCGTCGGCGCAGGCCCTCAGGTCCGGGGTGATCACCGCCATCGGCGACGTCAACGGCGACGGCTTCGGCGACATCGTCAGCGGTGCCCAGTGGAACAACACCACGGACGACGGAACGACCATCCCGGACTCCGCCCTGGGCGGCAGGGTAAGCGTCACCTACGGCTCCGCCGACGGCCCCGCCTCCACCACCACCATCACCCAGAACACCGGCAACGTGCCCGGCTCCTCGGAGAAGAACGACTCCTTCGGTTACGAGCTCGACCTCGGTGACATCAACGGCGACTCCTACCAGGACATCGTCATCAGCGCCGCGGGAGAGAACCTGAACGGCGTCGTGGACACCGGCGCCGTCACCGTCCTGTACGGCTCCGCGAGCGGTCTCAACACCACCTCGGGCTCGCAGTACTTCGCGCAGAGCACCGCGGGCGTGCCCGGCACCGACGAGAAGTACGACAACTTCGGTCTGGACACCAAGCTCGACGACGTCACCGGCGACGGCAAGGCCGACCTGCTGGTCGGCTCGTGGGAGAACTCCGGCAACGGCGCGGTGACGTACCTGCCGTCCGACGGCACGAAGATCACCACGACCGGCGCCCGCTCCGTCTCGCCGAGCGCGTCCGGCGTCTCGACGACCGGCGCGCCGAACTTCGGCGCCAACTTCGCTGACTGAGCCGTTCGTTCCCCCCTCCTGCTGATTCGGGCCCGCCCTCCGTTCCCCGGGGTGCGGGCCCGACCCCATGGATCAGCACCGGTACGAACCGGCCGAGTGCCCCCATACCTCACTCGATTTCCCCCCACTTCAGGAGACACATGAGCACAAGGCATCCACTCCGCACGGCCTTGGTGGCCGCGACGGCGGTCGCCCTCGCCGGCGGACTGCTCACCCTGACGGAGGCAACGGCAGGCGCCGCGGCCTCCGGCACGCTCACCGACTTCAACGGCGATGGCATCGGCGACCTCGCGGTGTCCGCCCCGCATGCCACGGTCAGCTCCCAGAGCAACGCCGGAGCCGTCGTCGTGACGTACGGAACCACCAGCGGACTTTCCTCCACCAAGAAGAAGGTGATCACCCAGGCGACCTCCGGGGTTCCGGGCGCGCCGGAGACGGACGACGCGTTCGGCACCGCGACGGCGGTCGGCGACTTCGACGACGACGGCAAGGCGGATCTCTCCGTCGGCGCCCCGGGGGAGAACAACTACGACGGCGCGGTGTGGTCGCTGCGGGGCAGCGCCTCGGGGATCACGACCACGGGCTCCGTCTCCTACGGCGCGGGCACGCTCGGCGTGCCGACGACGGGTCAGCCGCAGCTCGGGTCGTCGATCACCGGCTGAGCCGAGTCGTTCATACGTGACGTATGAACGCCACCAACGCCTCACGGCGCCTGGCGCAAGCGCGGCTCGTCCCTGAGGCCACGAGGAAACCGACGGACTGGCCGCCGTCGACGAGGAGGCGGGGCCTTCCCGGCCTCCCGTTGCGGGCACCCGCGCTCTCTTCCCCGGCGGTCCCTGCGCGCAGACTACGCGAGGGGCGTCTGGCGCTCGACTGCCTGGCTGAGACTGTCCTCGATGCGGGCCAGGACGCGGATCATGGTTTCCTGTTCCTCCTCGTCCAGGCCGGCAGCGGCGCTGTCTTCGAGTTCCGCCCAGATCTGTTCGACTTCTTTGCGCAGGGCGAGGCTGGCGGCCGTGGGTTCGATGATGGTGGCGCGCTTGTCGGTTTCGCAGGGCCGCCGACGGACGAATCCCGCGTTCTCGAGCCGCTTGACCGTGCGGGTCATGGTGGCCGCGTCCGAGCCGAGCAGGCGCACGAGGTCGGTCTGACGCTGCGGGCCGAGGTCCCACAGCTGCATCATGACGAGCTCCTGCCCGGGGTGCAGTCCCACGCGGCGCAGGAGCTGTCCGGCGAGCATCCGGTGAAGGCGGGCCACGCGAAAGATCGCGTGGTTCATGGCCCCCGCCTGGACCGAGGGCGGCATCGGCGGTCGGGCCATGTCCGCAGCGGAGCCCCCGGACGGGGCGGCACCGGAATCCTTCGACACGTCCTCACACTCCTCGCGCTGTTCATTGCTCGAACAGGGACATTCTACTGCCGTCCCTCGGCCGACACCCCAGAGGCAAGTGCCAGTACGGAAGCACATTGGAGTGACGCAGATCACGCACGCTGGGGAATCAGTCGAGCCATTTACTTGTTCGGACAGGTAAATGCCACATCGCGTGGTGTCACACAACCGAACCGAACAGGAACCTGATCATGACTACACCCTTCGCCCCCTATGACCTCGGCGGCATCCGCCTCTCCAGCCGCATCGTGATGGCGCCCATGACCCGCAGCCGCGCCTACGGCCCCGGCCAGAGCCCCACCGACCTGATGGCGACCTACTACGCGCAGCGGGCAAGTGCCGGACTCATCGTCACCGAGGGCACGCAGCCGTCGGCGATCGGCCAGGGCTACCCCGACACACCCGGCATCCACTCCGCCGAGCAGATCGCCGCCTGGCGCAAGGTCACTGATGCCGTGCACGCCGAGGGCGGCAAGATCTTCCTGCAGCTGATGCACACCGGCCGGGTCGGTCACCCGAGCCTGATGGGTCTCACTCCGGTCGGTCCCTCCGCGGTCACGGCCAAGGGCCAGGTCTACACGCCCGAGGGGCTGCAGGACTTCGTCACGCCGCACGAGCTGAACGAGGCGGATATCACGGAGACCATCGCCGACTTCGCCACCGCGGCGCGCAACGCCGTCGAGGCAGGCTTCGACGGGGTGGAGCTGCACGGTGCCAACGGCTATCTGATCCACCAGTTCCTCGCGCCGAACTCCAACCAGCGCAGCGACGCCTGGGGCGGCAGCCCCGAGCGGCGGATCCGCTTCGCCGTCGAGACCGCGAAGGCCGTTGCCGACGCCATCGGCGGGGACAAGGTCGGCTTCCGGATCTCGCCCGGCAACCCCTACAACGACATCGACGAAAGCGACCGGACGGACGTGGAGGCGACCTACACCGCCCTCGTGGAGGCGCTCGCGCCGCTCGGCCTGGCCTACCTGCACCAGATGGAAGCCCCCGAGATCCGCGACCTGACCGTTCGGCTGCGCAAGGCATGGCCGAGCACCTTCGTCCTCAACCCCTTCACCGGCGCGGAGCCCACCGGCCCCGACGCGCTGACGCTCGTCGAGGACGGCACCGCCGACCTGATCGCCTACGGCGCTCTCTTCCTCGCCAACCCCGATCTGCCCACCCGCCTCGCCGCCGGCGGCCCCTTCAACACCCCCGACCGCGCCACCTCCTTCGGCGGCGACCACCGCGGCTACACCGACTACCCCACCCTCGGCTGACACGCCCCCGGTTCGGGTGCCCGCCGCGGCGGGCACCCGGCCACACCCCTCCCACTCTCCCTCACCTCACCGAAGGACCACGATGTTCATCGCCTACACGATCACTGCGGTCCTGCTCGCGGTGATACTGGCCGCCTCCGCCGCAGCCACACACCGTCGCAACCCTCAGGTAACCGCCTCCATGGCCGCCGTCGGCGTACCGGACAAGTACTTCTCCCAGGTACCGTCCGCCGACCTTCTGCGATGACGGTCGTACACCGTCTGCCACTTGCCGAACCGGTCGGCAGATCCCGCCCACGGGATACCTGTGCGCAGCCGGAACAGGACTCCATTGATCACCTTGCGGTGGCACTTCCACCGCCCGCCTCGCCCGCTGTTCCTCGGCAGGTGCGGCTCGCATCGGATAGGCCACCCCGTCCCACACGGCTGAGAACGAGCCAGGACGCATAACGTCAGCGACCCATCGGACAGGCCCTAGCCCTCCGGCCACAGCATCTCCGACCTCCCGTACAACCCTCACCGCCCCCACCCGTCTCCTGATCACTGAACGCCGTGCAAAGCCCAGGCAAACCTCGGGCAAACCCGGGCAGTTCGGGACCCCATCGACTGCGGGCGCCACGCCAGGCGCCCCGCATGCAGCAGGAGACTCCCCCATGCACAAGCACCTGCGACTCGCCCTCGCGTCGGCCACCGCTGCCGCGCTGACGGGCGGTCTGCTCATGGCCCTCCCGGCGACCGCCTCGGCCGCCCCCTCGGGCCTGGTCGGCGACTTCAACGGCGACGGCCGTCAGGACGTCGCCGCGGGCACCCCCTACGCCACTGCGGGCGGCAAGTGGGAGGCCGGGGCGGTGGCCGTCGCGTACGGTTCCGCCACCGGCATCGGCACCAAGAAGACCATCAGCCAGAACACCTCCGGCGTCCCCGGCTCGGCCGAGGAGTCCGACGGCTTCGGCCAGTCGACCGCGGTCGGCGACCTCAACAACGACGGCTACAGCGACCTCGCCGTCGGCGCCCCCTACGAGAAGGTCGGCGACGACACGAACGGCGGCACGGTCGTGATCGTCTGGGGGTCGGCGAGTGGTCTGTCGGGCGCCACGACGGTCAAGGACCCGGCCGTCTCGGGGCACGACCGCTGGGGCCAGGCCGTCGCCATCGCGGACTTCACCGGCGACGGCAAGGCGGATCTCGCCGTCGGCGCGTCCGGCACCACCCAGTGGATCATCAAGGGCGGGTTCACCAAGGCCGGCTCGACGGGCTCCAAGATCACGTACACCACCACCTGGACCGGCAGCACCGGCGTCCTGGACCTGACCGCCGGAAAGGTCAACGCCGACGCCAAGGCCGACCTGGTCGTCAGCGGCGAGAAGAAGCTCGGCTCCGAGCGCTACCTGGACCGCAACTTCCTCTATTACGGCACCACGTCCGCCCCCACCCAGAAGGCGGAGCTCCCGTACGGCAAGAACATCGCCGTCGGCGACCTCGACCAGGACGGGTACGGCGACATCGTCACCGGCGAGACCGAGGACGCCACCGAGGGCGACCTGGGCTCGACGGGCACGACCGCCATCTCGTACGGCACGTCCACCGGGGTGGAGGCCGCCGTGGAGCTGGCGGACGGCCCGTACGGCCGCCCGTCCATCGGCGACATCGACGGCAACGGCTTCCCGGACCTCGCCGTGGGAGCCCCCGTGAGCGACGCCGCGGCCGAGTACTCGGGCGCCGTCCTCGTCCACTACGGCACTGCGGACGGGCTCGGCTCCCCCGTGACGTTCACCCAGAACACCGAGGGCATTCCCGGCTCCGCCGAGACCAACGACTTCTTCGGCACGGCCACCCTGCTCAAGGACCTCACGGGCGACGGCTACGCGGACCTCGTCGTCGGCTCCGACGGCGAGAACGACGCCAACGGCATGCTCACCTTCGTCAAGGGCTCCGCCACCGGCATCACCACCGACGGCGCCGCGAACTACAGCCCGAGCGCGTTCTCCATGTCCACCGCGTACTACCCGCAGCTGGGCATGTTCCTGGTGGGCTGATCCTGCAGATGGCGTATGAGGGCGGCGAGCCCGGGACCGATGGTGGCTATCACGGTGCCGGGCTCGTCGCTTTCGCGGAGCCGCAGGGCTCCTTTGCAGGCGGCGACTTCGACGCAGTCAGAGGAGTCACCGCCGCCTGAGAAGGAGGACTTCTGCCAGACGGTGTCCTGTGCCATGTCGGGACCTTTCACATCTGCTGCACGAGGCGATGGATGAAGTCCCTCGACTCTACGGGGCTCAGTGCGACGTCCTCCACCATCCGGAACACCGCTCGATAGCGGTTCAGCTGCGCCTCTGCGTCCAGAAACGCCCCGCCGTGCGGTGTGTCCGCAAGGACCGTATCCAGCTGCGAAACAGGCCCGACCGCATACACCAAGGGCGTGTCGACCCCAGCGAAGCCGTCAACGTCGAATGGGACCACTCGTACGGTCACTTGAGGCCGATCTGACTGCTCCAGGACGTGCAGCAACTGGTCTCGGGCGACCTTGAAGTCGGCTGCCCGAATCCGCAGCGCGGCTTCATGCACTACGGCCTTGTAGCTGCGCTCACCAAGAACCTCCTGACGTCGCAACCGAAAACGAACCCGTACGTCAACCTCCTGCTCCGACAGCTTCGGCACCGTCGAGGTGAAGATGCCCCGCATCTGCTCCTCCGTCTGCAGCAGCGCCGGGATATGCACGCTCTGGAAGGTCCTCAACTCCGCTGCGTCAGATTCCAGTTCGGCGAGGTCCAAGTACCCCGACGGCACCAGCCCGCGGTACTCCTCCCACCAGCCGCGCCCGCGATCGTCAGCCATGGCCGCCAACGCTTCGATGAGTGCGGCATCGTCGCATGCGTACTGGCTGGCCAGGTACCGGACGCGTTCCGGACTCACTCCTGCCCGCGCGGACTCCACCGCGGAGATCCGGGTCTCGGCGAACCCCATGGCCCGGGCTGCCTCCCGGCCGGTCAGGCCGGCCCGCTCCCGGAGCTTGCGCAGCTCGACTCCGAGCCGCTCCTGGCGTGCCGTGATGATGCTTCGCGCTGGCATGTTCCTCTGCTTTCCGGCGAGTTGAGGTACGCGAGTATCCCAGCCCAGCTTGACGGGATTCAACTGAACCCCATACGGTCAGTGACGCGACGCACACGCTGCGGAACCGCCGGGACCCCGGAAGCGCACCGCCCCGCCCTGCCATGGCGGCCGCGACAGAGCCACCGCCCGACTCCGCCGCGCACCCAACCCCCTCCTCCCCACCGGAGTTCCGTATGCCCGAATGCGACGACGAACCCTGGGAGTACACCCTCTACATCCCCCACGACCCCCGCGCCGTGGCGATCGGCAGGCGTACCCTGCGCGACATCCTCACCACCCACCACCTCCCGGCCCTCCTCGAACCCGCCGAACTCCTCGCCTCCGAGCTGCTGAGCAACGCCATCCGCCATACGAAGGGCCCCGCCGCCCTCAAACTGAGGCGGTCCGGCGAGGCCCTGCGGCTGGGGGCGTGGGACTCGGACCCCACGCCGCCGGAGGCGTCCGTCGCGCCGCCGCCCGCCGCCGAGGCGGGCCGCGGGCTGCGGATCGTGCGGGCGTATGCGGACGACTGGGGCTGGTTCCAGATCAATCCGGGGTACGGCGGGGCCTCCGGCAAGTACGTCTGGTGTGAACTCGGGGCGACCCCCTCGTGAACTCCGTACAACCGCGACACAACCCCCCACCCCGCCCGGCAGTCACACAGGTGGAACCCCCGCATATCGCCAACGAGTTGGAGTCCGCCGTGCGCATACGGAGATACGCCCTGGCGGCCACCGTCGCCGCCGCGGCCACCACGGGACTGACCCTCACGCCGACGGCGCACGCCGCCGAACCCCCCACCGCCACCAGCGACTTCAACGGCGACGGGTACGCGGACCTCGCGGTCGGCGTACCCGCGGCGACCGTCGGCGGGCAGGCGAAGGCCGGGTACGTGAGCGTCGTGTGGGGCGGCGCGAACGGTCTCGGCGCCCACGGGAGCGTACGCGTCAGCCAGTCCACCGCCGGAGTACCGGGCGCCCCGGAGGCAGGGGACGGGTTCGGAGCCGCGGTGGCCGTCGCCGACGTGGACGGCGACGGGGACGCGGACCTGCTCGTCGGCGCCCCCGGCGAGGACCTCGCAGGAGTGGGCAGCAATGCGGGCTCGGCCACCCTCGTGCGCGGCTCGGCCACCGGCTTCGGCGGCGGTGTCACGGCCGCCAAGGGAACGGCCGCCTCCGCCGCGTACGGAAAGTCCCTGGCCGCGGGCGACTTCAACGGCGACGGAAAGACGGACGTGGCGGTCGGCGCGACGAACAAGGTCGCCCTGCGCCTGGGTCCGCTCACCACGGCCGGCTCCGCGAAGACCGTCATGACGGAGCCCATGGGCGGCCGCGCCCCCGTGCTGACCACCGGAGACTTCGACGAGGACGGCGCGACGGACCTGGGCATCGGCTACTACACGACCGGCGACCCGCACGTGCAGGCGCACGTCAACCTCTGGCACTGGTACGCGGAGGAGAAGGCCCTGATCCGCTTCTGGGGCACGGACAACGCCGCGGCCTCCGCCCTCGCCGTCGGCGACTTCAACGGCGACGGCCACGACGACCTGGCCCTCGGCAACTGCCGGGAGAACGCCGACGAGAACATCGACGACCCGTGCGGCCCCGAGTCCCTCGCGGCCGGCGGCGGCATACACATCCACTACGGCGACGGGACCACGCAGCTCTATGGGGGCCGGCAGACCCTCAACCAGGACACCGTCGGCGTGTACGGCAGGGCCGAGACCGGCGACGACTTCGGCGCCGCCCTCACCGTCGCGGACGTCAACGGCGACGGACGCGACGACCTGATCGCGGGCGCCCCGGGCGAGGCCATCGGCACCCGCGAGAAGGCCGGCGCCGCCACCCTGCTGCTGGGCCGCGCGCAGGGCATCGTCGACCCCTATGGCGAGGCGGTCTCCGTCGCGTACAACCAGAACACGCCCCGCGTGCCCGGTGCCGCGGAGCCCGGCGACACCTTCGGCGCGGCGCTCGCCACCGGCGACTACGACGGGGACGGCACACCCGACCTCGCCATCGGCTCGCCCGGCGAGAACTCCTCGTCGGGCGGCGTCTGGGTGCTGCCCCGCGCCGGCGTCGAGGGCTCCGTCGCCCTCACCCCGTCCCGGCTCGGCCTGCCGTCGCCGACGAGCGCCCTGGTGTACGGGGCGGTGCTGGGGCGGTAACCCGAAGACCGCCGGTAACCCGAAGTCCCTGAGGGAAGCCTTCCGCATCCCCGAGAGTTCCCCGAGGTTCCCCCCAGGACCCCCGTAAGGGATGTCACAGCTCGGCCGCAAAGCCCACCCCCTTGCCCCAGGCCGGGCACGTCACCCTTCGGGACCAGGTACGTTCGATTACGTGGCTGGATTCAGGATCGGACGCGGCCGGGACAACCGCACCTCCCAACAACAACCGCGGCAGCAGCAGGCGCCCGGACAGCACGCCCCGCACAGCGGCGGCGGGCAGGCACCGTACGGCTACCCGCCGCGCGGCCCGCAGGCGCAGCAGTACGGCGGGTCTCAGCAGGGCGGACCGCAGTACGGCGGACAGCAGTGGACCCAGGCGAACCGCGACGGCGGCCAGGGCGAGCCGGAGTACTTCGGCGACGGCGGCCACCAGCAGGGATACCAGCAGGGCCCCGACCCGTACGCGGCGAACAACCCCGGTCACACCCAGGCCTTCTCCGTCGGCGATGACCCCTACAGCCAGGGCGGGACGTACCGCGCAGGCCAGGCCACCGCCCCGCCCGTCGGCCCGCGCCTGCACTGGAAGGAGCTGCTCAGCGGCATCGTGCTGCGCCCGGGCCCGACCTTCCTGCAGATGCGCGACTACACGATGTGGGGCCCGGCCCTCATCGTCACGTTCCTCTACGGCCTGCTCGCGCTCTTCGGCTTCGACGGCGCCCGTGAGGACGCGATCAACGCCACTCTTTCGGCGGCGATCCCGTACGTCCTCTTCACCGGCATCGCCATCGTCATCAGCTTCTTCGTCCTCGGCGCGGTCACGCACACGCTCGCGCGCCAGCTCGGCGGCGACGGGGCGTGGCAGCCGACGGTCGGCCTGTCCATGCTGATCACGTCGCTCACGGACGCCCCGCGCCTGGTCGTCGCGCTGTTCCTCGGCGGCGACGAGTCGTTCGTCCAGGTCCTCGGCTGGGTGACGTGGATCGCGGCGGCCGCGCTGCTCACCTCGATGGTGTCGAAGTCGCACGACCTGCCGTGGCCGCGCGCCCTGGCCGCCTCCGCGATCCAGCTGATCGCGCTCCTGTCGCTGATCAAGCTCGGCACGTTCTGACGACGCCCAGGCGGCACGGCACCCCCGGCCCCGTCTCCGGCGGCACTATGCCGCCGGTGCCGGGGCCGGCTTGATGTTCTGGGTCGCGTGGAAGAGGTTGTGCGGGTCGTACGTCCGCTTGATCTCCGCCAGGCGGTCGTAGTGGTCGCGGTACGTGGCCTTCACGCGGTCCTCCGCCTCGCCCTCGCCGAGGAAGTTCACGTAGCCGCCGCCCATCGAGAACGGATGGATCGCGGTCTGGTAGTCGACGCACCACTGCTTGACGATCCCCGCGTTGGCCGGGTCGGGGTCGACGCCGGCGAAGACGCCGGACCAGCGGGCATGCCGGTACGCCCACGCCGTGTCCTCCGGGGCCACGCGGTGGGCCGCCCCGTCGATGGGATAGAGGTGCATCAGCGACAGGTCGGTGGGGATGCGCTCCGCGTACTCGGCGTGCACGTCGATGGCCTCGTCGGTGATCCGGTCGAAGAAGTCCCCGCGCCAGTACCACTGGTAGCCCGTGGGGATCAGCTCGTCGAACATCGTCTGCAGCGCGGGATACGGCATCGGCGCGGCGAAGTGGAAGGCGGGCGGGGCGGGCTCGGTCACCGGCGCGAAGGCCTCGTCCACGCGGCCCATGTCCCCCGTCCAGCACCACACGATGGCGGCCATCTTCCGGCCGTGGATCTCTTCCGGGAACGGCGGTGCGGGCGGCACGACGAGCGACGCGAAGAAGCCGTTCAGGTCCTCGGGCGCCTGCGGGATGAAGTCGCGGTACCACTCCAGCACCTCGCGGATGTGGTCGAGCGTCCACAGCGTCACCCCGGCGGCCACGGTGTGCACGGGGTGCATCTGGAACGTGAAGGACGTGACGACGCCGAAGTTCCCGCCGCCGCCGCGCAGCGCCCAGAAGAGGTCCGCGTGCTCCTTCTCGTTCGCGGTGACGAAGCTGCCGTCGGCCAGGACCACGTCCGCGGACAGCAGACTGTCCACCGTCAGGCCGTACTTGCGGGTGAGGTAGCCGTGCCCGCCGCCGAGGGTGAGGCCCCCGACGCCCGTCATCGAGATGATCCCGGACGGGATCGCCAGACCGAAGGCGTGGCCGGCATGATCGAGGTCGCCGAGCAGAGTGCCGCCGCCGACCTGGGCGGTCTTCGTCGCCGGGTCGACGCGCACCCAGCGCATCGGGGAGAGGTCGACGGTGACGCCGCCGTCCACCAGGCACAGCCCGGAGCCGCTGTGTCCGCCGCCGCGGACGGCGAGCTCGAGACCGTGGTCCCGTATGAAGTCGACCGCGTTCATGACGTCCGCGGCGTCCGAGCAGCGCACGATGGCCGCCGGCCGGCGGTCGATCATCGCGTTGTAGATCTTGCGGGCCCCGTCGTACTCCGGGTCCTGCGGGGAGACGACGGGACCGCGCAGTACGGTCCGCATCGCCTCCAGGGTCGTGTCGTCCAGGCTGGCCATGACGATCTCCTTGCGAGGCAAGGTACGGGTGCGGGTAAGGGTCCGCAGTGCGCGCCGGTGCCCGTCCCGTCCGGCACCTCGGTCCCGGCACCTCGCTCGGTCCCGGCACCTCATGGGCCGCAGAGCACAACCGACACCACAGGGCTGACCTCACCAGCGTCTCGCCGGACGGAAGGACCCGCAATCGACGGGAGGACTCGCGATCGCCGCCCTCGCGCGGCCCGGATCGCGAGCGCACCATGGGTTCATGGGCGGACGCGACGAAGAGGCACACGAGGTGCATGAGGCGCCGGAGGCCCACATCAGCGCCATACGGGCCGTCAGCGCACCGGCGCGCGTCGCCGAGCCCGCCGAGGGGATCAGCCACGAGGAACTCGCGCTCGCGGCCCGCAACCACGGTCTGCCGCTCGAGGCCCTCCGCTACGACCTCACCCCGCCCGGCCTGCACTACGTACTCGTCCACTACGACATCCCCGCCGCCGACGCCGACGACTGGACGCTCACCGTCCACGGCCGGGTACGCACCCCGCTGAGCCTCGACATGGCGGCCCTGCGCTCGTTCCCGGCCGTCACCCACCGGGTCACGATGGAGTGCGCGGGCAACGGCCGGGCCCGCCTCACACCGCGGCCCGTGAGCCAGCCCTGGCTCGTGGAGGCCGTCGGAACCGCCGACTGGACCGGAGTCCCCCTGCGGACGCTGCTCGCCGAGGCCGGCGTCGAGCTGAACGCCGTCGAGGCCGTCTTCACCGGAGCCGACCACGGAGTGGAACGCAGCGTCGAACAGGACTACCAGCGGAGCCTGCCCCTCGCGGACGCCACCGCCGACGACCCCGAGGTCCTGGTGGCCTACGAGATGAACGGCGCCCCGCTCCCCCCGCAGCACGGACACCCACTACGCCTCGTGGTCCCCGGCTGGTACGGCATGGCCCATGTGAAATGGCTGCGCGACATCGCCCTGACCAGCACCCACTTCACCGGATTCCAGCAGACGGTGGCCTACCGCTACCGCCAGTCGGCCGACGACCCCGGCGAGCCCGTCACCCGCATCGCCCCGCGGGCGCTGATGATCCCGCCGGGCTTCCCCGACTTCATGTCCCGCGCCCGCGTCGTACGCCCCGGGCCTGTCCGGCTGGAGGGCCGCGCCTGGTCGGGCCACGCCCCGGTCACGAGGGTCGAGGTGAGCACGGACGGCGGGCAGTCCTGGCAGGATGCGGAGCTGGCCTCGATGGCCGATCGCGACGGGCACGTGTGGGCCTGGCGGGGCTGGCGGACGACGTGGACGGCCACACCCGGCACCCATGTGCTCAGCGTCCGCGCGACCGACGCCGCGGGCCACTCCCAGCCCCTCGACCAGCCCTGGAACCGCGGCGGCTTCGGCAACAACCTCGTCCAGCGGATCGCCGTGCTGTGCCTGCCGCAAGGTGACTGAACCGGACGGCACCCCCTGGTATCCCCCGACATGCACAGTCCCCGCGGGCCGGGAAAACTGGGTTTCATGGCCACCAAGGCAGGCACATCAGGCAACGCAGCCAAAGCGGGCGGCGAGAGCAGGGCCGCCCTCGAGGGCGGCCCGGACGACCTGCGCGAGCGCGTCGTCCCCGTCACCGCCCCCGGGTCCGCATCCGCCGAACAGGACCTGAAGATCCCCCACCGCGGCGGATACGAGCACTACCGCGCCACATCACGGCAGAAGAAGACCCCGGAGGGGAAGCTGCCGGTCTACGAGTGGTGGGAGCGGACGGAGGTCGCCGAGTAGGACCGGCTCCACCGGAGGCGCGCCACGGCGGAGGGCCGCCGCGCGCCCGCCGTCAGGCGTCGAGAACCTGCCCACCGCGCCGCACGACCGGCGGCTGAACACTCCACGGGAAGTTGATCCAGTCGTCGGTCCGCTTCCACACGTACTCGCACTTCACGAGCGACTGCGACTTCTCGTAGATCACGGCGGAGCGCACCTCGGCCACGGTGTCGAGGCAGAAGTCGTGCACGAGCTTCAGGGTCTTGCCGGTGTCGGCGACGTCGTCGGCGATCAGCACCTTCTTGTCGGTGAAGTCGATCGCGTTGGGGACGGGCGCGAGCATGACCGGCATCTCGAGGGTGGTGCCGACGCCGGTGTAGAACTCCACGTTCACGAGGTGGATGTTCTTGCAGTCGAGCGCGTACGCGAGCCCGCCCGCCACGAAGACGCCGCCGCGCGCGATGGACAGCACGATGTCCGGCTCGTACCCGTCGTCGGCGATCGTCTGCGCCAGCTCGCGGACGGCGACGCCGAAGTCCTCGTATGTGAGGTTCTCGCGCTTCACGGGATCGCTCACAGCGCTCACACCTGGGTCCGATGGAAGTTGACGAACGAACGCGAGGCGGTGGGTCCGCGCTGCCCCTGGTAGCGGGAGCCGTAGCGCTCGGAGCCGTACGGGAACTCGGCGGGCGAGGTGAGCCGGAACATGCACAGCTGGCCGATCTTCATGCCCGGCCAGAGCTTGATCGGCAGCGTGGCGAGGTTCGACAGCTCGAGCGTCACATGGCCCGAGAAGCCGGGGTCGATGAAGCCGGCGGTCGAGTGCGTCACCAGTCCGAGCCGCCCGAGCGAGCTCTTGCCCTCCAGCCTGGAGGCCAGATCGTCGGGAAGCGTGATGACCTCGTACGTCGACGCGAGCACGAACTCGCCGGGGTGGAGGATGAACGGCTCGTCGCCGTCGGGCTCCACGAGGCGGGTCAGATCGGCCTGCTCGACGGAGGGGTCGATGTGGGGGTAGCGGTGGTTCTCGAACACCCGGAAATAGCGGTCGAGACGCACGTCGATGCTGGAGGGCTGCACCATCGATTCGTCGTACGGGTCGATGCGCACACGCCCCGCGTCGATCTCGGCCCGGATGTCCTTGTCTGAGAGAAGCACGTCCTGAGGATACGCAGAGCGTGCGGGCCCACCGAAATGCGGTCGCTGCGACACTGCGGCAGGCCCGCGCGCCCCGGACGTACGCTCGAACGTACGTGCGTGCCGCTACCGCTTCTCGAGCTCCACCGGGACGGCGTTCCTCAGCCGGGAACAACGCGGACACCGGATGAGCCTGCCGGGGCCGAGCCGGCCGGCCTGCTGCATCGGGAACGAAGAGGTGCTGAACACGTGCCCCTCGGCACAACGGACGACGGTGCGCTCCACCAAGACCTGGAGTCCTTCCCACGAGCCGCTGAATGACTGACGACGAGCGTCACATTACGGGATGAACAGGGCGGCTCCTTCAGCGGCACTCCGGCCACACCCGAGCCCTCTCGAACCCGCGACCCGGGCCCCACCGTACGCCCCAACTCACGCCAGCCGCAGCCAAGTCCGAGTCAAGTCCGCATCGCGTGCGAGCGGCGCCCGAGCCGCGCCCGAGCCGTGGCCGGCCGCCTGCAGAACGTGCCCGGTCACCGCCCGAGTCCGTCCGCGCCCGGAAAGCAGGCGGGCCCCCGGCGTCTCGGCATCGGGGGCCCCTCATGGGGTACAGTGTGCGACGGTAACGACACCGATCAGGTCGGCGTCTTACGCGGGTGTAGTTTAATGGTAGAACATCAGCTTCCCAAGCTGAGAGCGCGAGTTCGATTCTCGTCACCCGCTCCATGAAGAAGGCCCAGGTCAGAGACCCGGGCCTTTTTGCTGTCCGCCGTCATCACTCGTCGCGTGCCAGATTCGTGCCAGAAGGCTTGTCGGGTGCTCTCTTCGTGGCTGCGGCCCGAGCCTTCCGGACGGTGGTGTCGAGGCCGGCTGCGACCTCTTCCTGACGCTCGTCGTCGGAGTGCTGATAGATCAGCGCGGCTTTCTCGGAGGACTGCCCGGCTCGGACCATCGTGTCCTTGAGGGTGGCGCCGGAGCGAGTGGAGAGCGTGTGCCCGGTGTGCCGGAGCTCGTAGAACCGGAAGCCCTCCGGCATGCCGACGGCTTCCCGCGCCTTCCGCCACTTCCGCCAGAAGGTGCTGCGCCGGAAGGGAGCGCCCTTCTCGCCAACGAAGAGGAGCCCGTCCGGCTCCGGCTCGGCGAGGCGAACGCGAATCCGCAGGGTGTCGAGGTCGACGTCACGGCGACGCGAGTAAGCCTGTCAGGAAGTGAGGATGGAGATGCCGTCTCCTAGCAGCTTCAGCCCGAGGACGAAGAACAGGACTGCCATCACGGCGACATTGTGCTGAGCTGCCCAGTCTTTCCAGTTGCCGAGCGTGGTTTTGGCTCCCTCTCCTCCAAGTAGGAAGACTCCCAATGGGGCCAGCAGGCCGAGGGTGGCGATCAGGACGAAGATCGCCAGCGATGCGATCTGCTGCCCGACCGGCAGTCCGGCTGAGCCAATGGAGGCGGCCGCGGCGATGGTCAGCGGGGCGTTCTTGGCGTTGAGCGCGGCCAGGGCCAGTCCGAGTCCGAAGACCTTGACCGGCGTGAGGCGGTCTATCGCGCCCATCCACTTCGGCAGCTGGGCTTGCGAGGGGTCCTTTGGGCGTCGGTGCCATTGCCGGGCGCCGAAGACGACGAGGAGCACGCCCAGGGCGAGCTTGAGGGCTCCCACCCAGGTGGCCGGGTGCTTGTGGGCGGAGGCACCTGCGGGGGAAGCGATCGCCAGCATCACCGCGCCCAGTACCGCGAGTCCCAGGATCCAGCCCACGGTGAAGAGGACTCCGTTGAGACGTCCCCGAGGCGTGGCGAGTATGAGGATGATGGCGATGATGGGGAGCGGGCTGACCGCGACTGCGGCCGCGAAACCCAGTACGTCACCGAGAACTGCGCCCATGGTTGCCTCCGTGTGAGGTCAGGGTGGCGATCCAGTTGAGTAGGGCTTGGCGCGAGAGGGTGCCCCGACCGCCTCGGCGGCGCAACGGCTTGGTGTGCGATCGGCTGCGCCACTGTCTTCACGGCCGTGCGGAAGTGGCTGCCCGAGAATGGTGACGACGACGTACTCGGCACGTCCCACCGGTTCCATCTTCCTGCGCCTGGCCGGATCTGTCCTCGGGAGCTTCTCGGGACGCGAGGGATCAGGCTGGACCCCGCAGTGCCGGAGCTTCCCGGGAGTCCGTCCCAGGTGAGCGCATCGCCCAGGGCCGAAGATGCGAGGCAGCGCATCCGCAGTGAGGATTGATATGTGAGGGCGATGGCGCCTCATGTTCGGGCGCTTGGCGACCCTCGCACCGATCCGTGGCAGGAGAATCTCACGATGACTGCGACGACAGGTGCAGCCCAATCAGCTCACCCCGAGCGCCCGGGCAGGTCGGATGGGGTCTGCAGCGAGTTCACCGTCTTTACCAAGATCAAGCCGGGCGAGGTCGACGCACTGCGTGAGGATCTCGCCACGCTCTCCGCCGCGGCGGACGACGAACGCGTCCACGCAGCGGTGCGCCAGATCGGCACCCTGCATGATGCACGGCACGTGATCTTCGACAATGACACCCGGTTCATGTTCGCTAGCGTCTTCGACGGCTCCTGGGACACCTACATCGACGACTTCGCCCAGACGGTAGTCGGGGACCGCTTCGACAAGGTCTTCTCGCACAGCGAAGGGTTCCCCGGCGTCAAAGATCCGGGGGCGAAGGACTGGTTCGTCGCCCACCAGGAGCCCGCGGGGGTCTTCGTCAGCGCCTATCCCGACCTGACCGTTCAGCAGATCTACAAGGACCAGCGCGTGGATGACGCGTTCCAGGAGGTGCTGGACACCCCCGAATTCCGGACGGCGCTGGAGAACCCGGCCAACGCGGAGTTGGTGGCCACGCCGGCATTCCAGAAGCTGCTGGAGGAAGCCTCGGCCTAGAACCAGGACACAGCCAACCCTCGCAGCCCACCCACCATCGGTGGACCAAGTCGGTTGGTGCGAGTCGGCCATTGCAGGGCTGTCCAGGCAGAGACCGATGTGGAGGCACAACCGACCATGAACACACCGGACAGCAGCAGCGCGGCCGGCGTGAGCGTCGAGATCGACGACGTCCAGAGCGGGGCCCTGCGTCCGAGGCCCGTGCCGTACGAGGGAAAGTTCGTCTTCCTGCGCGTCGATGACCGCCATGCCGGGCGCGCCCTGCTGCGGCGGCTGCTCCCGGTGACCTCCGGTGGTCTGCCGGGCGCGGACCGGAGCCAGGATGCCTGGGTCGCTGTGGCGTTCACCTTTCAGGGGCTGAGGGCCCTGGGGGTGCCCCAGGAGTCGCTGGACAGCTTTCCGCGGGCGTTTCGTGAGGGCATGGCCGCTCGGGCGGAGCTGATCGGCGACGTGGGTGAGAGCGCTCCGGCCCACTGGGAGGCACCGTTCGGAACGGGCGATGTTCATATCGCGTTGAGCGCCCTGTCCTCCGATGAGGCGCAGCTGGACAAGGAGCTGGAGCGGGCCCGTGTCGCCTACGAGGACACGCCGGGTGTTCAGGTGATCTGGCAGCAGGAGGTCCACCAGCTCCCGACCGGGCGCACCACCTTCGGTTTCCGTGACGGCATCAGCCATCCGAACATCGAGGGCGTCGGGCTGCCCGGCTCCAACCCGCAGGAAGTCCCCATCAAGGCCGGCGAGTTCATCCTCGGCTACCCCGACGAAACCGGCAGCCTGCCGCCCATGCCCAGCCCCGAGCTGCTGGGGCGCAACGGGACCTACGCGGCCGTTCGTAAGATCCACACCAACGTGGCGGCCTGGCGCCGGTACCTGCGCGCGAACACCTCCAGCGCCGAGGAGGAGGCACTCCTGGCGGCGAAGATGGTCGGGCGCTGGCCGAGCGGGGCGCCGCTGACGCTGACGCCGGAGCACGATGATCCGGAGCTGGCGGCCGATCCGCACCGCGTCAACAACTTCCTGTACCGGGAGAACGACGACCGAGGGCTCCGGTGCCCCGCCGGTGCGCACATCCGGCGCACCAACCCCCGCGACGCCACCATCATCGGCGATGCACGGATGCACCGCCTCATCCGCCGCGGCACCACCTACGGCCCGCCGCTACCGGAGGGCGTGCTGGAAGACGACGGCGCCGACCGGGGCTTGGTCGGAGTCTTTCTCGGAGCCCATCTGGAACGGCAGTTTGAGTTCATCAAGGCCGAGTGGGTCAACGACGGCAACTTCATCGGCTATCCCGGCGAGAAGGACCCGGTGGCTGGGCATCACGGCGGAACCGGCAGCGTCACCATCCCCGAGAAGCCGGTCCGGCGTCGTCTGCAGAACCTGCCCAGCTTCGTGGTCACCCGCGGCGGTGAGTACTGCTTCGTGCCGGGTCTGCGTGCCCTGCGCTGGCTCGCCGAACTGGAGGACTGACGGCAGTTCCTGCCCTGAGGTCCCACCACGGTCTCCGAGGAGAGGTCGCAGTCATGGCAGCACAGTTCGTCCGCTACACGCCTGACGTCGAAGACGATGACCCGAACTTCGACCGCAACCTGCAGACGGTGATCGAGAAGACCGAGAACTACATCGCCGAGTCAGTCAAGGCCGGTGGCACGGGACGGGCCCTCCGCGACGCCCATGCCAAGGGCTACGGGCTGGTCCGAGGGCAGGTGGAGATCCTGGACGGGCTGCCCCCCGAGTACGCCCAAGGAATCTACGCAACCCCGGGAACCCACGATGCACTCATCCGCTTTTCCAACGGCTCGCCTCACGCCGGAGCAGACGCACGACTGGGCGCCGCCACCGGACTGGCGCTGAAGATCTTCAACATCCCCGGCCCGACCCTGCTGGAAGACGAACCGGACACGGGCACCTTCGACTACGCCAACATCAACGGACCGATCTTCTTCTGCAACACAGTCGAGCACTACCTGTTCATCCAGGAATTGTTCCTGAACGCGCCGGCCTACTTCTCCCAGGGCCGACCCGGCGCGCATCGTTTCTTCACCGAGTTCGTGACCGGAAAGGGAACGCTGGACCAGGACAACTGGGCATGGGACGAGTTCCTGGCCTTCCTGCGCCTATCCAAGATCCCGCCGGTCAACGTACTGCTGTCGAGCTACTGGACGATGGGCGCGGTCCGACACGGGGAGTACATCGCCAAGGTGCGCATCACCCCCGACCCGGACTCCGCCGCCGCGGTGGTCCGGCGCACCATCGACCCGGCCTCGGCAGCGGAGGTCTTCCGACCGGCCCTGCAAGCCGAGTTGCAGGAGCGGCCCTACGCCTTCGACATCCAGGTTCAGCTCTGCACCGACCTGGAGCGGATGCCGGTGGAGGACACCACCGTGGAGTGGCCCGAGCAGCTCTCGCCGTCCGTCACCGTGGCGAAGCTGCGGCTGCCACAGCAGGACATCTCCAGCCCGGAAAACCTGGAGAAGATGGACTCACTGTCCTTCACGCCCTGGCGGGTCACCGCCGAGCACGCGCCCCTGGGCAACATCATGCGGGCCCGCAAGGAGGTCTACCGGCGATCCTCCATCGAGCGCCACAAGCTCAACCAGCAGCCGCGCACAGAGCCGCGCAGCGCCGACGAGGTACTTGGCCCGGCCCAATGAGGCCGACTGATGTAACGGCAAGCGCCCACCCCGATCACAATCCCTCCTGTACAGCAGGGAAGTACAGCAACCTCCATAACCGCAGCCGACCATCAACACCCGCAACGACCGCCAGATCAGACCTCAGTGACCATCCAGCCAATAGTTCGGGACGAAGAGGTCCGTGCCAGGCCCGTGCCAGATCGTGCGGGGAGCCAGGGGGAACAGGGGGGAACCAGCCGACCGCCTACCGGGCACCGACACCGCTCCGCCGCAGGTCAGCTGAGCTCCCGCCATCAGAGAACCCAAGCTTCCCAAGCTGAGAGCGCGAGTTCGATTCTCGTCACCCGCTCCACGGAGAAGGCCCAGGTCAGAGACCGGGGCCTTTTTGCTGTTCGTGGTGATCAGTCGCCGCGTACGTGGTGAATACGTCGGCCCGGCGGTCGTCGCCGCGTAGACCTACAGCGGAGCGGGCGCCCTCTCATCGAGGGCGCGCGCTCCGGTGTGCGAGTCAGGCCGGTGCCTTGACCGCCGAGCCCGCCTGGGCCGGCTTCCGCACCACGCGGCGGCGCCGGGTCGGCATCCCGGCCGTCGGGTTGGCGACGCCCCAGGCCGCGCTCTTGCAGATCAGCTCCTTGTAGACGGCGGCGAGCCGTCCTGTCAGAGCCGCCCGGACGGCGCGGTCGTCGGCGGTGACGAACTGGATCAGGCCTTCCCTGCGGCCCAGCGAGATGCACTGTTGGAAGTAGCGGAGCGGCGCGTTCGGGAGCTTCCCGCCGGTCAGGCGCGCCGCGATGGCGTCGGCGGCCTGCCACGCGGTGGGCACGCCCGAGGCGCACGACATCCGCAGCGGCTTGTCGCCGGGGCCCATCACCATGGCCGCGTCGCCGATGGCGTACACGTCCGGGTGCGAGACCGAGCTCATGGTCCCGTCGACCACGATCTGGCCGGTGTCGTTGACCTCCAGGGTGGTGGCCTTCGCGATCGGGTGGACGGCGAAGCCGGCGGTCCACACGGTGACCGCGGCCGGGATGGACGTGCCGTCGGCGGTGGCGATGCGGTCGGCCTCGACGCCGGTGACGGCGGCGTGCTCGTGCACGGTGATGCCGAGCTTGCCGAAGACCTCCCGCAGGTGCCGGCGACCCTTGGGCGAGAGCCAGTCGCCGAGACCGCCGCGGGCGGCGAGGGCGACGTCGAGGTCCGGGCGGGCCTCGGCGATCTCGGTCGCGGCCTCCAGGCCGGTGAGGCCGCCGCCGACCACGACCACGGGCTGTCCGGCGTCCAGGCGGGCCAGGCGCTCGCTCAGCCGGAGCGCTCCGAAGCGACTGGCGATCTCGTGGGCGTGCTCGGCGGTGCCGGGGACGCCCTGGTCGTTCCAGCCGCTGCCGAGGGCGTACACGAGGGTGTCGTACTCCAGCTCCTCGGCGCCGTCCGCGTGGATGACTGCGACAGTCTTGCGGTGGACGTCTACGCCGGTGACCTTCGCGAGCTTCAGTTCGACGCCGGTGCCCGCGAACATCTCGCTGAAGGGCCGGGGCTTGAGGTCCTGGCCGACCGCGAGCTGGTGCATCCGGACGCGCTCGACGAAGTCGGGCTCGGCGTTGACGAGGGTGATGGCGACGTCTTCCCGGTGCAGCCGCTTGGCGAGGCGCCCGGCGGCGATGGCTCCGGTGTAGCCGGCTCCGAGGACGATGATGCGGTGCTGCATTTCTCGCTCCTGTCTTCAGCGGATTCCGGCCCTTGAACCGGGCGGCCCGCCGTTTCCTGACAGGAACGCGCTGTGATGCACGTCACATCGGAGTCAGAAGGCGTTGAGCAGGGGTTCGTCGTGGTCGGCGGCCGCCCATCGCCGGGTCGCGCGTTCGAGCTTGTCGGGGTTGACCTGGTTGCGGAACGCAGCGATGCCCTCGGCGGTGACCTCCAGGCACATGACGCCGACGACCCGGCCGTCGACGACCGCCACGATGGCGGGGTCGCCGTTGGCGGTCGTGACGTAGACCTCGGGCGAGCCGCCGACCAGGTCGCGCTTGGCCTTGCTGGGCTTGAACAGGCCCCGCATGAACTTCGCGACGGCGAGGGCGCCCTCGAACGCCTTGGCGCGGGCCGGGACCTTCCCGCCTCCGTCGCCGATCGAGATGGCGTCCTGGGTGAGCAGCCGCACGAGTGGCTCGGTCCGGCCGCTGGTGGCGGCCGCGAGGAACTCGTCGACGATCCGCCGGGCGGCGGCCTCGTCGATCTCGGTGCGGGCCTTGCCTTCCGCGACGTGCTTCTTGGCGCGGTGGAAGATCTGCTGGCTGGCGGCCTCGGTGATGTCGAGGATCTCGGCGATCTCCCGGTGCGGGTAGTCGAAGGCCTCCCGCAGCACGTACACCGCCCGCTCGTTCGGGGAGAGGCGCTCCAGTAGGGCGAGGACCGCGTACGAGACCGATTCGCGCTGTTCGGCGGTGTCGGCCGGGCCGAGCAGCGGGTCCCCGGCGAGCAGCGGCTCGGGGAGCCACTGGCCCACATAGGTCTCGCGCCGCGCGCGGGCCGAAGTGAGCTGGTTGAGGCACAGGTTGGTGAGAACCTTCGTCAGCCAGGCCTCGGGGACCTCGATGTGGTCGACGTCGGCGGCCTGCCAGCGCAGGAACGTCTCCTGTGCGGCGTCCTCGGCCTCGCTCGCGGAGCCGAGGAGGCGGTAGGCGATGGCCTCCAGGCGGGGCCTTGATGCCTCGAACCGGTCCACGTCGCTCATGGTCATGGCCATGGCCCGGATCCTAGCTCTCGCGGCGCGCGACGGCCGCTGCATTGCGGCCCTGTGATGCTCGACCGCCGCGCTGCTGGCGGGCATCCAGGGAGCGTGACCATCATGATGTCCACGGGCGACTCGGCCCACCTCAAGGCGGCGCTCGACACCGGGATCGAGCATCTGCGCGCGGCGGGAGGGAAGTCGGCACAGACCCCGGTACGGACCTGACGGCCTCGGGCCGTCGCCATGGCCGGCGGGCGGTGCCGCCGGCCGGGTCAGTGGGCCGCCGCGGGCGCGGTCTTCTTGCAGCCGCGTACCGCGCCCGGCGCCGCCGCCCATCGGATCTGCCCCTACTCCAAGGCCATTCGCGGCAACATCCCGGTCACCGTCAACGCCACCGCTGCTTGATGGGATCTGCCGGCTCGTGGAGTTCAGCGGCCCAGGGTCGGTTCTTGTCCGGTCAGTCGGCCCCCCGCCCCTTCTTGAAGCGGGCTGCGGCCTCCGCGAGATCCACGATCGGGGCGGGGTAGTCCAGGCCCGCACGGGTGGCTTCGTCGAGGTGTGGGACACGGTGGACCGTCGTGGCCTCGAGGTGCCGGAGCTCGGGGAGCCAGCGGCGTACGTACTCCCCGTGGGGATCGAACCGGCGTGCCTGGACGAGGGGGTTGAGGATCCGGTTCGGGCGGGTGTCGGTGCCGGTCCCGGCCACCCACTGCCAGTTGAGCTGGTTGTTCGCGATGTCACCGTCCACGAGGAGGTCCAGGAAGTGGCGGGCTCCCACCCGCCAGTCCACGTACAGCGTCTTGGCGAGAAAGCTTGCCGCGAGCAGGCGGGCCCGGCCCGGCATCCAGCCCTCGTGGCGGAGCTGTCGCAGGGCCGCGTCGACGACGGGGTAGCCCGTGCGGCCGTCCTGCCAGGCTTCGATCTCCTTCGTGGCGCGGCGCCAGCGGTCGTGCCGGGGGCGGTAGTCGTGGTCGGCCGCGTCGGGGCGGGCCGCCAGGACCTGGTGGTGGAAGTCCCGCCAGGCGAGTTGGCGGACGAAGGCATGCGCCCCGGGGTTGTCCTGTGCACGAGCCCGGTGCAGCAGTTCGGTAGGTGAGAGGCAGCCGAAGTGCAGGTAGGGGGAGAGCCGGGAGGTCGCGTCGGCGGCCAGGTCGTCGCGCTGGTCGTCGTATGCGGACAGCGGGCCGGACAGCCATGACCGCAGCCTGCGGCGGGCCTCGGATTCACCGCCGGCGGGCAGGCCCGGCGACGTGGGGCCCGACGCGAGGGACTCCGTGCGAGGAAGGTCGGCCGAGCCTACGTCCGGTACCTGTACGGCGTCCGGTGCCGGCAGGACGCCGCGTACGGAGAAGCTCTCCCATCGGCGGAAGTACGGGGTGAAGACCGCGAAGTGGTCCTTGCCCGCCGGTGTCAGCGCCCCCGGCGGTACGGCCGTCAACGAGGCGTCGTGGACGCGTAGTTCGCGTCGGTCGCCGGCCAGCTCCGCGCGCAGCCGGTCCTCGCGCCGTGCCGCGTAACGGCTCACGCCGGCCGCGACGTGGACCGTCGCAGCCCCGGTCTCCGCCGCCACCCGGCAGGTCTCCTCGACCACGTCGCCGACGCGCACCACCAGTCGGCCGCCCCGAGCCCGCAGGGCCGCGTCGAGGTCGGCCAGGCTGTCGGCGAGGAACGCCGCGCGGTTGGGTACGACGAAGCCGGTGCGGCGGATGCCGGTGTCGACGACGAAAAGCGGGACCACGCGTTCCGCATCCCTCAGAGCAGCCTGGAGGACCGGGTTGTCGTGCACCCGTAGGTCCGCGGTGAAGAGGGCGACGGAGACGCGCACGGATCCTTGAGCCCCCCTCAGTGGGTACGGGCTGGTTCAGAGGCGGCCGATTCGGCCGCGGTGGCGATGTTGCGGGCCATGCCGCCGAAAACCGCGGCGTGGAAGAGGGCCACGCCCCACCAGTAGGCGTGTCCGGCCAGGCCGTGCGGATGGAACAGGGCCCGCTGCCGGTACACCGTGCGCCCCCGTGGATCCTGGTCGACCGCCATCTCCAGCCAGGCCAGGCCCGGCAGCCGCATCTCCGCGCGCAGCCGGAGCAGCCGGCCCGGCTCGATCTCCTCCACTCGCCAGAAGTCCAGGCTGTCGCCGACCCGCAGCCGGGTCGCGTCCCGGCGGCCCCGGCGCAGGCCGACACCGCCCACCAGGGTGTCCAGCCAGCCCCGCAGGGACCAGGCCAGCGGTGAGGAGTACCAGCCGTTCTCGCCGCCGATCGCCTCCACCACCCGCCACAGTGCCTGCGGCGACGCCGAGACCGTGCGCTCGCGGTGATCCGTGTAGAGGCTTCCGCCCGCCCAGTCGGGGTCGGTCGGCAGCGGGTCGCTGGGGGCGCGGGGAGTCGAGGCCGAGGACCACCTGGTGGCCACGTCCGCGTCCTGCACGCGCCTCAGAGCCAGCCGGATCGCCCGGTCGAGGGTGACCGGTCCCTCCGGCGGGTCAGGCACGTAACGGACGATGTCCCGCTCGGCGCAGACCACCTCGTGCTTCAGTGACTCGACCAGCGGGCGCGCGAGAGCGCCCGGCACCGGGGTGACCAGACCGACCCAGAGGCTGGACAACCGGGGGGTGAGCAGCGGAACGGGCAGGATGACCCGCTTCGGCAGCTCCGCGATGACGGCGTACCGCCGCATCATCTCCTGGTACGTGACGACATCCGGCCCGCCGATGTCGAAGGCTCGGTTCACGTCGTACGGCAGCCGCGCGCACCCCACGAGGAGGCGGAGCACGTCGCGGACGGCGATCGGCTGGATGCGGGTGCGCACCCAGCTCGGCGTCACCATCACGGGGAGCCGCTCGGTCAGATACCGCAGCATCTCGAACGAGGCCGAACCCGACCCGATGATCACAGCCGCCCGCAGTACGGCGGCCGGTACGCCCGAGGCCAGGAGGATGCGGCCCACTTCGGCGCGGGACCGCAGATGGGGTGACAGTGCGTGTTCGGGTACTCCGGAAGGGGTCAGCCCGCCGAGGTAGACGATCCGCCGGATTCCGGCGGCACGCGCCTGCTCACCGAAGATCCTGGCCGCGCGCCGGTCGGTCTCCTCGAAACCCCGCCCGGTGCCCAGCGCGTGCACCAGGTAGTACGCGACGTCCATTCCCTCCATCGCCGCGCGCACGGACTCCTCGTCCGTCACGTCCCCGCGCACGGCCTCCGCCTGCCCGGCCCACGGATGGTCCCGCAGCTTGCCGGGCGAGCGGGCCAGGCAGCGCACCGAGTAACCGGCGGCCAGCAACTCCGGCACCAGCCTGCCGCCCAGGTAACCGGTGGCGCCGGTGACCAGACAGCGCAGCGGCCGGTCGTCGTCGGTCATGCCGATCGCACGCATGCCGGTCGGGTGCGCCTTGTCCCGCGACGGCCGGCGGACCGGGCCGCAAGAAACGTCATGGCTCTCATGTCTCCCGGGGACGTGCCCCTTCGGGGGCCCTGTCGCTGTTCCCCTGAGCCCATGCTTAGGCCCGAGGACGAGCCCCGCAAGCTCGCCGATCCCGGTCGGAGGGTGACAGGGTCGGCGCACGGGCTTGAGGGCCGACCGCCCACAAGCACCAGTACGTCGCTGTTCCGGGAGGCGGGCCGCGCCGTTCCCTTCGTGCAGGCCGTCGCCTTGTGCGCGCCGTTCCGTGGGACACGACGCAGGATGCGATGGACACTCCAGATCAGCCCGAGAGACGATGCGGTCCGGTCGTCGCAAGCATCGCGCGCTGCCATGGAGCCCGCCCAAGCGCCACCCAACTAGCCACTAAGTGGTGCGCATCACCTTCCATAGCTGGCGGTGCTGCCCAGTAAACACAGCACGCTGCACCTCGGCTCACCAAAACCCCGCCGCCCGGCTGCGCCCCTGGGCAACAGCTGAGCCGTTCCGGCGGCAGCTCACATCCAAGGTCGAATCGAAGCGACGATCCGTCAGCCCGCTTCCTCCAGCCTCGGGAGTCCCCACACCGGCTCAGGTCAGTTAACTGTAAAGAACCTTGACAGTTGATTTGGTCTAGTCCAACGATGGTCGCTGTCCGTCTCGGGTCAGGGAGAGCTCTCCGGCGCGTACCGACCCGGCGGACGTCTTTCGGTCCTGTCTTTCCGCTGTCCCCGCCTGCTCTTTTCCACCATGGGAGCGATCAATGAGACGACCTGGCCCTCTTCGTGCGTTGCTGTCCGGCGTGGCCGTGACCGCCCTGTCAGCCGGACTGGTTGCCCTCGGAGGAGGTGGCGCGCTCGCCGCGCAACGGACACCCTCGTACCCCGCCAAGCCCATGCCCGCACACGTGGCGGCGCCGTACTTCGAGACGTGGACCGGCGAAAGCCCGGCCGCGCTCGCCGCCGAGTCGGGCAACAAGTACCTCACGATGGCCTTTCTCGAGACGGACGCGGCGGGCTCGTGCACCGCGTACTGGAACGGCGACACCACCCAGCCGATCTCCAAGGCGGCCTTCGGCAGCGACATCGCCGCGATCCAGGCGCGCGGCGGCAACGTCATCCCGTCCTTCGGCGGTTGGACCGCCGACACCACGGGCACCGAGCTGGCGGACAGCTGCACCAGCGTCGACGCCATCGCCTCGGTGTACGAAAGCCTCGTCACGACGTACGGCATCACCCGGATCGACCTCGACGTCGAGGGCGACTCCATCAACAACGCCGCCGGGATCGACCGCCGCAACAAGGCCATCGCCAAGGTCGAGCGCTGGGCCGAACGCACCGGCCGCAGCGTGCAGTTCTCGTACACCCTGCCCACGAGCAACACCGGCCTCGAGGCCAACGGTGTGGCCCTGCTGCAGAACGCCGTCGACAACGGCGCGCGCGTGGACGTCGTCAACATCATGACGTTCGACTACTGGGACGGCGCCACGCACGACATGGCGGCCGACACCCAGACCGCCGCCGCCGGCCTGCACGACCAACTGGCGGCGCTCTACCCGAAGAAGAGCTCGGCGAAGCTGTGGAGCATGATCGGCGTCACCGAGATGCCCGGCATCGACGATTACGGCCCCGAGGAGACCTTCACCACGCAGGACGCCGTCACGGTGGAGAACTGGGCCGTCGCCAAGGGGATCGACACGCTCTCCTTCTGGGCACTCCAGCGCGACAACGGCGGCTGCCCAGGCACTGGCGGCTCCGATTCCTGCTCCGGCATAGCCCAGGACACCTGGTATTTCAGCCACACCTTCGAGCCGTTCATGCGCGGCGTCAGCGTCAGCTAGCGGCTGTCATCCCCGCGACCCCGGTTCGTCGGGCTGAGGCCCGGCGGGCTGGGGCACCAGGGGCGTCGTGCCGTACCCGGCTCCGCGTGACGCCCCTCGGCATCTTCGGCACCCCGAAGGCCTGTGGACGGCCGGCCACGTGGCGGACCGCTTCGGCCGGCCGGAGGTGCGACCCTTGAGCGTTGCTTGATCGCAGGGGGCCGGCCGGGCTCCCGGGCGCTGGAGGGATGTTCTGAGTACCGCGGTCCTCTCCGAGATCGTCTCGGTTGTCCTGCTTCTGGGTGTGCTGGCCTTCGCCGTCGTACGGCCGCGGGGGTGGCCGGAGGCCGCGGCCGCCGTGCCCGCGGCGGGGCTGGCCGTGGCCGTGGGCGCGGTGTCGCCGCATGAGGCGTGGGAGCAGACGCGGAGTCTGCTGCCGGTCGTCGGGTTCCTCGCCCTGGTGCTGGTGCTGGCGCAGCTGTGCGCGGACGAGGGGCTGTTCGAGGCCGCGGGGGCCGCGGTCGCCCGCTGGTGCGGGGGCAGTTCCGGGAGGCTCCTTGGCGGGGTCTTCGTGCTGGCCTCGGTGATCACGGCGGTGCTCAGCCTCGACGCGACCGTGGTGCTGCTCACGCCCGTCGTCTTCGCCACCGCGGCCCGCGCGGGCGCCCGGGCCCGGCCGCACGTGTACGCCACCGCGCACCTGGCGAACTCCGCGTCGCTGCTGCTGCCGGTCTCCAACCTGACCAACCTGCTGGCGTTCACGGCGAGCGGCCTCACCTTCACCCGGTTCGCGGCGCTGATGGCGCTGCCCTGGCTGGCCGCGATCGCCGTGGAGTACGTCGCCTTCCGGCGGTTCTTCCGCGTCGACCTTGGTGCGGGAATCACGGCGCCCGGCACGTCTCAGCAGGGGCCGGGCGTTCCCGTCTTCACGCTCGTGGTGCTGGTGCTGACCCTGGCCGGTTTCGTCGTGGCCTCCTTCGCCGGTCTCGAACCCGCGTGGGCCGCGCTCGGCGGGGTGCTCGTGCTGGGCGGGCGGGCGCTGTACCGGCGCCGTATGGGTGTGCGGGAGCTCGTCGGCGCGGCGTCCCCGCTGTTCTGCCTGTTCGTACTGGCTCTGGGCATCGTGGTGAAGGCCGTCGTGGACAACGGCCTGGACGCCGGACTCGGGCGTCTGCTGCCGGACGGGGACTCGCTGCCGGCGCTGCTGGTCCTGGCCGCGCTGGCGGCGGTGCTCGCCAACGTGATCAACAACCTGCCGGCGGTACTGGCCCTGCTGCCGCTGGTCGCGCCGAGCGGACCGGGCCCGGTGCTGGCCGTGCTGATCGGCGTGAACCTCGGCCCCAACCTCACGTACGTCGGATCGCTGGCCACCCTGCTGTGGCGGCGCATCCTGCACGAACACGACACCCGGGCGGACCTCGGCCACTTCACTCGGCTCGGACTGGTGACCGTACCGGCCACGATCCTTGCCTCGACCGTGGCGCTGTGGGGAATGCTGCACACCATCGGTACCTGAGCCGGTACCCGAGCCCACCAGCCGGACCCCGGAGCCGTCCCATGAGCGTCATCGTCTGGATCACCGAAGGCACCTGGCCCGCGTGCGTCGACGCGGCGCTCGCCCGGGCTGCGCAGGACGAGGAGATCGTGCTGCTGTACGTCCACGACGACTCGGTCGCCGAGACGGCCCACGGCGCGTTCGCCGGACTCCTCGGCCGCAGCCATCCCCGAGGACACCACCCGGCCGGGGGCTGGGGCAGCGACCCCGGGGAGCGGATCGAGGAGCTCTCCGAGTCCGTCGCGCGGCAGCTCCTCGAGCAGGCGGAAGCCTCCCTCGGCCGTCCCGCCCGGGCGCTCCTGGTCCACGGCCGTACCGAAAGGGAGGTCGTCCGTGCCGCCACGGGCGCAGACCTGCTGATCTGCGCACGCGACGGCGACCGCACCCGGCTCGGCCCGCACAGCCTCGGACCGGCCACCCGCTTCGTCGTGGACCACGCCCCCTGCCCGGTCCTGCTGGTGTGGCCCGGCGAGGTCCCGGAGGCCGGACTGCCGCCCCATCCCCCGCACCACCTGCCCCCTCATCAGGGCCCCGGGCACCGCCCCTGACCTGCATATCCGGGCTCCTCCAACTCTGAAGATCCGGGCTCCTGATATTTCTCTGCGTTCGCTCTGAATTCTGTGTGTCTGCAATGAGGTCAGCGAAATTGTTGACGATTTTGCCGACGGTGAAATACGTTCGCAAGCACCGGATCAAGCAGGGTCCGGGGACGCGCGGACAGCGGAACCCGTCATCGCCGCTCCACATGGGAGCGGTCCGCTGACCTCGACGCGTCCTCGCCGGGTCGGCCGCGCCACGAAGTGGCGGCCGGTCCCGGCCCGGGACCCTGACCGTCGCCGTGGTGACCGCGCCGGGACCGTCGCCGTGGTGACCGCGCCGGCCCGCAGCGGAGCCACCGCGTGCCCGTCCGGCGCATCCGACACCGACTTCGACGGCAGTTCGGCCTGCCTCGAACACAGAGGAGACTTCAGTGAAGCGCAGGACCATGGTCATGGGGCTTGCCGCGGCCGCCGCGGTGCCGACAGTTGGGGTCAGCGTCGCCTTCGGCTCGGAGGAGTCGGGCAAAACCAGCTCGACGTCCTCGGATTCTCTCGTCTTCGACAAGGACGACTACACGGTCCTGACGACGACCATCTCCACGGACGACGGCGACAAGGAGGTGAAGTACCACTTCTACAAGGCGATCACCTATGTCGCGAACCCCGTGGACGAGAAGTACCAGAGCCTCAACGTCAGCGTGCCCGTCGAGATCGACGGCAAGACCGTGGACGCCACCGACGCCCCCGTCCTCTTCGCCAACTCGGTGGGCGGCTACATGCCGTCGTCCGTGGCGGACGCCACCGGGGTCGGCGGTGCCGGCATGACCGGCATGCCCACCGGCGGCGGCGCGCCCAGCGCCTCGGCGTCCAGCAGCACCGGAGAGGTGCAGTCCGGCGGCAACGCACAGGTGAACAACCAGGGCGAGATGGTCAGCAACGCGAAGCTGGCGCTCGCCGCGGGATACGTCGTGGTGGAGCCGGGTGCGCGCGGCCGGACCCTCGTCGACTCGGACGGCGTGTACTACGGCACGGCGCCGGCCGCCATCGTGGACCTCAAGGCCGCCGTGCGGTACGTCCGCCACAACAAGGGCCGCATTCCGGGGAACACCGACCGGATCGTCTCCTCCGGGACCAGCGCGGGCGGCGCCCTGTCCGCCCTGCTCGGCGCGTCCGGCGACAGCCTCCTGTACGACTCGTACCTCAAGGAGCTCGGTGCGGCTGACGCGAGCGACGCCATCTACGCCAGCGGCGACTGGTGCCCCATCACCGACCTCGAGCACGCCGACATGGCGTACGAGTGGAACTGGGGCGCGAACAAGCTGAGTTCAGGCGAGCTCGTCGACCAGACGGTCTCCAAGGAGCTGAGCACCGCGTTCGCCGAGTACCAGGCGTCCCTCAAGCTGCGAGCGAGGGGCTTCGGCACCCTCACGGTGCGCAACCTCGACGAGTACCTCGTGAAGACCTACCTCGAGCCGGCGGCAACCAAGTACCTCAACGCCCTGTCGGACTCGGAGCGTTCGACGTACCTGGCGAGCAACACGTTCATCACGTGGTCCGGCGGCAAGGCGACGTTCACGTGGGCCGACTTCCTCACGCACGTGGGGGCGCGGAAGAAGGACACGCCGGCGTTCGACGCCTTCGACCTCTCCACGGGCGAGAACAACCTGTTCGGCACGGGCACCACCCAGGCCCGCCACTTCACGCTGTACTCCCTGCGTCACGAGGGCAGCAGCAGCGCGCGGCTGGACAGCGACCTGCCCAGGACGCTCCACCTGATGAACCCCATGTACTTCCTCAAGCAGCACAACCCCAGCCGGGCGAAGCACTGGTGGATCCGGGTCGGCACCAAGGACAGCGACACATCGCTGACGGTCGTCGGGAACCTCGCCGCGAGCCTGGAGAACCTGGGCGACGACGTCAACGCCGCGATGTACTGGGACGCCGGGCACGGAGCCAACGAGGACGCGGGCGACTTCATCACGTGGATCGGCAAGGTGACGGGCTACAGCAAGTAGCACCACCAACCGGCGACCCTCGGGTCATCGACCTGAGGGTCGCCGGTTGTGATCACTCGCTCCCGAACCTCGTGCCGAGCCAGGCCGTGGTGTCCGGGCCGAGGTGCCCGTTCTCGAGCGGTGCGCTGGTCAGGAGCAGTTCGCCCGGGGGCAGGGCGACCGGCTCGCCGGACAGGTTCGTGACGCAGCTCCAGCCGCCGGAGCGGACGAAGTGCAGCACGCCGGGGGCGCTCTCCGCCCAGGTCAGCGACTCGTCGCCGAGCAGCTTGCGGCGCAGCCGCAGGGCCGCACGGTAGAGCTCCAGCGTGGAGCCCCCGGCCTCGTCCTGGGCCTGGACGGAGTACGCGGCGAAGCTCTCCGGCTGCGGCAGCCAGGCGGCACCGGGGCCGAAGCCGTACGACGGGCCGGTGCGGGTCCACGGGAGCGGGACGCGGCAGCCGTCGCGGCCCTTGCGCACATGGCCGGTCTGCTCCCAGATGGGGTCCTGGAGGACCTCGGTGGGCAGGTCCGCGACCTCCGGCAGGCCCAGTTCCTCGCCCTGGTAGACGTACGAGGAGCCGGGCAGGGCCAGCATGAGCAGCGTCGCCGCGCGGGCCCGGCGCAGCCCCCGGGCGTCGTCGATCGCGGGGGCGCGGCCGCCGGACAGCAGCCAGGCGTCGGGGTCGGTGCCCTCGGGGAGTACGAGCCGCGAGGCGTGGCGGACCACGTCGTGGTTGGACAGCACCCAGGTGGCGGAGGCACCCGCGGCGCGTGCCGTGTCCAGCGAGACGGTGATGACCTCGCGCAGTTCGCCGACCGACCAGCCCGTCTTCAGGTACTCGAAGTTGAACGCCTGCCCGAGCTCGTCCGGGCGGGCGTAAAGAACCCGCCGATGGTTGGGCACCCAGGCCTCGGCCACCGCCATCCGCGGCGGCGTGTAGGCGTCGAGGACCTTGCGCCAGTCGCGGTAGATCTCGTGGACCTCGTCCCGGTCGTAGAACGGATGCGTGCCGTCCGCCATGGTGACCAGGGCTTCCTCGCCCTGCAGGTGCTCGCCGAGGTCCCGCAGCGGCTCGGTGAGGTCCTTGGCCAGGCCGTGCGCGACGTCGATGCGGAAGCCGTCGACGCCGCGGTCGGACCAGAAGCGGAGCGTGGTGCGGAAGTCGGCGCGGACCTCCTCGTTCTCCCAGTTGAGGTCGGGCTGCTCGGGGGCGAACACGTGCAGGTACCACTGCCCGTCCGGCACTCGCCGCCACGCGCTGCCGCCGAAGACGGACTGCCAGTCGGACGGCGGGAGTTCGCCCTGCGCACCGCGGCCGTCGCGGAAGACGTACCGGTCGCGGGCGGCCGAGCCGGGCCCGGCACGCAGGGCCTCCCGGAACCAGACGTGCTGGTCGGACGTGTGGTTCGGGACGATGTCGACCAGCACCTTCAGGCCCAGGCGGTGGGCCTCGGCGACCATCGTGTCGAAGTCGTCGAGCGTGCCGAGGCGCGGGTCGACGTCGCGGGGGTCGGCGACGTCGTAGCCGCCGTCGGCCAGTTCGGAGGGGTAGAAGGGGCTGAGCCACAGGGCGTCGACGCCGAGGGTGCTCAGATGCGTCAGCCGCTGGGTGATGCCCCGGATGTCGCCGAGGCCGTCACCGTCGGCGTCGGCGAAGCTGCGCGGATAGATCTGGTAGATGACGGCCTGCCGCCACCAGTTGGGGTCCTTGGGCGAGAGGTCGGGCGCGGACGGGGTGCGTTCGGTCACGCGGTCTCCTTGCGGGTCCGGGTGCGGGGCGGTGCAAGTGCGGGTTCGTCGACGGGTTCAAGAGCGCGTGGCTGCGCTCGGACGCTCCCCACGTCCAGTGCCCGGGAAACCGCCTAGTTCCTCCATTTCGACCATATGGATTCGGCTTTGTAGCTCTAACTGTCCTTTTGCTACAGGCACTTCGACTGGGCAACCTCGAGTTGATCAACCGGGCAGTGTGATGCCCGGCGCTTTCGTGTCACCATGCGGACCAGCAGGGGGATGACGGCAGGGAACGTGGGGGGCGCGCATGGCTTGGTTTCTCGGTCTCGGCATTGCGGGGATCGTGGTGCTCGTCCTGTCGCTCGTCTTCGACGGTGTTCTCGACGGGCTCTTCGGCGGAGCGGTGGACGGCCTCCTCGACGGACTGCTGTCGCTCCCGGTCATCGCCGGATTCGTGTCGATGTTCGGCTTCGCGGGTGCGATCACGCTGGGCACCACGGGGCTGGGCGCCGTGGGCGCGACGGCGGTCGGGGTGCCCGCCGGGTTGGGCGCCGGCTGGCTGGCGTACCGCCTCAGTCGCGCCCTCATGCATGACCGGAGCGCCGCCGCGCCCCGCGGGGACGACCTCGTCGGCACGGCCGGCACCGTGGTCACCGCGATTCCGGCGGAGGGCTTCGGCGAAGTGCTGCTCCGACTCGCCGGTCAGCCGGTGAAGTTCGCCGCGCGCAGCGCGAATACGGTGCCCGTGGCGCGGGGAGCCGAGGTGTGGGTCGAGGCGGCGCTGTCGCCGACATCGGTTGCGGTACGGCCCGTCGAGCGCTGAATTCCACTTCCCGGGCCATCACGGACTGCACTTCCCGGGTTCGTCGTCCGGCTTCTCACTTACTTCGTACGTCCATGGGGGGACCTCATGAGCTCAATGAGTCCAGTTGTCATAGCCGTCATCGGAGCCGTCGTGCTCCTCGTCCTGCTGGGCCTCGTCGTGATCACGCGCTACAAGGTGGCCGGGCCGAGCGAGGCGTTCATCGTCACCGGGCGGCGCGGCAAGAAGTCCACCGACCCGGAGACCGGCCGGATCTTCACCGACAACAGCGGCCAGAAGGTCGTGGTCGGCGGCGGCGTCTTCGTCGTGCCGTTCGTCCAGCAGAAGTTCACCCTCGACCTGTCGTCGCGGCACATCCCCGTCGCGGTGCGCGGCGCGGTCACGCTGCGCGGCGTCAAGGCCCACCTGGAAGGTGTGGCGATCGTCAAGGTCGGCGGCACCGAGGACTCGATCCGCGCCGCAGCGCAGCGGTTCCTGATGCAGCAGGACGGCATCGTCGGCTTCACGCAGGAGGTGCTCTCGGGCGCGCTGCGCTCCATCGTCGGGCGCATGTCGGTCGAGGACATCATCCGTGACCGCGCCGCGTTCGCCGGGCAGGTGGCGGAGGAGGCCGAGGCGAGCCTCTCCGGCCAGGGCCTGGTCCTCGACGCCTTCCAGATCCAGGACATCACCACCGAGGGCTCGTACCTGGAGGACCTCGGCCGGCCCGAGGCGGCCCGCGCCAAGCAGGAGGCCGACATCGCCGAGGCCGTCGCCCGCCGCGCCTCCGAGCAGGCCCGGCTCAAGGCCGAGGAGGAGATCGCGATCGCCCAGCGGACGTTCGCGCTCAAGCAGGCGGAGATCAAGGCCGAGACGGACGAGGCCGCGGCACGAGCGGCCGCCGCGGGCCCGCTCGCGGAGGCGGCCCGGCAGCAGGAGGTGCTGGCCGAGCAGGAGAAGGTCGCCACGCGGCAGGCCGCGCTGACCGACCGCGAACTCGACACCAAGGTCCGCAAGCCCGCCGACGCCGCCCGCTACCAGGCCGAGCAGGAGGCCGAGGCCCGGCGTATCGCCCTGGTGAAGGAGGCCGAGGCGGACGCGCAGCGGGCCCGGCTGACCGGTGAGGGCGAGAAGGCGCACCGCGCCGCGCTCGCCGATGCCGTACGCATCGAGGGCGAGGCCGAGGCCGCCGCGACCGCCGCGAAGGGTTCCGCGGAGGCCGAGGCGATGCAGAAGAAGGCCGACGCGTTCGCGCAGTACGGCGACGCGGCCGTGCTGCAGATGCTGGTCGAGGTGCTGCCCCAGGTCGTGGCGAAGGCGTCCGAGCCGCTGAGCGCGGTCGACAAGCTGACGGTCATCTCCACGGACGGCGCGGGGCAGCTGCCCCGGGCGGTCGCCGACAACGTCGCGCAGGGCCTCGAACTCCTCAACTCCACGACGGGAGTCGACCTCGCGCAGCTGCTGCAGGGCATCACCCAGCGCGGGGGCGGCACGGGAACCCCGAAGGCCGGAGCCGCCGTCGAAGCCAACGGAAAGATCGAGATCAGGGACTGAGTCCACTGACGACGCCCCCCGGAGGGGACTGAGGACGCCCCTGCGAAATGGGGCACCCCGTGGGAGACCCCTACGAACAGGTCTCGATCCCGCCCTTCTCTTGGACGGTGGCGGCGGCCCGGCAATCATGTGGCCATGTACCGGCCGCCGCCCCGCCTCGAGACACCCGAGTGGTTCACGGGCGACGACTCGACCCTGAATGTCGCGCTTGTGTACCCCATGCAGGGGCCCGCGGGGATCTTCGGCCCCACCTGCGTCTCGTGCGCGCGGCTCGCCGCCGAGGAGGTCAACAAGGCGGGCGGGGTCCTCGGCAGGGAGCTGCGGCTGCTCGAGGTGGACGGCGGCGCGGAGCCGCGGCGGGTCGCGCGGGACGTGGAGGCCCTGGTGGCGACGGGCGCGGTGCAGGGCGTCACCGGCTGGCACATCTCCTCGGTCCGGCAGGCGGTGGCGCCGCGGGTCGCGCACCGGGTGCCGTACGTCTACACGGCCCTGTACGAGGGCGGGGAGCGCACCGAGGGCGTCTTCATGACCAGTGAGACACCGGCCTGGCAGCTGCTGCCCGCCATGCGGCTGATGGCCGAGGCCCGGGGCGTCCGGCGCTGGTTCGTCGTCGGCAACAACTATGTGTGGCCGCGGCATACGGCCCTGGCCGCACACCGGTATGCGCGCCACAGCCATGGCGGTGCGGTCTGCGGCGAGGCGTATCTCCCCCTGGGAACCGAGGACTTCGGTGCCGTGCTGCGGCGGATCGAGCGGGCCGAGGCGGACGCCGTGCTGATGCTGCTTGTCGGCAGCGACGCGGTCCGCTTCAACCGGGCCTTCGCCGCCTCCGGCCTCGACCAGCGGTGTCTGCGGCTGAGCACGCTGATGGACGAGAACATGCTGATGGCCAGCGGCCCGGAGGCCACCGCCGATCTGTTCAGCACGGCGGGCTTCTTCGCGTCACTGGCGAACCAGGACACCATGGACTTCCACGGGCAGTACGCCGGCCGCTTCGGCATCGAGGCCCCGGCCCCGGGGAGCCTCGGCGAGTCCTGCTACGAGGGCGTCCTGCTGCTGGCCGCGCTCGTCGAACAGGCCCGGACCCTGGACGTCTCCGCGATCGGGGCGGCCGCGGACACGGTCTCGTACGAGGGCCCGCGCGGGCTGCTGCGCCTGCGTGACCGGCATGTGCGCCAGCGGATCTATCTGGCGGAGGCGGACGGCCTGGACTTCAACGTCCTCGCTCAACTGGACGCTCCGCACGAGGTGTTGTGAGCGCAGCACCCGCGTCGTCGAGCGCGTCCGCGAGCCGCGCCAGGAGGGTGCGCAGCTGTTCGCCGTCGTCCTCCGTGAACATGGGATCCACATCTCCCAAGTCCGCCCGCATCCGACGGTCCATCTGCTGCCGGCGCTGCAGTCCGCGCGGGGTGAGCTGGGCCAGTACGCGGCGGCGGTCGGCGGGGTCGATCCGGCGGTAGACCAGGTTCTGGTCGACGAGTTGGTCGACGATCTTGGTGAGGCTGGACATCGGCAGGAAGACTCCGTCGGCGATGGCCGACATGTTGTGGCCCCGCCCGTCGGACAGCAGGTCCAGCACCCGCCAGGCCTCGACGGAGCAGTCGAACTCGTCCAGCACGGACTGCACTCGGCGTACCGAGAGGCGTTCGGCCCGGGTCAGCAGTCGGAGCAGTTCGTGGGGCCGGCCGGCCATCGGCACTCCTCAACTCGGGTCCTCGGCCCGCCAGTCCGCGGGAACGCGCCTCAGCCTACCGCTGACATTCCCACTCTTGACAGCCCTGAACCGAAACCCAATACTTCCCACAGGAAGCATTAATTGGCGTTACCCAAGCCGTTACCGAGATGCCGGACAACCGCGCATCTCCGGTGACGGCTTTTCTTTTCCCACCTCGGTTTTCACCTCAGGTGAAACCTTGCTTTAAGTGCGCGGAAACGCCGTCGAAACACCGTCCCCCCAGGCTGTGGACCGCACTTCAGCGGATCCAGCCCGGACACCACCACCGGACGGCCGGGAATTCGCGCGCCAACGCCGCCGCCTCTGAAGCGCTTTGTGCCTTATTCCCTGCAGTCCCCTCCCGCTCCTCTTGTCCCTCTTTCTCCGTCTTCTCGATTCGTCCTCGCTTTCCACACCGCCCTTCTTGGGCAAGGAGGTATTCCATGTCCGGGCTCAGCTTCAGCAGACGCGGTCTGCTCACGGCCGCTTCGGCCGTCGGCGCGTCCGCCGCCCTCAGCGCCTGCGGCGCGAAGACCGGCAGCGGCACGTCCTCCGACGCGGCCGGGGCCACGGCGGACACCTCCGGCAGCACGGTGAAGATCGGCCTGTTGAACTCGCTTTCGGGCACCATGGCCATCAGCGAGGTAACGGTGCACAACGCGCTGCTGCTCGCCGTCAAGGAGATCAACGCGGCCGGCGGCGTGCTCGGCAAGAAGCTCAAGGCCATCAGTCAGGACGGCGCATCCGACTGGCCGACCTTCGCAGAGAAGGCGGAGAGCCTGATCAAGGAGGACAAGGTCGCGGCCACCTTCGGCTGCTGGACCTCGGCCAGCCGCAAGGCCGTCAAGCCGGTCTTCGAGAAGTACAAGTCGCTGCTGTTCTACCCCGTGCAGTACGAGGGCCTGGAGCAGTCGCCGTACATCTTCTACATCGGTGCGACGACCAACCAGCAGATCGTCCCGGCCCTCGACTACCTCAAGAAGCAGGGCCTGACGCGGCTCTACCTGGTCGGCAGCGACTACGTCTTCCCGCGCACCGCCAACAAGATCATCAAGGCGTACGCGAAGGCCAACGGCATGACGGTGGTCGGCGAGGACTACGCGCCCCTGGGCTCCACGGAGTTCAGCACGATCGTCAACGAGGTCAAGGGCTCCGGTGCGGACGCCGTGTTCAACACCCTCAACGGCGACAGCAACGTGGCCTTCTTCAAGGAGTACAAGTCCGCTGGCCTCACCGCGAAGAGCATGCCGGTGCTGTCGGTCTCCATCGCCGAGGAGGAGGTCAAGTCCATCGGCACGCAGTACCTGGAAGGCCAGTTGACCGCGTGGAACTACTACGAGACCACGCCCGGCGCGGCGAACGAGAAGTTCGTCAAGGCGTACCAGGCCGCTTACGGGGCCACGAAGCCGACCAGCGACCCCATGGAGGCCGCCTACATCTCGGTCTACCTGTGGAAGGCGATGGTCGAGAAGGCGGGTTCGTTCGACGTCGCCAAGGTGAAGGCGGCGGCCGACGGGATCACCTTCGACGCCCCTGAGGGCAAGGTCGCGGTCGACGGCGCCACGCAGCACGTCTACAAGACGGCCCGGATCGGCAAGATCGGCTCGGACGGGCTGATCACCGAGGTGTGGAACTCGGGCAAGCCGATCAAGCCGGACCCGTATCTGAAGGGCTACGACTGGGCGTCCGGCCTCTCCTGAGTCCGACTCCGGTCCCTGTCATGCGGACCCGGCCTTCACGCAAGGCCGGGTCCCGCCCCGCGCCCGCACCCCGTCCCGACCCGACCCGGAGCCGCTCCATGACGGTCATCCTCAACCAGTCCTTCACCGGCATCAGCATCGGTGCCGTCCTGCTGCTCATCGCGCTCGGTCTGACCCTCACCTTCGGGCAGATGGGCGTGATCAACATGGCGCACGGCGAGTTCATCATGGCCGGCGCCTACACCACGTACGTCCTGCAGGAGTCCATCAGCAGCGCCGGAGTCTCGCTGCTCGTCGCGCTGCCCGTGGCCTTCCTCGTCGCCGGCACGATGGGGGCGCTGCTCGAGTGGCTGCTCATCCGGCGCCTCTACACCCGGCCGCTGGACACGCTCCTGGTCACCTGGGGCGTCTCACTGATGCTCCAGCAGCTCGCCCGGGACATCTTCGGCGCCCCGAACGTACAGACGCGCGCCCCTGACATCCTCACCGGCAACATCGCGGTGGCGAACGGCATCAGTCTCGCCAACAGCCGCCTGTTCATCCTCGGGCTCGCTCTTCTGTCCGTGCTCGCCCTCACGCTCGTACTGCGGTTCACCCCGCTCGGCCGGCGGATCAGGGCCGTCGTGCAGAACCGGGACCTCGCCGAGGTGTCCGGCATCGCCACCGGCAGGGTCGACCGGATGACCTTCTTCATCGGCTCGGGACTCGCGGGCGTGGCGGGCGTCGCGATCACCCTGGTCGGCCCGATCGGCCCGACGACCGGCACCAACTACATCGTCGACGCCTTCCTCGTGGTGGTCGTCGGCGGCATCGGGCAGCTGAAGGGCAGCGTGATCACGGCCTTCGTCCTCGGCGTCCTGCAGGCGGTCCTCGAGTACTCGACGACGGTCAGCGTCGCCAAGGTGATCGTGCTGGTGGCGATCGTCGCCTTCCTCCAGTGGCGTCCCCAGGGCCTGTACACACTGCGCACCCGGAGCCTGGCATGACGACGACATCCGCACCCACGACACCGGCGCCCGAGACCGCTTCGGAGCGCGTCTCGCCGCTCAACCGGTTCCGCGTGCCCGGCGGCTTCGCGCTCGGCGCCGTCCTGCTGGTCGGCATCGCACCCCTCGCGCTCTCCGACTTCCGGCTGGCGCTGCTCGCCAAGTACCTGTGCTGGGCGATGGTGGCCGTCGGCGTCAGCCTCGCCTGGGGGCGGGGCGGGCTGCTCGTACTCGGCCAAGGCGTCTTCTTCGGCCTGGGCGGCTACGCCATGGCGATGCACCTCAAGCTCGCCGACGCCGCCGACACCGGAGTGCCGGGCGCGCTCCCGGACTTCATGCAGCTGTACGGCACCGGAGGGGACCTGCCCTGGTGGTGGAAGCCCTTCGCCAACCCGGTGTTCGCGCTCGCCGCGACCGTGCTGCTGCCCATGGCCGTCGCCGCTCTGCTCGGCTTCTTCGTCTTCCGCCGCCGGGTGCGCGGGGCGTACTTCGCGATCCTCAGCCAGGCGCTCGCCGCGGCCCTCGCGATCTGGCTGGTCGGCCAGCAGGCCACGACCGGCGGCACCAACGGGCTCACCGACTTCCAGGGCTTCTTCGGATACGACCTGGACGACCCCGCCAACCAGCGGACGGTCTACTTCATCATCGCCGTCAGCCTGCTCCTGCTCATGGCCGCCGCCCGGCAGCTGTTCGTCAGCCGCTACGGCGAACTCCTCATCGCCGTCAGGGACTCCGAGGAAAGAGTCCGCTTCCTCGGCTACGACCCGGCCAACGTCAAGCTCGTCGCGTACGTCGTGGCGGCGGGTATGGCGGGCCTCGCCGGGGCCCTCTTCGTACCGGCGGTCGGGATCATCTCGCCCGCGCTGATCGGCGTCGTGCCGTCCATCGGCTTCGTCATCGGCGCGGCAGTCGGTGGACGGGCGTCCCTGGTGGGCGCGGTGCTCGGCGCGATCGCGGTGGCCTGGGCGCAGAGCACGCTCTCCGACGCCTTCCCCGCCGCGTGGACGTATCTGCAGGGGCTGCTGTTCGTCGTGGCGGTCGGCTTCCTGCCCGGCGGACTCGCGTCGCTCGGGGCGGTCATCCGGCGCAACCGTACTCGTACTCGTTCGGGAGAGGCAGCATGAGCGGCGAGGGGCTGACCATCCGCGGTCTGCGGGTGTCGTTCGACGGCTACACGGCGGTCGACGGCGTCGATCTCGACGTACGACCGGGCGACCTGCGGTTCCTCATCGGCCCGAACGGGGCGGGAAAGACCACGCTGGTCGACGCGGTCACCGGCCTGGTGAAGGCCACCGGCTCGGTGCGCTTCGGCTCGGACGGCGGCGGGACGGAGCTCATCGGCAAGCCCGTGCACAAGATCGCGCGGCTGGGCATCGGCCGTACGTTCCAGACGGCCACGGTGTTCGAGGAGCTGACCGTCCTGCAGAACCTCGACATCGCCGCCGGGGCCGGACGCGGACCGCTGACCATGCTGCGGCGCCGCAAGGGCGTACCGGACGCGGTGGCGAAGGCCCTGGAGACGACCGGCCTGACCGAGCTGCGCGACCGGCCCGCGGGCGTGCTGGCGCACGGCCAGAAGCAGTGGCTGGAGATCGGCATGCTGCTGGTCCAGGACGTACGGCTGCTGCTGCTCGACGAGCCGGTCGCGGGCATGAGCCACGAGGAGCGCGAGGCGACCGGGGAGCTGCTGCGGCGGGTGAGCGGGGACCGTACTGTCGTCGTCATCGAGCACGACATGGACTTCATGCGCGCCTTCGCCCGCAGCGTCACGGTGCTGCACGCGGGCAAGGTGCTCAGCGAGGGCACGGTGGCGCAGGTCCAGGCGGACCCGAAGGTGCAGGAGGTGTACCTCGGGCGCGCCCGCGACGAGGAGTCCACTGCCCCGGCACCGGCCGACCCGCAGGGCGAGAAGCCCACCCCCACCCCGACGGCCTCGGCGCAGGAGGCGTGATGCTCGAGATCGACGACATCCGGGTCGGCTACGACCGCAGCCCGGTCCTGCACGGCGTCACCGTCGCCGTCCCGAAGGACGGCGTGGCCGCCGTGCTCGGCCACAACGGCGCCGGAAAGAGCACCCTGCTGCGCGCCGCCATGGGACTGCTCAAGCCCGGCAAAGGCACCGTGCGCCTCGACGGCGAGGACATCACCCGCCTCGCCCCGCACCAGCGGGTGGCCCGCGGCATGGCATACGTACCGCAGGGCCAGCAGGCATTCCCGCACCTGACCACAGCCGAGAACCTCCAACTCGTGGCGGACGGACGGCCGGACGGCAAAGAGGCGATCGAGGAAGCCCTCGACCTCTTCCCCGCCCTCCGGGACCTGTCCGGCCGCCGCGCCGGACTGCTCTCCGGCGGCCAGCGCCAGCAACTCGCCATCGCCCGCGCCCTGATCACCCGCCCGAAGCTGCTCCTGCTCGACGAGCCGACCGAGGGCATCCAGCCCTCCGTCGTCGCCGAGATCGAGGAGACGATCCTCGCCCTCACCCGGCGCGGCGGCCTCTCCGTCCTCCTCGTCGAGCAGCACGTCGGCTTCGCCATGCGCGCCGCCCAGCGGTACTACGTTCTGGAGGCGGGCCGCGTGACGTCCTCGGGCGAGGGCGGGGCGGAGGCCGAGCAGACGGTACGGGCGGCGCTCAGCGTGTGAGAGGTGACTGCTCCTCGCACACGACGACGCCTCCTACACCGCGGGCACGGTCCTGAGGGCCGCTGACACGGCCCCGGCCCGCTTAGGATGCACAGATGAGCGAGAAGGCCACACAGCAGAACGGCGCCGCGACGGGTTCCAGGGTCACCGGATCCCAGACCCTCGCGCGCGGGCTGTCGGCGCTGGAGCTCATCGCCGCTCATCCCCAGGGCCTCGCCATCCAGGAGGTGGCCGAGCGGCTCGGGGTGCACCGGACCATCGCGTACCGGATCCTGGCCACGCTCTCCGACTTCCACCTCGCCGTCCGCGGCCCGGACGGCCGCTACCGGGCCGGCTCCGGGACGGTGACCCTTGCCCGCGGCTATGCGGCCGGGGTGCGCGAGGCGGCGTTGCCGGTGCTGCGGCGCGCCGCCGACGATCTGGGGGCGACCGTCGCCCTGATCTCGGCCGAGGGGGACGAGGCGGTGGCCGTGGCGGTGGTGGAGCCGCGGTCGGTGGACTACCACATCTCGTACCGGGTCGGCAGCCGCCACCCGATCGGGGTCGGCGCGGCCGGGCTCGCGCTGGCGGCGATGCGGTCGCCGTCGCCCGGCGAGCCGGATGAGGTCGCCGCGGTGCGTTCGGCGGGGTACGCGCGGACGTTCGGGCAGATCGAGCCGGGGGCGTACGGGGTGGCAGTGCCGCTGCGTACCGCTGATCCGGCGCTGCACATGTGCGTCAACCTGATCACGTCCCGGGAGGACGTCGCTCAAGATGCGGTGCCGGTGATGCGGGCAGTGGCCGACGAGATCGCGGCGCTCGCCACCGCGGGCTGACCCCCCTCATCTGAGGGGCCTGCCCCAGCGTCGACCGGCCGGTAGTCGCCTACGCGCCCAAGGGGCCGTGGCGGGATGTGCGCCCGCAGCGGCTGGCGCGAATTTTCGGGCTCCCCTGACGATGACGGCTCGGCACCAGACCGAGGGCGTACATCCCGGCGCGGCCCCGACCCGGCCACCGGCGGATGGCGAACCAGACACCGGCCGGAAGCCGCTTGCGTGCCCAGAGCCACCACCGGCAGGTGGCGCACGCGCCCGCAGGGCGCCCCCACCACCCAGAACGCGATGAGCGCCACGTCCCCGGTTCCCCGTCAGGGGTTGACAGTCCCCCACATCGCGCCAGACGATGCATCTATCGCACGGTTGTGAGCGATAAATGAACAACCTGCGTCAGCCTCGTTACCTCGACGGAGAGTCCGCGATATGCCTGAGAACCCATCGCCAGCGGCCCTGGATCCCGTAGACGTCGTGATCGTGGGCGCCGGCCCCACCGGGCTGACACTGGCCAACCTGCTGGGGCTCTACGGCGTCCGCACCCTGCTCGTCGAGGCCAACAACGAGCTCATCGACTACCCGCGCGGCGTCGGCATGGACGACGAGAGCCTGCGCGCGTTCCAGCAGATCGGCCTCGTCGACGAGATCCGCAACCACACCACGCCGCACCAGATCATGCGGTTCGTGAACGGCAAGGGCACGCTGCTCGCGGAACTCGACCCGCAGACGGACGAGTTCGGCTGGCCCCGGCGCAACGCCTTCATCCAGCCGCTGGTGGACGCGGAGCTGCACCGCGGCACCGACCGCTTCGACCACGTCGACGTCGTGTTCGGCCACCAGATGGCGTCCTTCGCCGAGACGCGGGACGGCGTCACCGTGGACCTGATCGGCCCCGACGGCGCTCCGGTGACCGTCTCCGCCCGCTACCTGGTCGGCGCGGACGGCGGCCGCAGCTCAACCCGCAAGTCCCTCGGCCTGACCTTCGAGGGCAGGACGGAGCCGTCCAGCTGGCTGGTCGTGGACATCCGCAACGACCCGCTTGGCACCCCCAACGCGTACATGGGCTGCGACCCGTCCCGCCCGTACGTCTCCATCGGCCTGCCGCACGGCATCCGCCGCTTCGAGTTCATGCTGATGCCCGGCGAGGACCAGTCGTTCGCCGACGACGACGGAAACCTGCACAGGCTGCTCGGCCAGCTCATCCCGGACCCGGCCCGCGCCGACCTCATCCGCCGCCGCGTCTACACCCACCACTCGCGCGTCGCGGGCTCCTTCCGCAAGAGCCGCGTCATGGTGGCGGGCGACGCCGCGCACCTGATGCCCGTATGGCAGGGGCAGGGCTTCAACAGCGGCATCCGGGACGCCGTGAACCTCGGCTGGAAGCTGGCGTGCGTCGTGCGCGGCACGGCGAGCGAGCGACTCCTCGACTCCTACGACAGCGAGCGCCGCCCGCACGCGGCCGCGATGGTCGACCTGTCCGACAAGGTCGGCAAGGTCATCTCCCCGACCAGCCGGGTGCTCGCATCGGCCCGTGACCTGGTCTTCCGCGGCCTGGGCGTGGTGCCCGCCGCCAAGGACTACGTCGCGCAGATGAAGTTCAAACCGATGCCGTTCTACGAGCAGGGCGCCGTCGTCCACCGCGAGGCGGAGGCCGCGGGCACCCCCTGCGCCGGACGTCTGTTCATCCAGCCGCGGGTCTCCACCCGCGAGCAGACGGACGTGCTGTTCGACGAGGTCACCGGCCCCTGGTTCACGGTCGTCGCCTGGAACAACAACCCCCTGGCGCTGCTCGACGACAAGGCCCGCGCCGTCTGGCAGCAGCTGGGCGCCCGCTTCGTCGAGGTCCGTCCCGACTCGGGGCTGCACTACGGCGAGCAGCCCGACGGCGTGACCCTCGTCGGCGACCCCACCGGCCGCCTGAAGTCCTGGTTCGACCAGCGCCCGGAGTCGTTCGTCGTGGTCCGCCCCGACCGCTTCGTCGCCGGCGCCTGCCTCGCCCAGAACGCCTCGTCCCTCACCCACCGCATCGCCGAGTCCCTGCACCTGATCCCCGGAGGCAACGATGCCCCTCGCCCTGTGCTGCCTGTCGCACTCCCCGCTGATGGAGTACGTGCAGCCGCAAGCTGACGTCCGCGGCCGGGTGGACGACGCACTGGCCTCCGCCCGCTCGTTCGCCCGGGACTTCGACCCCGAGCTGGTCGTGATCTTCGCGCCGGACCACTACAACGGCTTCTTCTACGACATGATGCCGCCGTTCTGCATCGGCGGCCGCGCCCAGGCCATCGGCGACTTCAAGACGCCCGAAGGCCCGCTGTCGGTCGACCACGACGCGGCGCTCGCGATCACCCGGGGCGTGCTCGAGGCCGGGATCGACACCGCGCTGTCCGAGGACATGGTCGTCGACCACGGCTTCTCGCAGCCGCTGGACATCCTGCTCGGCGGCATCGACAAGAAGCCCGTCGTGCCGGTGTTCATCAACTCCGTCGCCGAGCCCTTCGCGCCCGTGTCGCGCATCCGGCAGCTCGGCGAGGCGGTCGGCCGGGCCGCCGCGGCGATGGACAAGCGCGTGCTGATGATCGGCTCCGGCGGTCTCTCCCACGACCCGCCGGTGCCGCGCATGGCCCAGGCGGACACCGAGGAGAAGGTCCGCAAGCTGATCAACAACCGCAACCCCTCGGACGAGGCACGCGCCGCCCGCCAGGCCCGCACCATCGCGGCGGCCGAGGCGTTCGCCAAGGGCGAGTCGGACATGCACCCGCTCAACCCCGAGTGGGACAACCTCGTCCTGGACACCCTGGGCGACCCCGCCCGCCGCCCCGGCGTGGACGGCTGGACGACGGACTGGTTCGCCGAGCAGGCGGGCAACTCCGCGCACGAGGTGCGCACCTGGATCGCCGCCTACTCCGCACTGGCGGCAGCCGGCGACTACCAGGTCACCAGCCGCTTCTACGAGGCCATCGAGGCGTGGATCGCGGGCTTCGCGGTCACCACCGCCGTCACCACCGCCTGACACCCGCCACCCGCCACCCGCCCAACCGCTACGGCAGGAGACACACATGTCCGCCATCTACCCGTCCGTCTGGCTCGGCTTCTCCCAGACGTCGTTCACCCTGGAGCAGGTCCAGGTCGGCAAGTGGAGCACCCGCGTGCTGACCGCCGGCCCCGCCGACGGCGAGGCACTGGTGCTGATGCACGGCACCGGCGGCCACCTGGAGACGTACGCGCACAACGTGAAGGCGCTCACGGACGCCGGCTACCGCGTGATCGCGTACGACTTCCCGGGCCACGCGGGCACCACCCACACCGCCGAGGACCTGGAGCTCTCGCACTACATCGAGCACCTGCTCGGGCTCCTCGACACCCTCGGCATCGAGAAGGCGCACCTCAGCGGTGAGTCCCTGGGCGGCTGGGTCGCGATCAAGTTCGCCGCCCAGTACCCGGACCGCACCCTGAAGATCATCCCGAACACCCCGGGCGGCACCATGGCGCGCCCCGAGGTGATGCACAAGATCCAGTCGCTGAGCCAGGCCGCCGCCGACGACCCGTCGTACGAGCGCGTGAAGGCCCGTCTGGAGTGGCTGATGGCCGACCCGGCCACGGTCACCGAGGAGCTGATCGCGACCCGCCGTGCGCACTACTCGCGCCCCGGATACGCCGACTCGGCCCGCCACATCCTGTGCCTGCAGGACCCGGAGATCCGCCGCCGCAATCTGATCAGCGACGAGGAGCTGGCCGCCGTGAAGGGCCCGGCCCTGGTGATCTGGTCGTCGGACGACCCGTCGGGGCCGGCCAAGGCGGGCCTGGACATGGCCGAGAAGATGCCGCAGGGCCGCTTCGCGCTGGTCGAGAACGCCGGGCACTGGCCGCAGTGGGAGCAGGCCGAGTTCTTCAACAAGCTGGTCGTCGACTTCCTGGCCGAGGACAACTGACCCGCTGAGCCGTGCCCCGGCGCCGCTGAACCGTGCCCGGCGCCACTGAACCGTGCCCGGCGCCGCTGAGCCGTGCCGGGCGCCCGAGGCCGCGGCCGCTCGACTCTGCCCTGACCGAGCGACCGTCCCGCCGAGAGGCGGTGTGGACCATTTCCCCCGAGGTCCGCACCGCCTCTTCGGCATGCCCGGAGGCACGGAGTCCGCGAACCAACCGTGCGCACCGCCGCGCACCGGATCTCACTGCCGCCTCGATGATCGATCATTCCGGCAACTCTTGACACGGCCGGACAAGCCCCGCACTGTGTTCGCTATCTACACGCGACGGTGCGGAGTATGCACAGGGCGAGGGGCCCCGGCAGCACGCACCGACGTGCCCCATCCCATCCGGAGCCGCAGATGCCCACCAACGACGCTGCCCGTCGCCGCCAGTCGCGACGGATCGCCCTGTCCAGCTTTGTCGGCAGCGCCATCGAGTTCTACGACTTCCTGCTCTACGGAGCCGCCGCCTCGCTCGTCTTCAACGAGCTGTTCTTCACCAGCCTCAACCCGCTCACCGGCACCATCGCCGCGTTCGGCACCCTCGCCGCCGGCTATGTGGCCCGCCCGCTCGGCGGCATCGTCTTCGGCCACTTCGGCGACCGGGTCGGCCGCAAGTCGATGCTGGTGCTGACCATGACGCTGATGGCCCTGGCCAGCTTCGCCATCGGTCTGCTGCCCACGTACGACCAGATCGGGATCTGGGCACCGGTCCTGCTGATCACGGCGCGTCTGGTGCAGGGCATCGCGGTCGGCGGCGAGTGGGGAGGCGCGGCCCTGATGGCCATGGAGCACGCCTCGACGGAGCGGCGCGGCCTCGCGGCCAGCTTCGCGAACATGGGCGGCCCGGCGGGCGCCGTGATCGCCACCGCCGTGTTCGCCGCCTTCTCCGCCCTGCCCGAGCACCAGTTCCTGTCCTGGGGCTGGCGGGTGCCGTTCCTGCTCAGCGTGGTGCTGCTGGCGATCGGCCTCTTCATCCGGCTGAGGGTCACCGAGAGCCCCCTGTTCACCGAGGCCCAGCGCCGCGCCCAGGAGTCGGCGGTCAAGCAGGAGGCCCCGCTGCTCACGGTGTTGCGCCAGTACCGCAAGAACATCGTGCTGTCCTGCCTCGGCGGCTGCGGCGCCCTGGTCCTGCAGTCCCTGCTGGCCACGTTCATGCTCACGTACGCGACCGGGCTCGGCTACGAGCGCTCCACCGTCCTGCTCGCGCAGACCGTGTCGTCGGCGCTGCACATCTTCACGATCCCCGCGTTCGCGGCCCTGTCGGACCGCGTGGGCCGCAAGCCCGTCATGATCAGTGGCGCGCTCGTCGCCGCCGTGGCCGCCTTCCCGCTGTTCTGGCTGGTCAACAGCGGCTCCGCGGCGCTGCTGTTCGCGGCGTACATCCTGGGCAACCCGATCCTGCAGGCGTCCATGTACGGGCCGATGGCGGCTTTCGTGAGCGAGATGTTCGGCACCCGCGCCCGCTACACCGGCGCCTCGCTCGGCTACCAGCTCGCCACGACCCTGGGCGCCGGCACGGCCCCGCTGATCGCCAGCAGCCTGCTGTCCAGCGCGGGCGGCGGCTCGAACTCGACGACCGTGAGCCTGTTCATCGCCGTCGTCTGCCTGGTCAGCGCGGCGGCCATCGCCCTGACCCGCGAGTCGCACCGCAGCGATCTGAGCGACGCCGAGGGGACCGGCGCGGCGCTGAACACGGAGGGCCGCGCGGCAGCGGCCACCGCAGGCGCCACTCACTGACGCCGACGCCCACGCCGACGGACGGCGGACGGCGGGCCCCGACCGGACGAACCGGTGGCCCGCCGTCCGCCGCGTCGCGTTCCGGAGTCGGCGTGCCTCCGTCCTGGGCCCCTGCGGGCCCGCCGCGGCACGCCCGGCGCAGGGGCGCCCGGCTCCCCGGAGGGCCACACTGGAGACATGACCCCGTAAAACCGCAAGCCAAGCTGGGGTGATCCGATGAGCACTCTCGAAGAACACGTCGACATCGGTGTTCCGGCCGAAGTGGCCTGGGACTCGCTCCACCGCGTGGAGACCTATCCGCGGTTCCTCCAAGGAGTACGCGAGGCACGTACCGAGGGCGCGAACAGAGCCCACCTCGACGTGGAAGCGGGCGGCCGGGCTCAGGCCTTCGACACCCAGATAACCGACCGTTCCGACCAGCACACGATGGAGTGGAAGACCACCAGCGGCCCCGACCTGTCCGGATCCTTCTCGCTGCTGCCCATCGACCAGCAGCACACCCGCGTCCAGGCCCGGATCGAGTACGACCCGAGTGCCGTCAGGGAGGCATTCGGCGGACCCAAGGGCTTCGCCCAGGCGACCGCGATCGAGCGGCTCGTACGCAGCGACCTCGAGCAGTTCAAGGGCCTGGTCGAACAAGGGCGCTGAGCCGCGCGGTGGGGGTACCTCCCAGGCCCTAAGGCACTGGGGGAGCCTTCCGAGGGGCAGCCATACGGCCGACAGGCATGCGGCCGCCCCTCGAGGCCTGCCCGGACGAACTTCCGGCTTCCCAGGCCAGGGAAAGACCGAGGGGGCGTGCGCGGGAATTTCTCTTTTGTGTGAACCCCGAAGCGGACGTCCGCGCGTCGGGTTAACGCCATGCGACGCCGTGCCAGTCTGACGCACGCGATTTCTGTTTGCAGAAATGCGCAGAAACGACCGTTCGCGCCAGTGCGGCAAACGGGTGAATCCAGCTTCGATTTGGTTAGGAGAAACGTTTCCTCTCCCGACATCACATCGTTCACAGGTTGCAGGTCATGGTGCGAGTCGAGTCGTTCAAGGTCCGGCTCCCTCGGTTGATCCGTGACATTGGCATGACCGCAGAAAGGGAAAATCCGTGCAGTTCAAGAAGACCGGGACACTGGTCGCGGGAACGCTCATGGCCGTGGGCATGGCGTCGCCGGCGCTTGCCGACGCCAACGCCGGCGGCCATGCCGCCGACTCCCCGGGCATCCTCTCCGGCAACGTGATCCAGGTTCCCGTCCACGTGCCGATCAACGTGTGCGGCAACACCATCAGCGTCATCGGGGTGTTCAACCCGGCGATCGGCAACAAGTGCGTGAACGGGTCGTGGGGCGACAACGACGGGCCGCCCCACTTCGACCAATGACAGGCCGCCCTACTACGCGGGATACCGCCCCTGCAAGGAGGAAGACCGAGTTGCGTCAGGTGATCGGTAAGGGGATCCTCGCGGCCGCGGCCGCAACGGGCTTCCTCTCCCTGCCTGGCACTTACGCCCTGGCGGACGCGGACGCGTCCGGAGCGGCGTCGGATTCGCCCGGCGTGCTGTCGGGCAACGACATCCAGGCACCGGTCGACGTACCGGTCAACGTCTGCGGCAACGCCGTGGACGTGGTAGCCGCTGCCAACCCCACCGTCGGCAACACCTGCGACAGCGATGGCGCTGACGCGAGCCGTTGCTGCAGTAACGATCCTTCTGCTGGGTCGGGCCACTGCTGCGGCGACAGGCCGAACGGTTCGGGGAGCGGCAACGGGTCACCGACGGCTCCGCGCACCGAAGCGGAGCCCGGCACGGGCCAAGGTCCCCGTGCCGACCCGGCTGCCCCCCTCGAGGGACAGGATCAAGGACGCGAGCTCGGCGCCTCCCCGCGGAGCGGCTCCCCGATCCCGGCCCAACGGGTGTACAGCCATGGCGAGCTGGCCACGACGGGCACACCCGGCGATGCGATCGGCCTTGCCGCTACCGGAGCGGGGCTGCTGACCGGTGGCGCGATGCTGTATCGGCGCGTCGGAGCCTCGGCTCGCCACTGACGGTCGCTGCAGGCGGTCCGCTGGCGTTCCGCCGCCGGCAGCACCGGTAGGCCCGTTCCCGTTCCGGAGCCCAGATCCGGAACGGGAACGGCGCCTTTTTATGAGCGATGAATCGCCCAGGCCACCATAACAACGGAACGTCCGCGCCGAATTGGTGAAGCGAAATCCCGGCGTCAGTGCGCGGCTTCCGGATAGCGCCGCCGGACCTCAGAACCCGCCCCATTCCGGCTTGCGCGCAAACCCACATCACCCATTCGGCGGCACAACCCGGGTGAAAGGGATCCGTTGTGCATAGGGTCGGGCACCCGTTCCGGCCACCCAACCGAATCACCAAGGAGCATTTCTCCATGTGGCGTACCGCGAAGGTTCTTGTTCTGTCCAGTGTTGCCGCCGCCACCATGGCCGGCACCGCGGGCGTTGCCGCCGCCGACGCTGACGCGGTGGGCACCGCCACCGACTCCCCGGGCGTGGTCTCCGGCAACGTCATCCAGGTCCCCGTGCACATCCCGGTGAACGTCTGCGGCAACACGGTCAGCGTCATCGGCGTGCTGAACCCGGCGGCCGGCAACTCCTGCGTCAACGACTGAACGACCGGGTCGGCTCCTCTCCACGGCCGGTCCCCTTCCGTGGCCGCTCCCCGAGTACAGGGGAGCGGCCACTCCGTCACTGCGGGGCCTTTCACACGGGGCGCAGCGCCTGTGGCGAAGCAGCAGCTGCCGCCTCCACGTCGTGCCGGTCCTCCGGGGCCAGCACGACGCATGTCCGGCGCGGCAGTTCTTACGGGCCGGTGACGTCACGGCTCCGGACCTCCCCGACAGGCGCGCGCGCCTAGCGTGGACGGCATGCGGGTACTGGTCACCGGCGGCGCCGGGTTCATCGGATCGCAGGTCGTCGAGGCGCTCGTGGCGCGCGAGCACGAGGCCGTCGTCTACGACGCACTGCTGCCGTCCGCGCATACCGCGCCGGCGCCGGCCGTGCCCGAGGGAGTGCGGCTGATCGTCGCGGACGTCCGCGACCGGGATGCTCTGGCCGCCGCGCTCGACGGCGTGGACGCCGTCAGCCACCAGGCGGCGATGGTCGGCCTGGGCCGGGACTTCGCGGACGCACCCGACTATGTCGCCTGCAACGACCTGGGCACCGCGGAGCTGCTCACCGCGATGGCGTCCGCCGGGGTGCGCAGGCTCGTACTCGCCGGGTCGATGGTGGTGTACGGAGAGGGCCGGTACGAGTGCCCGCGCCACGGGGTCGTGCGGCCGGGTCCGCGCAGCGTCGCCGACCTGGACGCCGGGCGGTTCGAGCCCGTATGCCCCTCCTGCGGCGCCGAGTTGCGCCCCGGGCTGGTCCGCGAGGACGCACCGGCCGACCCCCGGAACGTCTACGCCGCGACGAAACTCGCTCAGGAGTATCTGTCCGCCGCGTGGGCGCGGGACACCGGCGGCGTGGCCGTGTCGCTGCGCTACCACAACGTGTACGGGCCCGGTATGCCGCGCGACACGCCCTACGCGGGCGTCGCGTCCTTCTTCCGCTCCGCCCTCGCCCGGGGCGAGGCCCCGCAGGTCTTCGAGGACGGGCGGCAGCGGCGGGACTTCGTGCACGTACGGGATGTGGCCGCCGCGAACGTGCTGGCCCTGGAGGCGCTGGACGGCCGGGGCCCAGGCACGTTCGCCGCGTACAACACGGGGAGCGGTGAGCCGCGGACGATCGGGGAGATGGCCGCGGTGCTGTCCGCGGCGTGCGGGGGTCCTGTGCCGGTGGTCACCGGGGCGTACCGGCTCGGTGACGTGCGCCATATCACCGCGGACTCCTCTCGGCTGCGGGAGGAGTTGGGGTGGAAGGCGGAGGTCGGCTTCGCCGAGGGGATGCGGAGGTTCGCGACGGCCACGTTGCGTGGCGCGTAGCGCTGCGCAGTCGCCCGCCTGCCCGCCGGGGGCTTCGCTGAGGCCGTACGCGAGTGCACCGTACGTCGTGGCTTGTGCCACCCTCCCCCAGCTACCGCTGGGAGGTGCCCCCAGCCCTGCGGAACGATTGCCCACAACGGGGAGGGCGGTCAACGTCCGCGTTTTGCAAGGAGCTTCGGTCCCTTTTGTCTGCTTTGTGATCGTAGGCTGAAGCGCGTGAACTCCTCTTCAGCGTGCCCGCGGGGCGTCGGCGTCGACGTCGTCCTGCCCTGTCTGAACGAAGCCGCCGCGCTGCCGTGGGTGCTGGCGCGGATCCCCGCGGGGTGGCGGGCCGTCGTCGTGGACAACGGGTCCACCGACGGTTCGGCGGACCTCGCCCGCGCCCTCGGTGCCGCCGTCGTGCACGAGGCGCGGCGCGGCTTCGGGGCCGCCTGTCACGCCGGGCTGACCGCCGCCGAGGCGGACATCGTGTGCTTCTGCGACTGCGACGGCTCGCTCGATCCGGGGCTGCTCGTCCCCTTCGTACGCCGGGTCGCGGGCGGCGAAGCCGATCTGGTGCTCGGGCGCCGGCGACCGCAGGGACGGCGGGCGTGGCCCGCACACGCCCGCGTCGGCAACCTCGTGCTGGCCCGCATGCTGCGCCGCCGTACCGGCGTACGGCTGCACGACCTGGGCCCGCTGCGTGCGGCCCGGCGCGAGGCGCTGCTCGGTCTCGCCCTCTCCGACCGCCGCAGCGGCTACCCGCTGCAGATGGTCGTCCGCGCCGCCGACGCCGGGTGGCGCATCGAGGAGTACGACGTCCCGTATCTGCCGCGTACCGGGAAGTCCAAGGTCACCGGCACGTGGCGGGGCACCTGGCAGGCGGTGCGCGATATGCGGGGTGTCCTCTCCGGGACGGGGTCGTCGAGCCGATGACGACCGCAGGCCCCGAACCCGTCGGACCGACGTCCCTCCTGGTCATCGCCAAGGAACCGCTCCCCGGCCGCGTCAAGACCCGGCTCACCCCGCCCTTCACCCCCGCCGAGGCGGCGCAGCTGGCGGAGGCCGCGCTGGTGGACACCCTGGACGCGGTGCTCGCGGCGCCCGCGCGGCGGCGCATCCTCGTACTCGACGGGACGGCGGGGGCCTGGCTGCCGCCCGGCATCGAGGTGGTGCCGCAGAGCGCGGGCGGCCTGGACGAACGGCTGGCCGCCGCGTTCGCGGAGTGCACGGGACCGACGCTGCTCATCGGAATGGACACGCCGCAGGTGACGCCGGAACTACTCGCTCCCGCTCTGGAGCCGGAGGCGTGGCGGGACTGCGACGCGTGGTTCGGGCCCGCGGAGGACGGCGGGTTCTGGGCGCTGGGACTCGCCGAGCCGGATCCCGCGTTGCTGCGGGGCGTCCCCATGTCGACGGCCGCGACGGGGGCCGCGCAGCGGGACCGGCTCGCCGCCGCGGGGCTGCGGGTGCGTCAACTGGCGTGGTTGCGCGACGTCGACACGGCGCGGGACGCCGAGGCGGTCGCGGCCGCGGCGCCGGGCGGGCGGTTCGCGGCCACGCTGGCGCGCCTCTCGCGGGGCGCGGGGGGCGCGGGGGGCCGCTTCCCGGTCACTGGCCGATGAGCACGGGGGCTCAGCAGACCGTGGAGCAGCGAATGCGAGGAACGGCTGCCCACCACGGCGAGCAACTGAAAGCAGCGGAGCCCTGGTCCGCCGACGACCCCTACTCCGATGCCCTGCGGGCCGGATGCGGACCGCTCTTCCTCCGCGGTGCCGACGAGCGGCTGCTGCCCCTGGACGTGGAGCGTTGCGCGCGCCGATGCCGCGGATCCGTCGGCGCTGCGCCGCTGCGAGGGCAGCGTCCTCGACATCGGCTGCGGGCCCGGTCGCCTCGTCGCGGCGCTCGCCGCACGCGGGCACCCGGCGGTCGGCATCGACGTCAGCGAGGCCGCGGTCGCCCATACTCCCCCACTGCCTGGAGCGGCGTGGGGGACCCCCATCGGCTCGGCGGCAGGGCCTTGTGCCGCTCCGTCTTCGATCCGCTTCCCGACGAGGGGAGCTGGGGCACGGCTCTGCTCATCGACGGCAACATCGGCATCGGCGGCGATCCGGGCGCGCTGCTCGACCGCGTCGCGCAGCTGCTCGCGCCCGGCGGGCTCCTCATCGCCGAGACCGCGCCGGTGGACGTCGACGAACGGGTGGAGGTCCGCGTCGACGACGGGCACGGCGCCACGGGCGGTCTCTTCCCCTGGGCCCGGTTGGGCAGCCCCGCCCTCCTGCGCTGCGCCCGCCGCATCGGCTGGCGGCACGCGGCTCAGTGGTCCGCGGGCGGACGGCCCTTCGTGGCGCTGCGCGCCCGCTCCGGCCCGGGGCCCGTCCCACGCCAACGCGCCGTACGCCACATCCGCGCGACCAGCCAGAGGGCCGAGATCGCGAACAGCGCGGCCGAGACGAGCAGCCAGCGCGACAGGAACACGTCGGCGGAGAGTCCGGTGCCGAGCGCGTAACGCCTTTCGACGTGGCGCGAGATCAGCGGGAACCAGACCAGCAGGAGCAGCCCGGAGAGGAGGGCCGGGACGCGGACGAAGTTGATGAGATCCCTGCGTCGGGACCGGCCGCCACCCACAACCTCCTGCAACCCCCGGTCGGCGAGCGAGTACAGCGGCACCAGCACCAGGTCGTGCACCAGCGCCGCGCCGACGAACCAGGCAGCGACGGCGAGCCAGTTGCCGGCGAGCAGCCTTACACCCGCGTATCCCGTCAGCGCGAAGGACGCGAGGAGCAGCAGGATCTCCAGCGGCCCCTCCCCGTACCGGCGGGTCCGGTGAGTCCGGTGAGTCCGGTCGTGCCTGCGCGACCACGCGCGGCCGACAAGACCGGTCAGCCGACCGATGAAACCGTTGCGCCTCACCGCAGCTCCCCCGCTTCCCCGAACTTCAGCCGCGCCACCCACTTGGTGTTGTGCACCCCGGGCGCCGCCGGGACGATGACGCGCGCCGGGTAGCCGTGGTCGGGCGTCAGGTCCTCGCCGTTGACCTGAAGGGCGAGCAGGGAGCGCGGGTCGCGTACCTGGTTGTCGCGCAGGGCCGCCATGCGGAACGCGCCGCGCCGCTGAAGCGACTCGACGAGTACGCCGGGCGCTGCATCGCCCTCGTATCCGGCGAGTTCGGCGAGGTCCCGCAGGCGTACCCCTCGCCACCACTGGTCCGAGGTCGACCAGCCCTCCACGCAGGCGATGGGCAGGGCCACGCTGTACTGCGGCATGCGCAGCAGGTCGGCGCGGGTGAGGCGGACCGCACCGGCCGGACCCTCGACCGTCAGCCGCCAGGTCCCGTCACCGCTCCCGTCCACTCCGGCATCGAGGTCCCGGGCGGTGAGGCCGACGGCCGCGGGCGTCTTGTTGATCTGGAAGCCATTGGGCCCCGTCCCGGGATCGCCGCCGCCGTGCGGGGCGAGCAGGGCGGTGCGGCGCAGCAGCCCGTCGAAGTTCTGGCCCACCGTCGTGAGGAACAGCAGCAGCGAGCCGGCGCCCACGATGCCGAGCGCGCCCCGCCGCGACACCGTCGGCTCGGCGGGCCGCGTCGCCACGAGCTCCTGGTCCTCCTCGCGTGGTTCGCCGCGTCCGCGCAGGGTGCGTACGACGGTCGGTACGCGCAGCACCACATGGACGACGAAGGCGGCGAAGAAGACCCACGCGCCGTAGAAGTGCAGCGGATAGAACGACCCCGGGAAGATGTAGTCGAGCTGCACGTTGAGCACGCCTGTCACGAACTCGAACAGCGCCCCGCCGACAAGGAACAGCAGCGACAGGCGCTCCAGAGCATGCCCCACCGAGCGGGCGGGCGGCAGCGCGAACAGCTTCGGGACGACCGACCACAGCTTCGCCAGCAGCACGGGGATCAGCACGATGCCGAGCGTGACGTGCACGCCCTGGTTGAGCCGGTAGAGCCAGTGAGGGTCGGTCGGCCACGCAAAGAGGTAGAAGCCGAGCAGGCCCTTGTCGGGGGTCTTGTCGTTCACCGGGGACAGGTCCGGGTTGTACGCGGCGTACGACACCAGACCCGTCACGAACAGGATCGTGATCCCGGCGAGCAGGACCACACCGAGCACCGACGTCAGCCACGGGCCGCGCAGCGGGCTGCGCCAGAAACCGGGCGATGACGGCCGGATGTCGCGTCGGGATGACGGCGAGAGGTCGCGTCGGGCGTCGTCGGCCATGAGCCGACGGTATGCCGCCGGACCGGCGTCGAGGGGCCCGCAACCCATGACGAAACGCTGACGTCAGCCCGCATGCGCGCAGAGAACGGCGCTGTCCGGCCTAGCGTGCTGACGTGATCCTCAGAGACAGCGACGAGAGCGCCGAGACCACCGCGGACGGCGCGGCGGGCGACCGTTCCGGACGGCGCCGTGACCTGTGGGCCGCCGCCTGCGGGGTCCTGCTCGTCGCAGCCGCCGTCGTCGTCGGCCGGGCGATCGAGCAGTCCGACGGCACCCTGCACCTCGGCTGGCCGCCGCTGTACGCCTGGTGGTCACCCCACGTCGGCCCCGGCACCCCGGCCGCGCTGGCGGTGGCCGCCGCGGTGATCGCATACGGTCCGCCGCTGGCGGCACGCGCACCCTGGCGGGTACTGGTCCCCACCGCCTGGGTGACCGCCATGGCCTGGACCTGGTCCCTCGCCCTGATCGACGGCTGGCACCGCGGCATCGCCCGGCGGCTCGCCACCAAGTACGAGTACCTGCAGGTCATCGACCGGTTCGACGACATCGGCGCGACACTCCGGGACTTCACCCACCACCTCCTGATCGGCTCGCCGGACAACTGGCCCGCCCACGTCGCCGGGCACCCGCCGGCCGCGACGCTCACTTTCGTGGTCCTCGACCGCATCGGACTGGGCGGCGGCGGCTGGGCGGGAGTCTGGTGCATCACCGTCGGCAGCTCCGCCGTGGCTGCCGTCCTCATCGCAGTACGCGCCCTGGCCGACGAGGGGACCGCCCGCCGGGCCGCTCCCTTCCTCGCCCTCTTTCCGGGAGCCGTCTGGGTCGGCGCCTCCGCGGACGGCTACTTCGCCGGGGTCGCCGGGTGGGCAGTGGCGCTGCTCGCGCTCGCGATCACGCATGCGTGCCGCCCCGCTCCGGCAGCAGCAGCCGCCATCGCCTTCGCCTCCGGCCTGCTGTTCGGCCTCACCGCGTATCTGTCGTACGGCCTGACGCTGTTCGCGGTGATCGCAGCCGGAGTGCTGGTGGCGGGCGGCCGGGCCCGCGGCGGTGGGACCTTCGGCAGACGCCTGCTCGTGCTACTCCCGCCGCTGCTGGCCGGCACGGCGGTGGTCCCGCTCGCGTTCACGCTCGCGGGGTTCGACTGGTGGGAGGCGTACCACCTGCTCGTCGAGCGCTACTACCAGGGTGCGGGCGGCGTCCGGCCGTACTGGTACTTCATCTGGGCCAATCCCGCCTGCACCGTGCTCGTTGTCGGTCTCGCCACGGTGGCCGGGCTGCGCCGGGTCCTCGGGTCGGTCACCACCGCCGTACGCCGCCTGCGCAGCGGCGAGCCGACGGCCGCCGACCGGCTCGTGGCCGTCACCGTCGCCGCGCTCCTCGCGGTGGCCGTCGCCGACCTGTCCGGCATGAGCAAGGCGGAGACGGAACGCATCTGGCTTCCCTTCGCCATGTGGCTCCTGCCCGCGACGGCGCTGCTGCCGCAACGGGACCACCGGGGGTGGCTGGCCGGACAGGCGGTGCTCGCGCTGCTGGTCAACCACCTGCTGTACACGGGGTGGTGACCCCCCGACCACCGCCGATGCTGCTGCCGCCAGCCACGCTTTCGGCCCTCCAAGCGCGAGTGGTGCACCTTGAGGTCTGTGCAGACGCACTCGATGAGAAGCAAGGGGTGGCAGGAGCGGGCTGAGGCGGGCGATGAGTTTTCCCGGCCGCCGAGGTCTTCCCTTGCGGCACCGCGACCGCGGCCGACCGCCCAGGGAAGGAAGACCCCGCGATGACCACCACCCACACCCTCGACGTTCCGGGGGCCCGCCTGCACTACGAGGTTCGCGGCGCCGGACCGCTGCTGCTGGTCATGGGGGCGCCCATGGACGCCGCGGCCTTCGCGCCGCTGGCCGACGCGCTGGCCGGTGACCACACCGTCGTCACCCACGACCCGCGGGGCATCTCCGGCAGTCGGCTCGACGACCCCGAGCAGGACTCCACGCCCGACCTGCGTGCGGACGATGTCGCCGCCATCCTGGACGACCTCGGGGCCGAGTCAGCGGATGTGTTCGGCAGCAGTGGCGGCGCGGTGACGGGGCTCGCGCTGGCCGGGCGCCATCCCGGGCGGGTGCGGACGCTCGTCGCGCACGAGCCTCCCCTGCTGAAGCTGCTCCCCGACGCCGGCGAGCGGATCGCCGTGATCGACGACATCGTCGAGGCCTTCCACCGGGAAGGGATCGGGGCTGCCTGGATGAAGTTCATGGCCGCCGCCGGATTCGATGTCGGCGGCGACGACGGTGGTCCCACTCCGCCGCCGGGAGAGCCGTCGGAGCAGGACCTTGCCAACAGCGCGCGCTTCTTCGCCCATGAGATGCGGGACACCAGTTGCTACGAGCCCGACGTCGACGCGTTGACGGCCGGCGCGGCCCGTGTCGTCGTCGGTATCGGCGCCGCCTCGGGCGGTCTGATCACCTACCGGACCTCCAGGGCGCTGGCGGAGCTGCTCGGCACGCCGCCGGTCGAGTTTCCGGGCGACCACGGTGGCTTCCTCGGGCAGCCCAAGGAGTTCGCCGAGGTACTGCAGAAGGTGCTGACGGGTGAGGTTTGACGGGTCAGGTCGGCTGGTCAGGGGGGGTGGTGAGGCGGACGGCGAACACCGTGGTGTCGTCGGTGACGTGGCCGCCGCTGTGCCGCAGCGCCGCGTCCCGTACCAGCAGGACCAGCCGTGCCGGCTCGGCCACGCCCGGGTCGTCGGCGAGCGCCTCGGCGACGTGCTCGCGCAGCGGGAAGAAGGTGCCGTCCGCGTCGCGCGCCTCCGTCACGCCGTCGGTGACCAGCAGCAGGGTCTCGTCCTGAGCGAGGAGGAGCCTCTGCAGGGTCGGCTGTCCGCCTGCCAGTTCGCCGAGTCCGATGGGCAGCCCGTCACCGGCCGGCAGTTCGCGTACGCCGCCGGGGCCGATCACCAGCGGCGGTTCGTGTCCGAAGTTGATGACCTGGATGTGCCGGCCGTCCTGGGCCTGGTGCTGTTCCTGGTCCGGTGGCGGGAAGCCGATCAGGACTGCGGTGGCGAAGCGCTCGCTGTCGAGCGCGGCGTCGGCTGCGCCCGTCGTGTCGTCCTTGAACGCGCTGCCGTACGTGCCGTCGTATGCGGTGTCGTACGCGCGGGCGTACGCGCGATGCCCGTCACCGGGGGCGCGGGCCTGGTCGCGGGCAGCCTCGATCAGGGCCATGTGGCCGCGGTGGCGGCGCATGCGGATCTCCAGCCGCTCGGCGACGGTCGCGAGGTCCGGCTCGTGGTAGCCGGACTCGCGGAAGCTGCCGAGCAGCGCCGATGCCACGGCCACCGCGCCAAGGCCCTTGCCCTGCACGTCGCCGACCAGGATGCGGGGACCGTGCGGACTGGGCTGGATGTCGTAGAAGTCGCCGCCGACCCGTGCCTCACTGTCGGCCGTGAGATAGACGGCGGCATGGTCGAGCCCGACCCAATGCGCCGGCAACGGGCGTAGCACGGTGCGCCGGGTCGTCTCGACGACGTCCCGCATGTGGCGCATGCGCTCCTCCTCGCGGACCCGGACCCAGCAGGCGACCGTGGCCAGGACGCCGCCCAACGCGACGAGGATCAGGTCCGGCAGGCCCGCCTGGTACTCGCGCGCGTAGGCGTTGTCGATCAGGAAGTACATGACCAGGGCGAGGACCGCGTACGCCCCGGTGGTCCACACGCCGCACACCGCCGCGGCCGTATAGGGCACGACGACGAGCCAGGAGATGGTCCGGAACTCCCCGGACGTCTCGACGTCGATGAAGACCACCGCCGCGAGCACGGCGAGCGGCAGGATCCAGGCGATGCTGTGGCCGCGGACACGCAGGTACGACTCGGGGGGCCGTGCCTCCAACCTGTCCATCGCCTGCCCCGCCGGTTAGTACGCGACCGAGATCCGGGTGCGCGGATGGGCGTTGCTCTCGAGTTCCTCCACGAAGGCGGCCGCGTAGTCCTCGACGCTGATGCGGCTGTGGCCTTCGGCGTCGCTGAGCAGCTGGTCGCCGCCGATGCGGAACTTGCCGGTGCGCTCGCCCGGGCCGATCTCCGCGGCCGGGGAGACGTACGTCCAGTCGAGGTCGCCGACCGTGCGGTAGAAGTCGAGGACGTCGCGGTGCGCGAGGGCTTCGCCGAGGTAGTCGGCGGGGAAGCCCGGCTGGTCGACCAGCGCAGCGCCGGGCGTCACCTCCAGGCTGCCCGCGCCGCCGACGACGACCAGCCGGGAGACGCCGGCGGCCCGTACGGCGTCGACAAGGGCGCGGTTCAGGGCGAGGAAGGGCTCCCTCGGGTCGCTGCCGTCCCGCGGCGGCACCAGCGCGGAGGCGACCGCGTCGTGCCCGGCGGCGAGGGCGGCGATCCGGGGGGTGTCCGCGGCGTCCGCGGCGGTCGAGGTCACGCCCGGTACGGGGGCCCGTCCGGAGCGGCTGACGCAGGTGACGTGGTGGCCTCGGGTGTGGGCCTCGGCGGCGATGCGGGTGCCGACCATGCCGGTGGCACCCAGCAACACGATCTTCATGTACGGCTCCTGTTGTGCGCGCCGCCGCGGACTGCGTCCAGCCAAGCATGGTGGGGTGCGGGGCGCATCCGGACGGGTTCGGAGCGCTGTGCGTCGTGGGGTTGTGCCCACCCTCCCCCAGCTACCGCTGGGAGGTGCCCCCAGCCCTGCGGAAGGCCTGCCCACAACGGTTGCTACGACCAGGCCGCCTGGGCCAGGGCCGTTCCCACGTACGCCGCGCCCAGGGCCGCTGTGATGCTTGCTGCGATGTTGGCGGCGGCGAGGAGGCGGGCGCCTGTTTCGGCCAGGCGCAGGGTTTCGTACGAGAACGTCGAGTACGTCGTCAGGGCCCCGCACAGGCCCGTGCCGAGCAGGAGTTGGAGGTGTGACGATGCCGCACCGGCCGTGACCGCGCCGGTCACCAGGCCCAGGATCAGGGATCCGGCGATGTTGACCGTGAAGGTGCCCCAGGGGAAGACGGTGTCGTGCCGGGACTGCACCGCGCGGTCGGTGAGGTAGCGCAGAGGGGCGCCCACCGCGGCGCCGGCGAGGACGAGCAGCCAGTTCACGCGTCCCGCTCCCGCCCTGTGTACGTGACGACCTCGCAGTCGTCGAGCAGGACCAGCCCCTTGTCCACGAGCTCGTCGAGCTCGGGCAGGAACGCGCGTACCCGCTCCTCGGTGTCGACGATGACGACGGCGACGGGCAGGTCCTCGCTGAGCGACAGCAGCCGCTGGGTGTGCACGAGCGAGGACGCGCCGAACCCCTCGATGCCCTTGAACACGCTCGCGCCCGCGAGGCCCGCCCGGTGCGCGCGGTGCACGATCTCGGTGTAGACCGGCTTGTGCTGGTACTGGTCGCTCTCACCGACGAAGACGGTCAGGCGCAGCGCGCGTCCCGTGAGCCGCGGGGTGGAATTCGTCATGGTCTCCTCCTGGAGGCTGCCATGGCCGCCGCGGCGACCGCGCGGCGAGTGGCCGCGGAGCCGGCCCAGACCGCGGCCAGCGCGACAACCGGGGTCAGGGCGAGATACCCGAGGGCGGCGCCCGCCTCGCGCAGATCGGTCAGCCGCGCGATGTCCACCGCGTACGTGGAGAAGGTGGTGAAACCGCCGAGGACACCGGTGCCGAGGAAGGGGCGTACCAGCCGGTGCGTCTGCCTGCCCTCCGTGATCACCACCATGAGTACCCCCATGAGCGCGCAGCCCACGGCGTTCACCGCGAAGATCGTCCAGGGGAAGGAGTCCGGTGCTGTCGGCCAGAGCAGCGAGGCGCCGTAGCGGGCGGCGGCGCCTGCCGCGCCGCCCAGCGCGACGGCTGCGATCACGGGGCCCTGCCCGCGCAGCAGCACCGGCACACGCGTGGCCACTGGGCCCGCGCCGGAACCGGCGCCGCCCGCCGTCCCCTCGGCCGCCCCGGCCCGACGCGCTTCCATGAACCCCCAGGCTACGGCGCACCCCGAGCCGCGTTTGACCCAGCCTGCGGTCCGCCTCGAATCCGCTGTGCGTACGACTTGCCACCGGCCGCTCCCAGGTGTGCCCTTGAAGTCGGGGCGAAGACGGAGGCCAGGAGAGAGAGGAGCCTCGTCATGGCTCACGTGGCACGCGCATCCGGTACAACCACCGGCATTTCCCGCATACGTCCGGCCACCACCGCGGCATGGGCGGTACCCGTCGTACTCGGCTTCGTGTACGGCATCTGGGCCTGCACCATCCAGCGCGACACCGGCCCGGTCACCGTGGGCAACGTCTTCTTCGGGATCCTGACCGGAGTCCTCGTCGCGGCGATCACCTATGCGCTGCACAGCGCCGGGCCCCGTATGCGGCGCGAGACGCGTGCGCTCACCTGGGCGGCCTTCGCGGGCATCGCCATCGGCTATCTGTTCAGCCTGACCGGAGCCAGCGTGCTGTGGTCCACGGTCCTCGCGCTGTGCGTGGCGGCCGGCGTCTTCGCGGCGGCCTTCTACCACTACTACTCGAACGAGGGTGAGACGGACATCCGCCGGATGAGGAGGGCGGCCGAGCCCACGGAGTCCGGGAACAACCGAACCCACACGGTCTGAGGAGCGGACAGACCCGCGCGGTCCGGCCGGATGCACATCCGGCCGGACCGCGCCGTTCATCTCACGCAGTCACGCCTCATACCCGTCCGGACTTCGGCGTCGTGTCGGGCGTCTGCACCGTCAGCAGCGGCAGGCGCAGCAACGGCTGGTTCGTTCCGCCGTGCGACATCGGGTCCGTGCACCTCACGTACGGGCACGGGTCCGTGCAACTGGGCACGGACCGGCCGTGGGTGTCCACGTACGCGGCGTTCGCCCAGCCATGGGCGCCCTCGAGCCAGTACCAGTTCGAGTTGCCTGCGACGGTCGGGCCCGTCGTACGGCACTCGACGCGGTCATGGGTGCCCGGGGCCAGTACTGCCACGACCTTCGTGGCGTTGTCCGGGTCCTCGCGGATGTTCAGGTTGAACGGGGCTATCACCGTGCCCTGGATGTCCTGCTCGACTGCCGGGACGCCCGCGGACGCGGGAGCCGTGACGGCGAGGGTGAGGGCGCCGCCCGCGAACAGACCTGCGGCAAGGGTTCGGAAAGCCGGAGTACTGCGCATGATCGCCTCCTTTGCCCCTCGTCCAGGAAACACCCGTTCAGGTGAACGCTCCACCGGAGCGCTCACGCAGCGTGACCGGCGCCGCGTGCGCGGGCCGTGCGACGACGAGCGCCGCCACGGGCTCCGCACGGATCCTTCGGAAGGGCGTCTTCGCGCGGCCGGATGCAGTCGCCCCGGTCGTGCCGGGGGCGGTCCGGGTGGGTCATGGAGGGGTGCGGAGACTCCTTTCAGCGGTGCTGATCATCGTCGCGTGCGTCCTTGTCGCGCCGGGTGCGCTGTCCGGCTGGGCGAAATACGAGATCGGGGACACCGACGCGTATGTCGCCGCGATGGCGCCGCTCGCGTCCGACGCCGACGTGCACTCCGCCGTCGCCGACGCGGTCGCCGACGCGGTGGTGCGGGAGATCGACACGAGCGAGTTCGGCTCCTCCGACACCGTCGAGAACTTCGTGCACGAGGCCGTGCTGTCCTTCGCCGGTACCAGCGCCTATACGACCGCGTGGAACGCGGCGAACCGGGCCGCCCACGGCGCGGTGATGCAGGCGCTGGGCGACGGCGCCGGCCCCAGCACCGGCGACGACAGCCGCACGGGCACCCGTCCCGGCGCCGGCGCCGGGGTCACGATCGACCTCGCGCCCATCACCGAACAGGTCAAACGCCAGCTGATGGCCGACGACGTGCCGTATGCCGACCGCATTCCGGTGCGGCACACCGAGGTCACCGTGATGGATTCGGCGTCGTCGGGGGCCTTGCCCCAGTTGCGTAAGGGGTTCCGGATGCTTCAGATCACCGGCTTCTGGCTGCCTGCCGCGGCGTTGGTGCTCGCGGTGGCCGGGATCGGGCTGGCCGTCCGCAGACGCCGCGCGATCACGGCTACAGCCCTCGGCCTGGCGCTGGGCGCGGCGCTCCTGCACGCCGGCATCACCGTGGGCCGACGCCTCACCCTGGACGATCTGCCACCGGACGTGTCGCGCGCGGCCGCGGGCGCGGTGTACGACGCGCTGACCGAATCACTGCGTACGGTGGCGTGGATCATCCTGGGGGTGGGGGTGGCGGTGACGCTGGTCGGTTGGGTCGTCGGGCGGTTCGGGGGAGTCGGGCCGGTCAGGCGTCTTCGCGAGCTGGGGATGGTTCGGTCGCCCCTGATCAACCGGTACGCACGAGCCAGGCGAGCGCCCGCGGAGCCGGCGCAGCCGGAGCCGGGGCCGGAGCCGGTGGCAGACCAGACGCAGGTCGGGGCCTGATGCACGTCTGTGCCTGACCGTGCGGCACCGAGGCATCCGGGGGCGTACGCAACCGCACTCCCCACAGACCCGTCTTTGAGGGAGGATTCGGGCATCGCGCGGAACCTCGACGGAAGGCGGGCCTTGGACGTCTTGGAGAGCACGACGGCCAGGGGGGTGCCCCCGTGCCACTGACGCTGTGGGCGAGAGCCGGGGACGAGCCGGGGGCCGGAGCGGACGAACCGGACGAACCGGTGTCCGAGCGCGGTGGCGGCCGGGGCGGGCGGCGACTCGCCGCGTGGCTGTCCGGGCTGCTGCTGCTCGGCGTGAGCGTGGTCGTCGGGTGCCGGGCCGCCGACACCGACGGCATGACGCCCGTGCCGCAACTGCTCGCCTTCCTGCCCTGGCTGCTCGCCCCCACCGGCGCCGCCCTGCTGTTCGCGGCGCTCGCACGATGGCGTACCGGGCTGGTGTGGGGCGTCGTCGTGCTCGGCGCACTCGCCTGGTTCATCGAGCCGTACGGCAAGGCCACGCAGGCGCGCGGGGCACCCGTCGCCGAGCTGCGCGTGATGGCGTCCAACGTCGAGTTCGGGCGGGCGACCCGGCCGCTGATCGCGGCGGTGAAGCGCGAGCACCCGGACGTCCTCTTCGTCGAGGAGTGCGAGGTCGGGTGCTCGTCCGCCCTCGACGAGGAGTTCGGCGATGGTGCCTACCCGTACCGCCAGGCCGTCGCGGGATACGGGTCCGACGGGTCGGTCATCCTCAGTCGCTACCCCCTCGAGCCCGCCGCGGGCGTCCCCGGCACCATGGGCATGCCCGGCGCGGTCGCCGACGTGAAGGGCCACCTGGTGCGGCTCCAGCTCGCCCACCCGATGCCGCCGCTGCCCCGCCAGGTCGGCCTGTGGCGTCACGAGCTCGGCGCCCTGCGCGACTTCGCGGCCCGCAGCAGCGGCCAGGCGACCATCCTGGCCGGCGACTTCAACGCTTCCCAGGACCACGCCGCCTTCCGCCGCATCCTCGACACCGGCCTGCGCGACAGCGCCCGCCTCGCCGGCGCCTCCCGCACCCCGACCTGGCCGGCCCGGACGTCACCGCGGCTCGGCGCACAGATCGACCACGTGCTGGTGTCGGAGGAGTTCTCCGTGCACTCCGTACGGTTCCTGGACCTCGCCGAGACCGATCACCGGGCCGTCCTCGCGGAGCTCACGCTGCACGCGCAGGACGGTACGGAGGGCTGACGGGCTCGCTCACGTGCTGGAGTCACGCAGAAGGGGGCGCCCCCGGCCAGGGGCGCCCCCAATGGACTGCTCGGCAGCTCAGACGCCGATGTTGCAGCCGTCCTCGCGCCAGGCCGCCACCACCGACGGGCGGACGATCTTGCCGGGGCCGTCGGGCCAGACGCTCGCGGGCTTCTCGACGGACGCGCCATCGACCTCGCCCGGGTGCTGGACCGCGACCAGGACCCGGCGGTCCTGGACGATCGGGCCGCAGGTCTCGGCGCCGGTGGGCATCGTCAGGAACTGCTTGAGCTCACCGCGCCGCTCACCGCGCGTGGCGACGCCGAACAGGCCGTCGTGCGTACCGAGCGCGTTGCCGTCCGTGGAGATCCACAGGTTGCCGTACGGGTCGAACGCCACGTTGTCGGGGCAGGAGATCGGGGACACCTGGTCCTTGGGGAAGCCCGCGAAGTACGTCGCCGGGTCGTTCGGGTCGCCCGCGACCAGGAACAGCGACCAGCCGAAGGTCAGCGACTCGGCGCGGTTGCCGGACTCGGTGAGCTCCAGGATCTGGCCGTGCTTGTTGAGGTTGCGCGGGTTGGCCTCGTCGGCCGGGGTCTTGCCGGTCTTGCCGCGGTCGGTGTTGTTGGTGAGCGCGACGTACACCTTGCCGCTGTACGGGGACGGCTCGATGTCCTCGGGGCGGTCCATCTTGGTGGCGCCCACCTGGTCGGCGGCGAACCGCGTGAAGACGTACACCTCCTCGGCGGTCATGCCGTCGACATGCGAGACGGCACCGTCGGGACCGGCCGTGGCCAGCGGAATCCACACCCCGCTGCCGTCGAACTCGCCGTCGGACGGCAGCTTGCCCGTGCCGTCGATCTCGGCCGCCGGGGAGTCGCCGGTGAGCTTGGCGACGTACAGCGTGCCCTCGTCGAGAAGGGTCAGGTTGTGCTCGTGCGCGGCGCGCGAGCCACCCTTCTTCACGCGCTTGCTGGAGACGAACTTGTAGAAGTAGTCGAACCGCTCGTCGTCGCCCATGTAGACGACCGGGCGGCCGTCGTCGGTCAGGCGCGGCTGCGCGGCCTCGTGCTTGAAGCGGCCCAGCGCGGTGCGCTTGCGCGGGGTCGACTCCGGGTCGTACGGGTCGAGTTCGACGACCCAGCCGAAGCGGTTGACCTCGTTGGGCTCCTTGGCGAGGTCGAAGCGGTCGTCGAACCGCTCCCACTTGCGCTCGGAGACGGCGGTCGTGACGCCGTACCGCTTGAGACGGGCGACGGTGGTCGGGTCCGTCACCTTGTCGAAGCCGCCGAAGTACTGGTTGAAGTTCTCCTCGCCGTGCAGCGTGGTGCCCCACGGGGTCTCGCCGCCGGCGCAGTTGTTCAGCGTGCCGCGGACGGTGGTGCCCTTCGGGTCGGCCGTCGTACGGACGAAGGAGCTGCCGGCCACCGGGCCGGCGAGGCGGAACTCGCTGGTGGCGGTGAGGCGGCGGTTGAGGCGGTGGCGCGTGACGGCCGTCAGCTTGCCGCTGCCGCGCTCCTCCTGCACGACCACGACGGACAGGCCGTGCGCGGCCCAGGCGACCTCGACCTGCTCACGGGTCGGGTTCGCGGCGTCGTAGCCCTTGAACATCAGGATCTCGTCCGTGTACTCGTGGTTGGCGACGAGCACCTGGCGGCCGTGCTCGCCCCGCAGGGGCAGCAGGCTGAGGAAGTCGTTGTTGTAGCCGAACTGGCCCGCCTGGGCCGCGGCGGTCTGCTTGTCCGGGTCGAAGGCGGGGGCGCCGCGCAGGATGGGCTCGCCCCAGCGGATCACGACGTTCTGCGCGTAGCCGTCCGGGACGGTGACGGCGTCGGCCGTGTTGGGCGCGACGGGTGCGAAGCGCAGGCCGCGCGCGCCCTTCGCGCTCGTACCGTTCCCGGCTTCGGTGGTCGCCGCGGCGGCGGCCTGCGGGGCACCCGCGCCGACGACCGCTCCCCCGGCGGCCGCGGTGACGGTCACGACGGCGGCGGCCCGCATCATGGACCGCCGGCTGAGCGCACCGGCTATGACGTCGCCGACGTACTCGTTGTCGCTGGTGTTGGGCACCTCGTGAAAGCAGGCGTCACCACAGCGGAACCGGCAGGTCATCGCGGAACGCCCGCCCGCGTGCGAGGTGATGATCGGCAGCAGTTTGCGCACTTTCCCCTCCGTATGTGCACATGAACCGGCGCTTCCCGCGCCGATGTGGACCGGAGCCCCCCAGGGCTGGCGCTTCCGTGTGCGGCGGACGATTCCGCCGACGCTACGCGCGCCCATCTGGCTGATTTCCGGCTGGCTTCGGCGTGACGTTAGGGGCGGAGGCCAGCAGGGTGACGGACTCCGGATGAACACCGGGTGAACCCCCGGCGCACGCAAGGGAGTTGAGGACTTGCAGGTCGCCCGCCACCCGTGCCCCGAAAGCCGCCGGACCGGGGGGCGGTGCGTGGAGGCCGCCCCTCCCTAAGATCGCTGAATACGGCGGCTACCCTTACGTGTCTTTCCTGGCCAGGAATTACGGGTACCAACTCATGCGAAGGGTTGCGCACATGGGCATTCTGAGTCTCCTGCGGAACGCGTTCGGACGGTCGCGCAAGGGGCGTGACGGGGACGCCGTCGGGGAGCAGGGGCCCTCGTCGGCGGCCTCCTCGGCGTCCTCGGCGTCTGTGTCGGCGGCGGAGTCCTCGACGGTTACGGAGGTGAAGGTTCCCGCACCGGCGACGGAGCCCGAGCCGTCGGTAGTGGACGACCTGGTGTCGCAGGCGTTCGACAATGTGACGGTGCCGGGTGCGCGGGGGGCGTCCTCGACGACGTCCGACGCCGCGGTGGCCGGCTCGGAGGCGGCTGAATCGCCGGCCGCGGAGCCCGAGGCCGCCGAGCCTGAGGCGATTGCCGAGCCCGAGGCCGCTGCCGGGGACCCCGCCCCCGAGGCCGCAGAGCCCGAGGCCGTGACTGCGGCTCCCGAGCCGGAGCCCGTCGCGCCCAAGGCGGACCCGGAGCCCGAGCCGGTGGCTGTGGCTCCTGAGGCGCAGCCGGAAGCAGAGGTTCCGGCCCTCGAGCCCGAGCCGGTAGCTGCGGCTGCCGAGGTTGAGCCGGAGGCCGAGCAGGTGGCCGTGGCGCCTGCGGTGGAGCCGGAAGCCAAGGCTTCGACCCCGGATTCCGAACCCGTGACGGCCGAACCCGAGGCCGTGACCGCCGAGCCCGAGGTCGCGACCACGACGCCGGAGCCGGAGCCCGTCGTCGAGATCCCGGCCCAGCCCAAGGCCGACCCCGAGCCCAAGGCCGCTACCGAGGCACCCGCCCCGCAGCCCAAGCCCGAGGCCACCGAGCCCGAGACCGTGACCACGACGCCCGAGGCGGAGCCTGTCGTCGAGGTTCCGGCCGCAGCGAAGGCCGTGGCCGACGAACAGACGGCCGAGAGCGTGACCGCCGAGCCCAAGGCCGAGCCCGAGGCCGATGCCGAGGCACCCGCCCCGCAGCCCAAGCCCGAGGCCGCCGAGCCCGAGACCGTGACCACGACTCCCGAGCCAGAGGTGGTCGCTGCCGCCGCCGAACCGGAGCCTGCGGCCGTTACCCCCGCTCCGGAGCCCGAGGCCGCGGCTGCGGTCGCGGCTGAGCCCGAGGTCGCCCCCGCGGTCGCGGCCGCACCGGCCTCCGAGCCGGAGCCTGCCGCCGACCCGGAGGCCACCGCCGACGTGGCGGACGTTGCCGACGAGGCGACTCCCGCCCCCGTCCCCGCAAGCTCCAGCTCCCCCGCCCCCGAGCCCGCCCTCTCCCTCACCCGCCTCAAGGCCAAGGCGCCCGGGCTCGTGCCCGCGTACAAGGCCGCGGGCGCCGTGCTCAAGGAGCAGGGCCTGGCCGGCAGCCGGGCCCGCGTGTACCTCGTCCTTGACCGGTCCGGGTCCATGCGCGGGTACTACAAGGACGGCTCGGCACAGAGCCTCGGCGAGCAGGTGCTGGCCCTGGCCGCGCACCTGGACACCGACGCCACCGTGCACGTCGTCTTCTTCTCGACGGAGATCGACGGAACGGGCGAGCTCACGCCGGCCGAGTACGAGGGCCGCGTCGACGAGCTGCACGAGTCCCTCGGGCGGCTGGGCCGCACCAGCTACCACCGCGCTGTGGAAGAGGTCGTCACGGACTACGAGAAGTCCGGCGCCGCAGGGCCCGCCCTGGTGATCTTCCAGACGGACGGCCCGCCGGACGCGAAGGGCGTGGCGACGCAGGCCCTGGCCGACGCGGCCAAGCACCCGCTGTTCTTCCAGTTCGTCGCGTTCGGCGAGCACGACGCCAAGGGCTTCGACTACCTGCGCAAGCTCAAGGCCGACAACGCCGCGTTCTTCCACGCGGGCCCCACGCCCCGCGAGCTCACGGACGAAGAGCTGTACGAGGGCCTGCTCGCGGCCTGGCGGCCGTAGGGCTCCTTGCGGCCGTAGGGCGGCGAAGGCTCGTAGGCACCCCGACGGGGCCCGGGTTACCCGGGCCCCGTCCCCGTAATCGTCGTCATCCTCACCGCCCGTAATTCGGTGTGAGTCGATCTTCACGGGACCAGTAGGATTTCGACCATGGCGGCCACTGGATCAGAGAAGCAGGGTGAGAAGACGTACTTCGTCTCCACCCCCATTTATTACGTCAACGACGCTCCTCACCTGGGCCACGCCTACACGACCGTCGCAGGCGACGTGCTCTCGCGCTGGCACCGTCAGCGCGGCGAGAAGGTGTGGTTCCTCACCGGCACGGACGAGCACGGTCAGAAGATCATGCGCACCGCCGACGCGAACGGCGTCAGCCCGCAGGAGTGGTGCGACAAGCTCGTCGAGGAGGCCTGGAAGCCCCTCTGGGAGCACCTGGAGATCGCGAACGACGACTTCATCCGTACGACGGAGAAGCGGCACACGGACCGTGTGCAGGAGTTCGTCCAGGACCTGTACGACAAGGGCGAGATCTACAAGGGCGGGTACGAAGGCCCGTACTGCGTGGGCTGCGAGGAGTACAAGCTCCCCGGCGAGCTGCTGGACGGCGAGGGCGACTTCGCAGGTCAGAAGCTCTGCTCGGTCCACAAGAAGCCGGTGGAGATCCTCAAGGAGGAGAACTACTTCTTCAAGCTGAGCGAGTACGGCGACAAGCTGCTCGCCCACTACGAGGCCAACCCGGACTTCATCCAGCCCGAGTCCGCACGCAACGAGGTGCTGAACTTCGTGCGCCAGGGCCTGCAGGACCTCTCCATCTCCCGGTCCACCTTCGACTGGGGCATCCCGATCCCCTGGGACGAGAAGCACGTCATCTACGTGTGGGTCGACGCGCTGCTGAACTACGCCACAGCGGTCGGCTACAACGAGAACCCGGCGAAGTTCGAGTCGACCTTCCCGGCGAACGTGCACCTGGTCGGCAAGGACATCCTCCGCTTCCACGCGGTCATCTGGCCCGCGATGCTGATGGCGCAGGGCCTGCCCCTGCCCGGCAAGGTCGCGGCCAACGGCTGGCTGATGGTCGGCGGCGAGAAGATGTCGAAGTCCAACCTGACCGGCATCAAGCCGCAGGACCTGACGTCGCACTTCGGCGTGGACGCGTACCGCTGGTACTTCCTGCGCGCGATCGGCTTCGGCCAGGACGGCTCGTTCTCCTGGGAGGACTTCTCCGCCCGCTACACGAGCGAGCTGGCCAACGACTACGGCAACCTGGCGTCGCGCGTGGCCGCGATGGTCGGCAAGTACTTCGGCGGTGAGCTCCCGGCCTCGGCGGCCGACGGCGAGGCCGAGCGCGCGATCCACGAGGGCCTCGCCAAGGCCGTCGCGGAGGCCGACCGCAAGATCGGCGAGGACCTGGACTTCCAGGGCGGCATCCTGGCGGTCTTCGACTTCGTCAAGCAGGTCAACGGCTACATCACGGAGCAGGAGCCGTGGAAGGTGGCCAAGGACACGAGTGACGAGGGCAAGGCCCGCCTGGCCACGATCCTCTACACGGCCGCGGAGTCCCTCCGCGCGGTGGCGGTCCTCCTCAACCCGATCATGCCGGACACCTCCCAGAAGCTCTGGGACTCCCTCGGCGCGGAGGCCCCCCTCGGCGCCCTCGCCGACCAGCGGGTCCAGGACGCGGGCACGTGGGGCGGCCTCCCGGCAGGCACGACGGTGACGAAGGGCGCGGTGCTGTTCCCGCGCCTGGAGGAAAAGCCGACGGCGTAGCCGCACGTAGCAGTCCGTAAGCGCACGGGCCCCGGAACCGTTTCAGTCCGGGGCCCGCGCCGTGCCCGCGCCTCAGAGCGCTCTCCCCCAGCCCGCAGCGCATCTGCTGGGCCAATCCTGGTGCGCCGGCTCAGGGTCGGAGGTCCCACGGTCAGGCGGCTCAGTCGGTCAGATCGACCCGTACCGTCAGCAGGTTCGTGCCGACCGCCCGGACCGCGGCGCTGTTCATTCGCGGCAGGCTCCTGAGCCGCGCCCTGGCGTCGTCCTCGGGGACGAGGTGCGCTGTCCCCGCGTGCCACTTGCCCTTGATCCGGACGCGGACCCTCGGGTCGGCCTGGATGTTCCGTACGTACTGCGATTTCTCGCCGTACTCCGATACGAGCCAGAACTCACGCCCGACGCGGCTGCCGCCGACCGGTGTCCGCCGGGGCTGACCGGACTTCCGCCCCGTGGTCTCCAGGACCGTCTGGAGCGGCAGCCGCCTGGTGACTGGGTTGGCGATGTGCCTCTGGACCCATGTGACGGCACGGAACTTGTTCTCGTCGAAGCGCGACACTGGTGGCTCTCCCGTTCGTCCGAAACCCTGCGGTTCGGTCTTCCCCGCCAGTGTGCGGGATGCCGCAGCGCGCCCGCCGACCGGGCTAGTGGGTACGCCGGGTACGCCCGCGGATCTGGAGCAGCAGGGCGGCCAGCCCGTCACGGGTGACGGTGAGTATTCGGGCGGGGGCGTCGCTCTCGCGGAGGAGCAGCGAGTCGTCGCCGCGGGCCAGTTCCACGCATTCGTTGCCCGCCGCGCCACCGGAGTATGTGGACTTCTGCCACTGGACCACGCCTACAACTCCTTCGACAGACGGTGAATGAAATCCCGCGACCGAGTGGGGTCGAGGGACGCCGACTCCACCTTACGGAAGAGCGTTCGCATGGCGTGGAGTTGGGCAGAGGCATCCACGAAGGCCGAGCCGTACGGAGTGTCCCGCTGCACGGTGTCCAACGCGGGCACATGGCCGCCCACGTACACCAAAGACGAACTCGCCCCGGCGAATCCGTCGACATCGAAGGGGATCACCCGCAGCGAGACGTTGGGACACTCCGACTTGCTTAGTAGTCCCTCAAGTTGAGCACGAGCCACCCCTCGGTCCGCGACGCGGGTACGCAGAACGGACTCATGCAGGACCGCCTCGTACGGAACTGCGTCCTCTCGCGACAGGACCTGCTGGCGCCGCATGCGGTACGCAACCCACAGCTCCAGCTCACTGTCCGGGAGTGGCGGAACCCAGTATCCGAACACCGCCCGCGCGTACTCCTCGGTCTGGAGCAGCCCAGGCACATGGGCGGTCGCAATCACTTGCATGAAGCGCGCATGGTGCTCCAGCTCCGCCAAGTCCAGGAACTCGGGCGGGAGTACATCGCGATACTCCTCCCACCACCCACGCGTACGGTCGGTGGCCATCTCTACGAGGCCATCGATCAACTCCTGGTCCGCACAGGCGTAATGGGCCGCAAGTCTCTGTAGGCGTTGCTCGCTGACACCCGCAATGCCTGCCTCCATCTGACTCATCTGCCCTGAGGTGGACCCGAGGAACTGCGCCACCTCACGGGCGGTCATGCCAGCTGCGTCCCTCAACCTGCGCAGTTCGGTACCCAGGCGCACTTGACGCGCGGTCGGCTGACTCCTCGGCGGCATGCGGACCTCCTCCCCTTCAACGAGCCGTATTGGCATACCACTTGTGGGTGGCAGCCTATGCAAGCGACTTGCGGCGGCACAAATTGGTGCCCTACCGTCAGTCACGCGACGCACACAGTGCGGCACCCCCGGGACCCCGGAAGCGCACCGCCCCGTCATGCCGTGACGGCCGCGGCATTGCCACCGCCGACCCGCCCCACTCCCTCCTCCACCTGGAGATCCCGCATGCCTGAAAACGACGACGAACCCTGGGAGTACACGCTCTACGTCCCCCACGACCCCCGCGCCGTCACCATCTGCCGCCGCACCCTGCGCCTCGTCCTCGCCCTCCACCAGCTCCCCCAGCTCGCGGAGGCCGCCGAGCTGGTGGCCAGTGAGCTGGTCAGCAACGCCGTGCGGCACACCAAGGGGCCCGCCGCCATACGGCTCCGGTGGGCGCGGGGCGTTCTGCGGGTCGGGGTCTGGGACGCGGACCCTCGGCCACCGGCGCCCGCATCCACACCCACACCACCCGCGTCCGCGGACGCCGAGGGAGGCCGCGGCCTCACCCTCGTCCGCGCCCGGTCCGCCGACTGGGGCTGGTACCCGCTCACCGGCACCGGCAAGTACGTCTGGTGCGAGCTCGTCGGAGCATAGGCGCAAGGGGCGCCTCACTCCGTCGGTCCGGCGGACGTGCGTACGCCCCCCGCCCCTTCCATGCTGGACGCGGGGGCAGAGGAACGAAAAAGCCGTAGGAACCGACGTAACGGACGTAGCGGAGACCTCATGAGGCTTGTCGTTGATCTCAACCGGTGTCAGGGGTACGCGCAGTGCGCCTTCCTCGCCCCCGACGTGTTCACGATGCACGGTGACGAGGCGCTGATGTACGACCCTCAGCCCGATGACGCGCAGCGGGAGCATGTGCTGCGGGCTGCGGAGGCCTGCCCGGTGAAGGCCATCACCGTGGAGGGCTCGGACGTCGCGTCGGCCCCGGCGCGGGCGGGTGCCTCCTATGCCGCTTGACGGGTCCCTTCAGCGGCTGAGGCGCGAGGGGCACATCGTCGTCGTCGGTGCCTCGCTGGCGGGGCTGCGAGCCGCCGAGACGCTCCGCGAGGAGGGCTTCAGCGGGACGCTCACCATGATCGGTGACGAGCCCCACGAGCCGTACGACCGTCCGCCGCTGTCCAAGCAGGTGCTGCTCGGCAAGGTGCCGCCCGACCACACGGCGCTGCCCCGGCGACGCGCGATCGACGCGGAGTGGCGGCTGGGCACCGCGGCCACCGGTCTCGACGTCCACGCGAAGCGGGTGCATCTCGCCGACGGCAGCTCGGTCGAGTACGACCGGCTGCTGATCACCACCGGCGTACGTGCCCGTCCATGGCCGAACGAGCTGGAGGCCGACCTCGACGGGGTCTTCGTCCTGCGCACCGTGGACGACGCCTCCCGGCTGCACCACCGGCTGAAGGCCGGGCCCCGCCGGGTTCTCGTCATCGGAGCAGGGTTCACCGGTTCCGAGATCGCCTCCGCGTGCCGCGAGCAGCAGCTGCCCGTCACGGTCGCCGAGCGCGGCGCGGCCCCGCTGGTGGGTGCGCTCGGCGCCGTGATCGGCGAGGTGGCCGCGGAACTGCAGCGCGAACACGGCGTCGACCTGCGGTGCGGCGTGCAGGTCACCGGGCTGGAGGGAGACCAGGCGGGACGTCTGCGGTGCGCCCATCTCTCCGACGGCTCCACGGTCGAGGCCGACATCGCCGTCGTATCGCTGGGGGCCACGCGCAACACCGAATGGCTCGCGGGGTCCGGACTGGGCGCGGGTCCGCGCGGGATCGCCTGCGACGCCGGGTGCCGCGCCTTCGACGTACGCGGGATCGTGACCGACGACGTCTTCGTCGCCGGGGACGTCGCCCGCTCCCCGCACCCGCTCTTCGGCTACCAGTTCCTCTCCCTCGAGCACTGGGGCAACGCGATCGCGCAGGCCGAGGTCGCCGCCCACAACATGATCAACTCCAGTACGGACCGCCGCCCCCACGTGTGGACGCCGTCCTTCTGGTCCGCCCAGTTCGGTGTGAACATCAAGTCGGTCGGCGTCCCGCCGATGGGCGAGGAGATCATGGTCATGCAGGGGTCGCTCGCCGACCGCCGCTTCACCGCGGTCTACGGCTTCCGGGGCCGCATCATCGCCGCTGTCACCTTCGACCAGGCGAAATGGCTGGATTTCTACCAGCGGCAGATCGAACAGGCCGCGCCGTTCCCGCCCCCGTACCCCAGCGTCGACCGGCGTCCGGAGGGGATGCGGCCGATGTCAGCCGGCTTCCCGGACCCCTCGCTGCCCAGCCACGGTCCGACCGTCACGCTCAGCGGCCACTCACCGGCCGACCGACGCGTCTCGTTCACGCCCCTGCGCGCGTGACAGGGCATGCCGAGCCGACGGCCTCCGGCCGGAGGGCCCGCTACCTGGGCCGACCCTTGGGTCGACCCACTGTTCGAGCCGATGGACCAGCGAATGGGGCCGATGGACCAGCGAATTGGCCGATGGACCCGCGACTTGGAAGGAACCCGCCATGACGTCGGTCGCACTGCTGCGCCAGATCACCGACTACGCCAACCGGGCCGACCCGTACCCCCTGTACGCCGAGCTCCGCAAGACGCCGGTGGTGCAGGACGAGGCAGGCCCCTACGTGGTCAGCACGTACTGGGAGATCAAGGAGCTGCTCCATGATCCGCGGATCAGCTCGGACGCCCGCAACCTGAGCCCCGACGCGCCCATGGGCCCGGCCCAGGAGGAGGACCCGAACCTGCCTCCGACCTTCCTGAGGCTCGACCCGCCCGAACACGACCGGCTGCGCGGGCTGGCGAACCGGCCGTTCGGGCCTCCGCACACCCCCCGGCGGGTGCACGAGATGCGCAGCGAGCTCGCCGAGATCGTCTCCGGGCTCATCGACGGATTCCGGGACCGGGAGGGCGGAGACGGCATCGACCTCGTCGACAACTTCGCGTACCCCTTCCCCGTCACGGTGATCTGCAGGCTGCTCGGTATCCCGCGCGAGGACGAGTCGCGATTCCACCAGTGGGCCGACACGATCGCCGCGAGCCTCGACCCGGTCTCGGCGGAGGACCGCGAAGCGCGGCTGGAGACCACCCGGCAGGCACGGTCCGACCTCGCCGTCTATCTCGCCGGGCTGATCGAGGAGCGCCGCAAGGCTCCCCGCGACGACATGCTCTCCGCCATGGCCGCAGGGCACGGTCCGGACGGTCAGCTGTCGCCCGTCGAGATGATCAGCACCGCTGCTCTGCTGCTGATCGCCGGCCATGAGACCACCGTCAACCTCATCACCAACGGGATGCTCACGCTGCTGCGCAACCCGGACGTCCTGCAGCGGCTGCGCGACGACCCCGACCTCGCCGTGCCGCTCGTGGAGGAACTGCTGCGCTACGAGCCGCCGGTCCAGCTCCTGCCGCAGCGCACCACGCTCACGGATATCGAGATCGCCGGGACCGTCATCCCCAAGGGTGCCTCGCTGTGGCTGGTCCTCGCGTCCGGCAACCGGGATCCGCAGCGCTTCCCCGACCCCGACCGGTTCATCCCCAACCGCCCCGACAACCAGCACCTGGGCCTCGGCAGCGGCATCCACAGCTGTTTCGGCGCCCCTCTCGCCCGGCTCGAGGCACAACTCGCCCTGACCGAGCTCGTACGCCGGCTCGACAACCCCCGACTGCTCCAGGACCCGCCCGAGTACCGCCAGAACGCGGTCCTCAGGGGCCCCCGGCATCTGAACATCGCCTTCGACGGCCTCAAATAGCAAGCAGTACGGCGCACGTAGCGGCTGTGCTCGCGTAGTCACGTAGCGGTGCTCACGTAGCGGCTGTGGTGCGGTCGGTGCGACTGCGGCCGCGGCTGCGGCGGACGGAGGACCAGAGCACGTAACCGCTCACGGCCAGCACCCAGGCGGGGAAGACGAGTTCGGACCAGGCGATGCTGCTGACGAGGAACATCAGGACCAGCCCGGCGCCGGCCCCAAGCCAGTTGAGCCAGCGCGGGAAGGCTCCGATCCGGCTTCCGATCACCGTGGTGCACACCGTGAACACCGCGGCCATACGCATCGCGTAGTCCGCCAGCAGGCTGAGGCTGAGGTGGCGCCCCAGCTCCCACGACTCCTGCTCGCCTGTCGGAGGGGAGACGCCGCCCCCTCCCGTGAGGCCGTCGATGCCGACGGCGAGTGCGAACAGCATGGCGAGGCACAGCAGACCGCTGCCCAGAAACAGCGTGTCGAAGAACCTGTCCTCCCCACCGTGTCCGATGTAGTCCCGTACCGCGCCCATGAACCACAGGAAGAAGACCCCGGCGAAGGGCACCAGGCCGAGTGCGGTTTTCAGCGCGTCACGGTGGTCCTCATCGGCGAGCCACTCGGCTGCGCTTGCCGGATCCTCGGGGACCGAGATACGGACCAGCACGAAAGCAGTGGCCAGCAGCAGCGCGAACAGGACGCCCGCGATGCCTGCTGCGCGCGGTGTCCGCAGCGCTCGTGCCGGATCCGTGCTCGCGCTCTGCATGGGCTCTCCTCCCGGCGGTGGCGGGGGCGGCCCAGCCGCGTGACTCGGCCGTGCGACCACAGCACGGCCTTCGCAGCGCGGCCACCGCGAGTGCGCCGCCGGGTTCCATCGTGCCGACCGGCGGCGGGATCGGCGGACCGGCCACACTCGCCCCGGAGACGATCACTCCCATGGCCCAGACGGGGGCGTCCGCCGTGCGACCCGCGGGTCGGCGGGGCGCCCACCCCCGTCACCGCATGAAGTCCCGTACGGCCGCCGCGATGCTCTCTTCGTCCAGGCCGTCGCCCATGCAGTCGTCCAGGCCGTCGCCCATGCCGTGGCCGCCGGCCGCGTCGAGACCGACGCCCGGGCCTCCGTCGCCTCCTCGACCGGCGCCGACCGGTCCGTCGCCGCTGCCGCCACCGGCCGATCCCTCGCCGCTGCCGCCGCCGACCGGTCCGTCATCGCTGCTGGTGCCGAGCGCGAGCAGGCGGTGCGGTACCTGAAGCAACGTTTCTGCAACCTGGTGGGCGGAGGTGCCCCGCGCGCAGGGTTCCACCAGGATCACGTCCGGATGGTCGACGGCGAGGACCGCCGTACGCAGGCCGACCGAGTCGAAGGGGCGGATGGTGGCCGTGTAGAGCACGGCCAGATCGAGCCCGGCCGTGGCGCGCAGGACCGGATCGAGCAGCGGGCCCACCGCGACCACCACGCCGGAGCGGCCCTCGCGGACCATCTCGAAGCCGTGGCCACCGCCGATGCCGCGCGGCTCGGCGTTGGACTGCGGTGACACGTGGATGTAGGCGCGGTCGCCGCGGGCGACGGATTCCAGGACCACGCGGCGCACTTCGTCCGGGTGTCCGGGGACGTGAACGGTCCAGCCGGGCCGGGAGCCGAACAGCGTCAGGACGTTCGAGGCTCCGTAGCCGAAGAGAACGGTGCCCTCCTCGGTGCCCTCCGCGTCCTGGGACATATGGGCGGCCGCCACGGCGGGCCGGAGGGCGGCGTCCATCAGTTCTGGGACCGTTCCGGTTAAGGCGAGCAGCATGTCGGAGTGCACGAGGCATCCTCCTCGGAAGTGGGGGGTTGGGAGGGAAGCTTCAGCGGAGTTCCATTCGACGCGTCAAGAATGCGTTAAGGAATGGGCAGGGATGAATGGCGTTTTCGATTCCGGTGCGGCACCGTCAGGTGCCCGCTCACTCATTCTGCCCGTGGCCATGCCCCGGGCCAGGCTCCCTTCGCACCAAGAGTTGAAACTTTTACGAAGCGAAAGAATGGTTGACGGCTCTTTAGTATGTCAAGGCATTCCGGAGGTGTCTCCCGTATGCCGGGCGCGTGTACGTTGTGGTCGTTTCGTTCAGCCGTACTCACCAGCCGTACGTTCCGCTGTGCTATACGGACCTGGCCACGACCAGCGCCCGCACCGTGCCGATCAGCGCGTCCAGCGCCTCGTCCGCCGGTAAGTCACCGTCGGCGACGATCCTGTCGCCGAGCCGGTGCCGTCGCCCGCCCCCCGCGCGCCTGTTCCCGCTCCCCACCCGCTCCGAGTACGTCGCCGCGCCGACGCGCCGGGCGCACGCGACGCCCCCGCAGACCCCGGCAGAAGCCTCCTCGAGGAAACTGGCTGGAGCGCCGGGGCAGCGGCTCTTCGCCGCCTCCATCAATGATTTCGAAGCCGTTCTCGAATGCTGCGCCAAATATTCACTCGACGTGGTGACCGTCCACAAGCAGGAACTCCCGGACCGCACCCTGGTCGGCATCGCATCACTCATCACCGAGCGCCATGCCGAGCATGGAATTCTCCAGCCTCAGGTCTTCTCGGGAATTTTCGAATGGCATATTCCAAGCCGATTCGACTTCGAGCGTGCGGCATGAACAAGTCCGACGCGCTCCTCCCTGGCTTCCGGGAAATCTGAACACGGACAGCTAGGAATTGGCCTCGGGCCGCGAATGATTTCGGCCATATCGTCGCCGCCTGCCCGCTGGACGTCCCCGCCGCGCGTTCCGTACGTGGAACCGGGCCCGGGCGAGGTCGTCGCCCGCATGGTCGCGGACTCCACTCCCTGCCCGAGCCCCCGAACACGAGCAGCCGCCTCGGGGTGCACGAGGGCTGCGCCATCCGTAGGGAGCGCTGGTGCGCGTGTCGGCGGCGGGCGGCATCGGGGAGGCGCCGAAGGCAAAGTTGATGTGGTGCGAGCGCACCGGGTCGGCCCTCTCCGTCGCCCGGATAGCAAGCCCCTGATCCACCTAGCGTGCGCACATGGTCACATCAGCTCACGAGGGCTTGCACCGCATCTTCCAGGAGCGGCCCGAGATCCTCGCCCCGGTCTTCGGCGTGGCCGCCAGCTACTTCTATCAGTTCCTGGACGTCACCCTGGGGAAGACCCCCGCCAGAGAAAAATGGAGGGGAATCTTGAGTTTCGTCAGCTACTTCCCCGGCCGAGGCACGGTCATGGAGACGGCTTACCTCGAAGGCAAGGCCGAAGGCGAGGCAAAGGGATCCTGCGCGTCCTCGAGGTACGCGGCCTCCTCATCTCAGACGACGTCCGCCAGCGCATCACCACCTGCACCGACCTCGACCGCCTGAGCGACTGGTTGGACCGGGCCGGCACGGTCACGCACGGTGAAGACCTGTTTGCCGAGGACACGGCAGTCGCAGAGAACACTCCGGACCAGACCTGACCCGTCCGTCCATCCGTCCGGACAACACACGAGAGGGCGCCCGGGACCTGACCGTCCCGGGCGCCCTCTCGCATACCAGCGGCGATGCGGTTCTACGACGCCGAAGCCGACGCGGACGCCCCCGGCTGGACCGAGTCGTCCGTGCCGTCGTGGGTCTCGTCAGGGTCGACGCCCACCGTGATGGAGGCGATGACACCGCTCGCGATGTCGTTCTTCTTGTACTTCAGCTTGAGCAGACCGCCCGTGGTGCCGCTCTGGTCGTAGATGGTGTCCTCAGTGAGCGTCGTGCGCTGCGTCGTGCTCGTCGAGTACGGCTCCACCTCGGCGGAGGCGAGGACGGCCTCCTCCTCGAAGAAGAACTGGCCGGTGTGGCAGGTGTGGCCGCCCTCGTAGCCGGCGTCGGTCCACTCGCCGTCCACGTGGACCTTGGTGTGGATGTGGACGCAGCGGCCCTGGTACCAGCCCGGGAAGATGGTCGTGAACTCGACCTTGCCGTTGTTGTCGGTCTTCCACGTGCCGCGGAGGTAGCGCTCGTCGTCGGTGGGCTCCTCGTGCCCCCCGCCACCGCCACCGCCGCCGGGCGCGCCGGACGGCGGCTCACCCGTGGGCATGTCGGAAGGGGTCCCGGAAGGGGCGTCGGTCGGGGCGCCGCTCGGGGGCGTGCCGCCGCCACCGCCGCCGGTGGAGAGGCTCTCGTAGCCGGAGTAGATGCCCAGCGCGTCGCAGTGCCAGATGTCGACGGCCGCGTTCTTCAGCGGCTTGCACGTCTCGGAGTCGATCACCTTGAGGCGGAGGGTCAGCGGGATGCCCTCCTTGTCCTCGGTGATGTCCTGCCGGATCTTGTCGGCGTCGATGTAGTACGGGCCCTCGGTGGTCTCCGAGGTCAGCCGGTAGCACGCCTCCGCGCTGTCGGTGCTGCCCGTGCTGTCGGTGGTCTCGTCCGCGAAGGCGCTGACGGCGATTCCGCCGCCGACACCGATCGCGGCCACGGCGGCTCCGCCTGCGATGACGACCTTGCGGCGCGTCATGTCCCTTTTGTGTGCTGGTCCTTGGGGTTCCGTCATGGCGGTGACGCTAGGGCGCGGCCCTGTCAGGGACATGGGAAACACCTGTGGGAGCACACAGGAAACTCAGAAACGCGCCGGGGGCGCCGCGCAGCCTCCGCCGCGCGGCGCCCCCAGCGCCTACCGCCGTCTTCCGTCCTACTTCTCGCCCACCGGCTTGCGGACCTGGATGTGCAGCTCCCGCAGGCGGGCCTCGTCCAGCTCGGTCGGCGCGCCCATCATCAGGTCCTGCGCGTTGCCGTTCAGCGGGAACGCGATGGTCTCGCGGATGTTCGGCTCGTCCGCGAGGAGCATGACGATGCGGTCGATGCCCGGCGCGATGCCGCCGTGCGGCGGGGCGCCGAAGCGGAACGCGCGGAGCATGCCGGCGAACTCGCGCTCGACCGTCTCCTCGTCGTAGCCCGCGATACCGAAGGCCTTCAGCATGATGTCCGGCTCGTGGTTACGGATGGCGCCCGAGGACAGCTCGACGCCGTTGCACACGATGTCGTACTGCCAGGCCAGGATGTCCAGCGGGTCCTGGGTCTCCAGGGCCTCCATGCCGCCCTGCGGCATCGAGAACGGGTTGTGCGAGAAGTCGATCTTTCCGGTGTCCTCGTCCTTCTCGAACATCGGGAAGTCGACGATCCAGCAGAACCGGAAGACGCCCTCCTCGAAGTTGCCGGAGCGCTTCGCGGCCTCGACGCGCACCGCGCCCATGATCTTCGAGACCTCGTCGAACTCGCCGGCACCGAAGAACACGGCGTGGCCGGGCTCCAGGCCGAGGCGCTCGGTGAGGACCTTGACGTTCTCCTCGGTGAGGAACTTGGCGATCGGGCCGGTCAGCGAGCCGTCCTCGGCGACGCGGACCCAGGCCAGGCCCTTGGCGCCCTGCTCGACCGCGTAGTCACCGAGCTGGTCGAAGAACTTGCGGGGCTGCGACGCCGTGTCCGGCACCGGCAGGGCGCGCACGTGCTTGCCCGCGAACGCCTTGAACTCCGAGCCCTCGAAGACGTCGGTGATGTCGACGAGCTCCAGCTGCGCGCGCAGGTCCGGCTTGTCCGAGCCGTACTTGAGCATGGCCTCGCGGAACGGGATCCGCGGGAACGGCGACGTGACGTGCCGGCCGCCGCCGAACTCCTCGAAGATCTCCGTCATCAGCTGCTCGATCGGCCGGAAGATGTCCTCCTGCTCGACGAAGGACATCTCCACGTCAAGCTGGTAGAACTCGCCGGGCGAGCGGTCGGCGCGGGCGTCCTCGTCGCGGAAGCACGGCGCGATCTGGAAGTAGCGGTCGAAGCCGGAGATCATCAGCAGCTGCTTGAACTGCTGCGGCGCCTGCGGCAGGGCGTAGAACTTGCCCGGGTTCAGGCGGGAGGGGACGACGAAGTCGCGGGCGCCCTCGGGGGAGGTCGCCGTGAGAATCGGCGTCGCCATCTCGTTGAAGCCCATCGCGGCCATCTTGTGCCGGATCGCGGAGATGACGGCGGTGCGCAGCATGATGTTGCGGTGCATGCGCTCGCGGCGCAGGTCCAGGAAGCGGTACTCCAGGCGCCGCTCCTCACCCACACCGTCGTCCGCGTTGATCGTGAAGGGGATCTGCTGGGCCGCGCCCAGGATCTCGACCTCGGCGGCCTCGATCTCGATCTCGCCGGTCGGCAGGTCCGGGTTCACGTTCTCGGCGCCGCGCGAGACGACCTTGCCGTCGACGCGGACCACCGTCTCCTTGTGCAGCTTGTCCAGGGCCTCGGCGGCCGCGGTGCCGGGGCGGGCGACGAGCTGCGTGATGCCGTAGTGGTCGCGCAGATCGATGAAGAGGATGCCGCCCAGGTCTCGGCGATTGTGCAGCCAGCCGCTCAGCCGGACGTCGGTGCCGACGTCAGAGGCGCGGAGCTCGCCGCAGGTGTGGGACCTGTACCGATGCATCGTCGTTCATCCAGTCTTCGCGTCAGTGATCTGTACGATCCGTGCGATGGTCTTTGCGTTCGGGTGGACCGGCCCATCTGGATGGACCAGCCTTCCCAGGGTACCGGCCACGCCACGCTCGCCCTCCGACTTAATACGGTCGGTGGCGCCTTCCGCCGAATGCCGAACACAGCCGGTAGTCGTGTACACGGTCGGTGGCGACGCCCGGCCCGACCTTCTTAGAGTGGGGCAATGCGTACCGAAGATCCCCTGCCGCGGGTGGGGGACGTCCTGGCCGCCCTCGCGACCGGCCTGTGGCGCTGGGACAACGCGGCCGAAAGGGTCACCCTCGACGCCGAGGCCGCCCGGCTGCTCGGGCTGCCCGCGGAGCAGGTCACCCTGACCGAGGCGGCCGTGCGCTCCCGCTTCCACCCCGTCGACTGGAACGAGATCTCCGGCATCATCCAGCTCGCCGTCGCCGAGGGGACGCTCGCCGAGGCCCGGCTGCGGATCATGGACGACCAGGGCCGCGTGATCCGTACGGTACGCAGCCGCTGCAAGCCCTTCGTGAACGGCCACCCGGGCGCGTTCGAACTGATCGGCAGCGTCCAGGAGGTCAGTGAGCCCCCGCCGGACGCCGCCGCGCGCACCCCCGTCACCGGCGACTGGCGCCGCTCGCGCGAGGCGTTCCTGCTGGACGCGGGGCGGGCGCTGGCCGAGGCGCGGTCGACGGAGGAGGTGCTGCGGGTCGCCGCGGGCCTGTCGATGCCGGGTTTCTCGCCGGACGGGCTCGCCGTCTTCGGCACGGAGGGCGACCGGCTGACGATCATCGGGCACCACGGGCACCAGCCCGGCGACGAGGGCCCCTTCGCCGCGATGTCGCTGGACACCGACTACCCGGCCGCCGAGGTGGTGCGAACCGGCCGGGCCGTCTACCTCTCGTCGCCGCAGGAGTACCGGCGCCGCTATCCGGTGTCGTGGCCGCTCGCCGAGCGCTTCAACCGCCAGTCGTGGGCCTTCCTCCCGCTGATCGTGGCGGGCCGCACTATAGGCGCCTGGCTGGCGGCCTTCGCGTATCCGGTGTCGTTCACGCCGGACGAGCGCTCGGTGCTCACGACCGTGGCGCGGATGCTGGCGCAGGCCCTGTCGCGGGCCGGCACCGCCGAGTCGGAGCGCGAGCTGACGGACGGCCTGCAGCGCTCGATGATGCCCACGCTCGGGCCGGAGATCCCGGGGATGAACGTGGCCGCGCGGTACGTCCCGACGGGCGGCGGCCTCCAGGTCGGCGGCGACTGGTACGACATGATCCCGCTGCCGTCCGGCCGGATAGCGCTGGTCATCGGCGATGTGCAGGGGCACGACGTACGGGCCGCCGGGCTGATGGGGCAGCTGCGGATCGCCCTGCGCGCCTACGCCTCCGAGGGCCACCGCCCGGACGCGGTGCTCTCGCGCGCCAACCGCTTCCTGTACGGCATCACGGACGCCCTCACCTACGGCTCCACCACCGGTCCCGGACCGGCCGAGGACCCCGACCCGCGGTTCGCCACCTGCCTGTACGTGGAGGCGGACCCCAAGACCGGCGTCCTGGAGATCGCCCGGGCCGGCCACCCCGACCCCGTGATACGCATGGGCGACGGCACCGTGCTGATACGGCCCACCGCGGGCGGTCTGCCGCTCGGCGTCGACCCGGACGTGGACTATCCGATGACGCAGCTCGCCCTCGAGCCGGGCGAGACCATGCTGATCTGCACGGACGGGCTGATCGAGACCGGCGGCCACGACCTGGAGACCGGCTGGTCCCGGATCCGCTCCATCCTCGAGAAGCACCGGCCCGACACCCCCGAGGGACTCGAGAGCACCAAGGGCCTCGAGGAGCTCGCCGACATACTGGTGCAGGCCGTGCACGGCCCGTCGTCGCACCACACGACCGGCCCGCTGGCGGACCGCCGCGAGGACGACATCGCGGTGCTGCTGCTGCACAGGAGCAGCGAGCCGGGACGGATCATGACATCGCGGCGCACCGTGCTGACGATCGCGCAGGCGGAGCCCGAGCGGGTCGCGGGAGCCCGTCAGCAGCTGCGCGAGATGCTGCACGACTGGGCGGACGCCGACCAGACCGACTCCGCCGTCCTGCTGGTCTCCGAGCTGCTGACGAACGTCCTCGTCCACACCGACAGCCACGCGCTGCTGGTCGCCGAGGTCATCGGCGAGCAGGGCGCGCGCCGTATGCGCATCGAGGTGACGGACGCCAGCGACGACCTCCCCCACAAGCGCCGTCCCGGCGAACTGGCGTCGTCCGGCCGCGGGCTGCTGCTGATGGAGGTTCTCGCGGGCAGCTGGGGCGTCGATCCGCGGGGCGAGGGCAAGAGCATCTGGTTCGAGTTCTACGAGTCGGCCGCGCCGGACGGAGGCCCGGTGGACGGCGGAGGCCCGGTGGACGGCGGAGGCCCGGAGGGCGGCGGGGACGCGGTGGACGGCGACGGCCCATTGGCGTAACGGGCGCGCAGTTCGCCGAGGACGCCGAACGCGGCGGCGGTCAGCGGGACGGCCAGCAGCAGGCCGAGGATGCCCGCGAGGGAAGCGCCCGCGGTGAGCGCCAGCAGCACCGCCGCCGGGTGCATCTGCACGGTCCGGCTCTGCACGATCGGCTGCAGCACGTGCCCCTCGAGCACCTGCACGGCGAGGACGACGCCGAGTGCCCACAGCGCGATGACGAATCCGCGGTCGGCCAGTGCAACGAGGATCGCGACCGCCCCGGAGATGAACGCCCCGAGATACGGGATGTAGGCGCCGACGAAGACGAGCGCACCGAGCCCGACGGCCCCCGGCACGCCCAGGACCAGCAGTCCGATGGTGATGAGGATGGCGTCGATGAGCGCGATGAACGTGGTCCCGCGCATGAACCCCTCGACGGCCCGGAAGCCGAGACGCGCCATCGACACGACGCTTTCGCCCGTACCGCCCGGCGCCAGCGACCGCAGCGCCGACGACACCCTGTCGGAGTCGCGCAGGAAGAAGAAGACGAGCAGCAGCGCGAGCACGGCCATCGCCAGGACCTCGCCGACGACGCTGATACCGCTGATCACACCGGAGGCCGCGGTCCCGCCGAACTTCCCGAGCAGTTCCTTGGCGTTGGAGGCGACGTCCTCGAGCGAGGTCCCGGCCGCGCCGAAGTGCTTCGTCAGATCGACGGCCGCTTTCCGTACGGAGGCGATGATCTCGTCGCCCGTGTCGATCAGCGCGCGGACCACGATGTACGTCGCCCCGCCGACGACGGCGAGGACCGCGGCGCAGGTGATCCCGGCCGCGAGCGAACGGTTCACCTTCACCCGCACGAGACGCCGGTACAGCGGCCGCAGCAGCGCGGTCCCGAGCAGCGCGAGCAGCACCGGGACGACGGCCGTCCGGAACACCATGCACAGCCAGATCCCGACGGCGGCCACGGCCATGACGAGCAGCACGACGACGCACCATGCGGCTGTGCGGCGCGCGGGTTCGGGCAGGAGAGCGGGCGGCGGTACGGGGTTCTGCACACCGTCCACCCGACCACGGGCCGGACCGGGCGGCGCGACAGCGGCCTCCGGCCGGGTGACGGCCAGTCAGGTCGCCAGGGCCCGCGAAGAGGGGCCCGTGCAAACGGGCCGGTGCAAAGGGAAAACCCCCGGCCGGGGAACCGGGGGTTTTCATCAGTCCTTACGCCACGTCACATGCCATGCACCGCAGGGACCGTGCCCAGCCTGCCCTTCTGGAAGTCCTCGAAAGCCTGCTGGAGCTCCTCGCGGGTGTTCATCACGAACGGCCCGTAGTGCGCCATCGGCTCGCGGATCGGCTGCCCGCCGAGCAGCACGACCTCGAGGTCCGGGGTGTGCGAGTCCTGCTTCTCGTCCGCGCGGATCGTCAGCGACGAGCCCGCGCCGAAGACCGCCGTCTGACCCGTGTGCACGGGACGCCGGTCCGTACCGACCGTGCCGTTTCCGGCGAGGACGTACGCCAGGCCGTTGTAGTCCTCGCGCCACGGCAGGGTCGCCTCGGCGCCCGGCCGGATGGTCGCGTGGATCATCGTGATCGGGGTGTGCGTGATGCCGGGGCCCTCGTTCCCGTCGAGCTCACCCGCGATGATCCGCAGCAGCGCGCCGCCGTCCTCCGTGGTCAGCAGCTTGACCTGGCCACCGCGGATGTCCTGGTAGCGAGGGTCCTTCATCTTGTCCTTGGCGGGCAGGTTCACCCACAGCTGCAGGCCGTGGAAGAGGCCGCCGGACATCACCAGGGACTCCGGCGGGGTCTCGATGTGCAGCAGCCCGGCACCCGCGGTCATCCACTGCGTGTCGCCGTTGGTGATGGTGCCGCCACCGCCGTTGGAGTCCTGGTGGACGAAGGTGCCGTCGATGATGTAGGTGACCGTCTCGAAGCCCCGGTGCGGGTGCCACGGCGTGCCCTTGGGCTCGCCCGGCGCGTACTCCACCTCGCCCATCTGGTCCATCATGATGAACGGGTCGAGGTACTTGTAGTTGATCCCGGCGAACGCGCGGCGCACCGGGAAGCCCTCGCCCTCGAATCCGCTCGGTGCCGTCGTCACCGCGAGCACGGGACGGGCCACGGCGTCCGCCGGCGCCACCACACGGGGCAGGGTCAGCGGGTTCTCGATCGTCACTGCAGGCATTGTCGGGACCTCCTTTACCCTCACATTAGTTGAACGTAGAACTTTCTGCCACCCAGAACGACGAACGCCCGGAGGGAATTCCCTCCGGGCGTCGGGCGCGAAAGAAGCGCAGGCGCGGCGGTCCGGCCGCCTGCGGGGCGACGGCGTCAGCCGTACATACGGCGCATCGCGAAGTCCACCATCTGCTCGACCGCCTTGGCGTCGAAGACCATCCGGTGCTCGCCCTCCATGTCGAGGACGAAGCCGTACCCGGTGGGCAGCAGGTCGATCACCTCGGCGCCGGTGATCACGAAGTACTTGGACTCCTTGCCGGCGTACCTGCGCAGCTGCTTGAGCGAGGTGAACATCGGGATCACCGGCTGCTGGGTGTTGTGCAGCGCGAGGAAGCCCGGGTTGTCGCCGCGCGGGCAGTAGACCTTCGAGGTCGCGAAGATCTGCTGGAAGTCCTCGGCGGACATCGACCCCGTGGTGAAGGCCCGCACGGCGTCCGCCAGCGAGGGCGGCGACGGCTCGGGATAGAGCGGCGGCTGCTGGCCGTAACCCTGCTGGGGCGGCGGGGCGTACTGCTGCTGGGCGCCCTGGTTCTGCTCGTACCCGTACATGGCCCACAGCGTACCGAGAGCGCCGTGACGGGCGGGCCCGTACCGCCCGCCCCAGGCCCGACCTCGAACGGGTCCCGGACGGGGCCCCTGGGCAAGCGGACCCTCAGGCAGCTCACAGGGATGTCCCTGGCCGCTCACAGCGGGCGCTCATAGCATCTGCCGCACAGCGGGCAAACCGGCACGCACGGCGAACAAGCAGGTACGGACAGCCAGGGGGTACAGCCATGCACGAAGAACTCCACGACCACGACAGAGGCCTCTCCTACGACCTCCCGGTCCTCGCCCGCCGCCGGATGATCCGGCTGCTGGCCGGTGCGAGCCTGATCCCGCTGGCGGGCTGCGCCGCCGAGGACGACGCCGCCTCGTCCTCGGCCGCCTCCTCCTCTTCCAGCAGCTCGTCCTCCTCGTCCGCGAGCTGCGAGACCATCCCGAACGAGACGGCCGGTCCCTACCCCGGCGACGGCTCGAACGGCGTGAACGTCCTCAAGGAGAGCGGAGTCGTCCGCAGCGACATCACGTCCAGCTTCGGCGACTCGGCGGGCGGCACCGCCGAGGGCGTGCCGCTGACGATCACCCTCACGGTCGTCGACGCGGCCTCCGGCTGCGGCACGCCCAAGAAGGGCGCCGCCGTCTACCTCTGGCACTGCGACCGGGACGGCAACTACTCCCTCTACTCCCAGGGCGTCACCGAGGAGAACTACCTCCGCGGCGTCCAGGAGACGGACGACAAGGGCCAGGTCACCTTCAAGAGCATCTTCCCGGCCTGCTACTCGGGCCGCTGGCCGCACATCCACTTCGAGGTCTACGGAAGCCTGGACGACGCCACGGCGGCCACCTCCATCACGAACACCTCGCAGCTCGCACTGCCGAAGGACGTCTGCGACACGGTGTACGCAACGGACGGCTACAGCCAGAGCGTGCAGAACCTCAGCCAGCTCTCGCTGGAGAGCGACAACATCTTCAGCGACGGCTACGACCAACAGCTGGCGACGGTGACGGGGAGTGTCGAGAAGGGGTACACGGCGACGCTCACGGTGCCCGTCTGAGCACTGAACGTGCGCGGGCGCGGCCGGCGGGCGCGTAACGCGTCACAGATGCCCGTTAGGGGTTGCTTCTTATTACCGGCGGGTAGCATCATCGTAGCTACTTGCTGGTACGTGTATGAGGAACCCTCCCGAACTGCTAACGGAGCCGTCGCCATGGGGCACTACAAGTCGAATCTCCGCGACATCGAGTTCAACCTCTTCGAGGTGCTCGGGCGCGACAAGCTGTACGGCACCGGCCCGTTCGCGGAGATGGACACCGACACCGCCAAGAGCATCCTCGAGGAGCTGACCCGGCTCGCGGAGAACGAGCTGGCCGAATCCTTCGCGGAGGCCGACCGCAACCCGCCGGTGTTCGACCCGGAGACCAACACCGCCCCCGTCCCGGCGTCCTTCAAGAAGTCCTACAAGGCCTTCATGGACTCCGAGTACTGGCGCCTGGGCCTGCCCGAGGAGATCGGCGGCACCACCGCCCCGCCGTCGCTGATCTGGTCGTACGCGGAGCTGATCCTCGGCGCGAACCCGGCGGTCTGGATGTACTCGTCCGGTCCCGCGTTCGCCGGCATCCTCTTCGACGAGGGCAACGAGGTCCAGAAGAAGATCGCGCAGATAGCGGTCGAGCGGACCTGGGGCTCCACGATGGTGCTCACCGAGCCCGATGCCGGTTCGGACGTGGGCGCGGGCCGCACCAAGGCGATCCAGCAGGAGGACGGCTCCTGGCACATCGAGGGCGTCAAGCGCTTCATCACGTCCGGTGAGCACGACATGGAGGAGAACATCCTCCACTACGTCCTCGCCCGCCCCGAGGGCCACGGCCCCGGCACCAAGGGCCTGTCCCTCTTCCTCGTCCCGAAGTACCTCTTCGACTTCGAGACCGGCGAGCTGGGCGAGCGCAACGGCGTCTACGCGACGAACGTCGAGCACAAGATGGGCCTGAAGGCCTCCAACACCTGCGAGATGACCTTCGGCGACCGCCACCCCGCCAAGGGCTGGCTGATCGGTGACAAGCACGACGGCATCCGCCAGATGTTCCGCATCATCGAGTTCGCCCGCATGATGGTCGGCACGAAGGCGATCTCCACGCTCTCGACGGGTTACCTCAACGCCCTCGAGTACGCCAAGGAGCGCGTCCAGGGCCCCGACCTGGCGAACTTCATGGACAAGGCCGCGCCCAAGGTCACCATCACGCACCACCCGGACGTGCGTCGCTCGCTGATGACGCAGAAGGCGTACGCGGAGGGCATGCGCGCCCTGGTCCTGCACACCGCGGCCGTCCAGGACGAGATCGCGGTCAAGGAGGCGGCGGGCGAGGACACCTCTCAGCTGCACGCGCTGAACGACCTGCTCCTGCCGATCGTGAAGGGCTACGGCTCCGAGAAGGGCTACGAGCAGCTCGCGCAGTCCCTGCAGACCTTCGGCGGCTCCGGCTTCCTGCAGGAGTACCCGATCGAGCAGTACATCCGCGACGCCAAGATCGACACCCTCTACGAGGGCACGACCGCGATCCAGGGCCAGGACTACTTCTTCCGGAAGATCGTCCGCAACCAGGGCGCCGCGCTGAACTCGCTCGCCGAGGACATCAAGAAGTTCCTCGCGGTCGGCACCGGCGGCGAGGAGCTGGCCGCGGCCCGCGACTCCCTCGCCAAGGCGGCCGTCGAGCTCGAGGCGATCGTCGGCGTCATGCTGACCGACCTCGCGGCCACCGAGCAGGACGTCAAGAACATCTACAAGGTGGGCCTCAACACCACCCGCCTGCTGCTGGCCTCCGGTGACGTGGTCGTCGGCTACCTGCTGCTGCGCGGGGCGGCCGTCGCCGCCGAGAAGCTGGAGACCGCCTCCGCGAAGGACAAGGCGTTCTACAGCGGCAAGATCGCGGCCGCGAAGTTCTTCGCCGCCAACATCCTGCCGGGCGTCGCCGTCCAGCGTCAGCTGGCCGAGGTTGTCGAGCTGGACCTGATGGACCTCGACGAGGCAGCCTTCTAGTCAACCCGGCTAGAGACGCCCCCCTTTACGAGGGCCCGCTTCCCACCCCCGGGAGCGGGCCCTCGTACGTCGTTAAGGTGATCCCATGACCACTCCGCCATGCTTCGACCGAGGCCACACCGACGACCTCATGTCCTTCCTCACGGCGAGCCCGTCGCCGTACCACGCCGTGGCGAGCGCCGCCGAGCGGCTGGAGAAGGCCGGCTTCCGGCAGGTCTCGGAGACCGACGCCTGGGAGGGGTCGACCGGCGGGAAGTACGTGCTGCGCGGCGGCGCGATCGTCGCGTGGTACGTGCCGGAGGGCGCCGCACCGCACACGCCGTTCCGCATCGTCGGCGCGCACACCGACTCCCCGAACCTGCGGGTCAAGCCCCTGCCCGACACCGGAGCGCACGGCTGGCGGCAGGTCGCGGTCGAGATCTACGGCGGGCCGCTGCTCAACTCCTGGCTGGACCGCGACCTGGGCCTCGCGGGCCGGCTCTCGCTGCGCGACGGCTCGAGCGTGCTGGTCAACGTCGACCGGGCGCTGCTGCGCGTACCGCAGCTGGCCATCCACCTCGACCGGTCCGTCCACACCGAGGGCCTCAAGCTCGACAAGCAGAGACACCTCCAGCCGATCTGGGGACTGGGCGACCCGGACGAGGGCGACCTGATCCGCTTCCTGGAGGAGGAGAACGGGCTCCAGCACGGCGACGTCACCGGCTGGGACCTGATGGTCCACTCGATCGAGCGCCCCTCCTATCTGGGCCGCGACCGCGAGCTGATGGCCGGACCGCGCCTGGACAACCTGCTGTCCGTGCACGCGTGCACGGCGGCGCTCGCGGCGGTGGCGGGCGCCGATCTCCCCTACATCCCGGTGTTCGTCGCCTTCGACCACGAGGAGAACGGGTCCCAGTCCGACACCGGCGCGGACGGGCCGCTGCTCGGTTCGGTCCTGGAGCGGTCGGTCTTCGCACGCGGCGGCTCGTACGAGGACAAGGCGCGCGCCTTCGCCGGGACGGTGTGCCTGTCCTCCGACACGGGCCACGCCGTGCACCCCAACTACGCGGAGCGGCACGACCCGACGCACCACCCGCGCGCGAACGGCGGACCGATCCTCAAGGTCAACGTCAACAACCGCTACGCGACGGACGGTTCGGGCCGCGCCGTGTTCGCCGCGGCGTGCGAGAAGGCGGGCGTCCCCTTCCAGTCCTTCGTCTCCAACAACGCGATGCCGTGCGGCACGACGATCGGCCCGATCACCGCCGCCCGGCACGGCATCAAGACCGTCGACATCGGCGTCGCGATCCTGTCGATGCACAGCGCCCGCGAACTGTGCGGCGCGGACGACCCGTTCCTGCTGGCGAACGCGCTGGTGGCGTTCCTGGAGGGCTGACGCCCCGTCGGAAGCGCCGCGTCAGGCGCTTGCGTGGGGTTTTCAAATCCCTGCGTCCGCATGGCTGTTCCCATCAGGGGTACTCGACCTCGACCCGGAACAGCCATACGGGACTTACAGGGAGGCGACACTCATGGGCCTCGGCGGGTGCATCATCCTCATCGCCGTGGGAGCCATCCTCACGTTCGCGACCGACTGGGACATGAAGGGAGTCAACCTCGACGTGGTCGGGGTGATCCTCATGGCGGTCGGCCTCATCGGCGTGGCCACATTCAGCAGCATCGCAAGGCGCCGCCGGGTACTGATGCCGCCGGGTTCCCCGGTGGTGGAGGAAGAGCGGCACCATCACCATGGGGGCGGCGGGTACGGCGGCTAGCGGTACCGGCACCACTGTGGGTAGGCGTTCCGCAGGGCGATGGGGGTCCCCCCCTGCTCTGGGGGTACCTCCCAGGCCCTTAAGGCACTGGGGGAGAAGCCGAGAGCTTGGGGGAGGGTGGGCACAGCCCCACGACGGCGGGTAACCCGACGTCGAACGGTGCCCACCCGGGCGGACGTCAGCCCTCGTCCATGCCGGCCAGCACGAGCGGCAGCCGCGACGCCCCGCCCGCCGCAAGGCGAACCGGCACCCCCCAGTCCTGCTGGTGCACATGGCAGGCCGGGTACTCGTTGGCCGGATCGTCATCGCACGACGCGGCCATGGCGGAGACGTGCAGCACGCCCTCCGGCACGGAGGGGTTGAGCTCGACCACGCGGTCGAGATCCGTCCCCGCGCCCTCGCCGGCGAGCAGCAGCTCAGCCGGCGTAGAGGAGACAAGGAGCCGGGTCGACGGCCCGTACCGCGTATCCAGCTTCTGCCCGGCCGGCGCCTGGAAGATCACGTCCAGCTGGAGCTTGCCGGGGGCGACCTCGGTCGCGGCCCGCTGCGTCCGGTGGGCGACCGACTCCACGCGCACGGCCTCCTCCGGCAGGCGCAGCCGCGTCAGCCGGTGCCGGGCCGACTCGACGACCACGATGTCGCCGGACTCGGCGAGCAGCACAGCGTCGCTCGGCTCCCGCAGATCGGTGGCGAGCGTGCTCACCTCGCCCGTCGCGGGGTCATAGCGGCGCAGGGCGTGGTTGTACGTGTCGCTGACGGCGACGGAGCCGTCGGGGAGGGCGGTGACGCCGAGCGGGTGCTGGAACAGGGCCTGCTCGGCGTCCCCGTCGCGGTGCCCGAAGTCGAACAGTCCGGTGCCTACAGCGGTGTGCACGGCGCCGTCGGCGTCCACCCAGCGCAGCGCTGACGACTCCGAGTCGGCGAGCCACAGCCGCTGCCCGTCCGCCGACACGGCGAGCCCGGACGGCTGCGCGAACCACGCCTCGGCGCCCGGCCCGTCGACGAGACCCTCGTTGGTCGTGCCCGCCGCGACCGCGACGCTCCCGTCCTTCGGGTCGTACGTCCACAGCTGGTGGACACCGGCCATCGCGATCCACACCTTGCCGCCGAAGACGGCCACGTCCCAGGGGGACGAGAGATCGATCTCGCGGGCCGGGCCGCTGGTCGGCGAGCCCTGCCACCACTGGCGGCCGGTCCCGGCGAGCGTCGTGACCGCGCCCGTGGCTAGGTCGAGGCGGCGCAGCGCGTGGTTCACGGCGTCGGCGACGACGACCGCCGCCCCGTCGTCGATGAGGGCCAGACCCTGCGGCTCGCTGAAGGCCGCCGCGTCCGCCGGTCCGTCGGCGAAGCCGCGCTGGCCCGAGCCGATACGCCGTACGACGCTCTCGCCGTCGGCGGCCAGCTCCACCAGCTGGTGCCGGGTCGTGTCGCTGACCAGGAAGTTCCCGGACGGCAGGAGCAGCGCCTTGCCGGGGAAGCGCAGGTCGGTGGCGACGGGCTCCGGCGGTACGTAGGGGCCGTCGCCGCGGCGCAGGGTGCCCTTCGCCTCGTGCTCGGCCTCCAGCTCCTCGACGAGCTTCGCGATCGCGTGCGCATGGCCCTCGCCGGCGTGCTGCGCGACGACGTACCCCTCGGGGTCGATGACGACGAGGGTGGGCCAGGCACGGACCGCGTACTGCTTCCAGGTGGCGAGCTCGGGGTCGTCGAGGACCGGGTGCTCGACGCCGTACCGCTCGACGGCGTCCACGACGGCCTGGTGCTCGGCCTCGTGCACGAACTTCGGCGAGTGCACGCCGATGATCACGACGGTGTCGCGGTGCTTCTCCTCAAGCTCGCGCAGCTCGTCCAGGACATGCAGGCAGTTGATGCAGCAAAAGGTCCAGAAGTCCAGGATGACGATGCGTCCCCGCAGGTCAGCGAGGGTGTACTGCTGGTCGCCTGTGTTGAGCCAGCCGCCCTTGCCGATCAGCTCGGGGGCACGGACACGGGCGCGGCGCGGCTGCGCGGAGGAGACGTCGTTCATCCTTCAAGGGTGCCATTACGCGAGAGCGTGCCCGGTCGTGGCGTCCACGTGGGCGGGGATCTCGTCGTGGCGGTCGCCGACGGTCAGGGTGCCGGTGGGTTCGAACATCAGGATCGAGGCGCCGGACGGAGCGCTCGGCTTGTGCTCGGTGCCGCGCGGGACGGTGAAAACCGAGCCCTTGGGGAGCGTGACCGTGCGCTCGCCGGCTCCCGGCTCGCGCAGCGCGATCGTCAGCTCGCCGTCGATGACAAGGAAGAACTCGTCCGTGTGCTCGTGGGCGTGCCAGAGGTGCTCGCCTTCGACCTTGGCGATGCGTACGTCGTAGTCGTTGACGCGGGTGACGATGCGGGGGCTCCAGCGGTCGTCGAAGGAGGCTAGGGCGGAGGCGAGGGAGATCGGTTCGTCGCTCATGCTCATGCGCCCATCCTCGGGCGGGACGTCCCGCGCGTGTGAGTGCTAGAAATCGCACATGCCGCAAGATTCCTCGCACCCGACAGGGCCCGCGCAGCCCACGAGGCCCCACCGCGTCGTCGTCATCGTCGACGAGAACTCGAACCCCTTCGAGCTGGGCTGTGCGACGGAGGTCTTCGGCCTGCGCAGGCCGGAGCTGGGGCGGCAGCTGTACGACTTCGCGCTGTGCTCGCCCGAGCCCCGCACGCTCATGCGGGACGGTTTCTTCACGCTCACCGGCGTCGCGGGTCTGGAGGCGGCCGACTCGGCAGACACCCTGATCGTGCCGAACAGACCGGACACCGACGTGCCGCGCCGTCCCGCCGTGCTGGAGGCCGTCCGTCGGGCGCATGCGCGCGGCACCCGGCTGGTGGGCTTCTGCTCGGGCGCCTTCACGATCGCCGAGGCCGGGCTGCTCGACGGGCGCCGGGCCGCCTGTCACTGGATGTGGGCAGAGTCCTTCCGGGCGCGCTTCCCCCGGGTGGGACTGGAACCCGACGTCCTGTTCGTGGACGACGGCGACATCCTCACTGCGTCGGGCAGCGCCTCCGCGCTCGACCTCGGGCTGTACATCGTGCGCCGCGACCACGGCGCCGAGATCGCCAATGCCGTCAGCCGACGCCTCGTCTTCGCTGCCCACCGCGACGGCGGGCAGCGGCAGTTCGTGGAGCGGCCGGTCCCCGACGTACCGGACGAGTCCCTCGCGCCGCTGCTGGCCTGGGCCCAGGAGCGGCTCGGCGAACCGCTGACCGTCGCGGACCTCGCCGCGCGGGCCGCGGTGAGCCCGGCCACCCTGCACCGCCGGTTCCGGGCCCAGCTCGGCACCACCCCGCTGGCCTGGCTGAGCGGCGAGAGGGTGGCGCTGGCCTGCCGCCTCATCGAACGCGGCGAGGTACGCCTCGACGTGGTCGCCCAGCGCAGCGGCCTCGGCACCGCGGCGAACCTGCGCGCCCGGCTGCGCCGCGAGACGGGGCTCAGCCCGTCGGCGTACCGGCGGCGTTTCGGGCCTGCTGCGGGGGAACCCCTGAGCGCATGAGATACCTCGTACGCGACCGGATCCTCGGCATCGGTGACGACTACTGGATCGAGGACGAGCAGGGCAGCAAGGCGTTTCTTGTCGACGGCAAGGCGTTGTCCCTGCGGGACACCTTCGAGCTGAAGGACCCGCTGGGGCAGGTGCTGATCGTCGCCCGGCGGAAGATGCTGGCGTTGCGCGGGGCGATGGTGATCGAGCGGGACGGCGAGCCCCTGGCCACCGTGCAGCGCAAGCGCCTGTCGCTCCTGCGCAACCACTACCGCGTGGCCCTGGCGGACGGCACCGAGATGCACGTCCGCGGCAAGATCCTGGACCGCGAGTTCACCGTCGAACGCGACGGCTTGCCCCTGGCCCGTATCTCGCGCCGATGGCTGCACGTGCGCGAGACGTACGGTGTCGAAATCCTGGACGACCAGGCGGACCCGTCCCTGCTGCTCGCGATCACGGTGTGCGTGATCCAGCTGGCGGACAGGGAACAGGGATAAGGCAAGGGGTGCGCTACGGAGGGGTGAGCGCGAACGCCGCCGCGAGGCCGACGCCCGATCCCTCGGTCAGCGGCGCGGCGCGTCCAGCCCCAGCACCCGGTCCTTCAGCGCCGGGAACTGCTCACGGGTCGTGGCCACACGGCCCGGGTCGAGCTCCACGGTGAGGACCTCCTCGCCGGCCCCGGCCTCGCCGAGCACCTCGCCCCAGGGGTCGACCACGATGCTGTGCCCTGCCTGGGGCACCCCCGCATGCGTACCGGCCGTCCCGCACGCCAGCACATACGCCTGGTTCTCCACGGCGCGTGCCTGCGCGAGCAGCGTCCAGTGGGACCGCCGCCGCTCCGGCCAGCCTGCGGGGATGACCAGCAGTTCGGCGCCCGCGTCGACCAGCCCCCGGAACAGCTCGGGGAAGCGCAGGTCGTAGCAGGTGGCGAGGCCGGCCGTCGTGCCCGGCAGCCGTACCGTCACCAGGCTGCTGCCCGCGCCCATCAGCACGGCCTCGCCCTTGTCGAAGCCGAAGCGGTGGATCTTGCGGTAGGCGGCGGCAAGCTCCCCGTCGGGGGAGAAGACGAGCGAGGTGTTGTAGAGCGGGCCTTCCGGGTCCCGTTCCGGGATCGACCCGGCGTGCAGCCAGACGCCCGCGTCGCTCGCGGCCTTGGCCATCGCCTCGTACGTCGGTCCCTCCAGGGGCTCCGCCTCGGCGGCGAACGACTCGTACGCGAAGGCGCCCGTGGTCCACAGCTCGGGCAGCACGACGAGATCGGCGCCCGCCTGCTCACTCACCAGAGAGGCCGCGCGTTGCCGTCGGGAATCAACCGATTCGTTGTCGTCCACGCCGATCTGGATGAGCGAAGCGCGCACACTACCACCGTCCTGGCATTCGACCCGTCCACGCGGGCCTACGATCGTCACACGAAAGCACTGCCGGGGTGCCTTCAGGCAGCGTAACTTAGCTGCCGAGCCTCCCACCCAGTTCCGTTCCGCCCGCGCACCAACCGCCCGAGGGGTCCCGTGAGTCTCCATCCCAGCCTTCAGACCTATGCCGACGCCTGGACCCACTCCGTGGACGCTATAACCGAGCTGGTGCAGCCGCTCGTGGAGGGGGAGTGGAACAGGGCGACGCCCTGCCCGGGCTGGTCCGTGCGGGACATCGTCTCCCATGTCATCGGCCTGGACTGCGAGATGCTGGGCGACCCGCGGCCGATCCACACGCTGCCGCGCGATCTGTACCACGTGAAGACCGAGCACCAGCGCTATATGGAGATGCAGGTCGATGTGCGGCGGCACCACACCGCACCTGAGATGACCTCCGAACTGGAGTACACGGTCATCCGCCGCTCGCGGCAGCTGCGCAACGAGGGCCGGCACCCGGAGGCCACGGTCCGCGGGCCGCTGGGCACCGAGCAGACCCTGGAGCACGCCATGCGGATGCGGGCGTTCGACATCTGGGTGCACGAGCAGGATCTGCGCGCGGCTCTCGGACAGCCCGGCAACCTGGACTCCCCCGGCGCCTACGTCACCCGTGATCTGCTCCTGGCGGCGCTGCCCAAGGTGGTCGCCAAGGACGCGGGGGCGCCCGCGAATTCGGCGGTCGTCTTCGACGTGAACGGTCCGGTGGACTTCCTGCGCACCGTCCGCGTGGACGCCGAGGGCCGCGGCACCATCGACGGGGCCCCGTCCCTCGGGCCCGCCGTGACGCTCAGCATGGACTGGGAGACGTACGTCCGCCTGGCCTGCGGCCGCATAGGGCCGCTGGACGTCGCGGACCGCGTGAAGTCGGAGGGCGACCAGGACCTGGCGGCGGCGATCCTGCGCCACTTCACGGTGACGCCGTAGAGGTATTCAGCCCGTCTGGGGGCACCTCCCAGCGGTAGCTGGGGGAGATTGAGGATGAGCCCGAAGGGCGATCCGGGGGTCCGGGGGCCGGAGCCCCCGGTTCGGTCACGCCGGAACGTGGACCGCCTCCACCCGGGAGGCGACCAACCGCTCCCGCTCCCGCCGAACCGCCCGCTTCCGCAACCGCAGCACCTGGCTCATCCCCAGCGCCTGCAGCACGAAGATCACCGAGAACGCCACGCGATAGTTGTCGCCGGTCGCGTCCAGCAGCACACCCACGGCGAACAGCGTCGTCATGGAGGCGGTGAAGCCGCCCATGTTGACGATGCCGGATGCCGTGCCCTGACGCTCCGGCAGGTTCGCGGGCCGAGCGAAGTCGAAACCGATCATCGAGGCCGGTCCGCAGGCGCCGAGCACTGTGCACAGCACGACGAGCAGCCACATCGGGGCGTGGTCGCCGGGGTAGGCGAGCGTGGCGGCCCAGGCCACCGCTGTCGCGGTGACCGTCCCTATCGCCAGCGGGGCCCGCGCCGCATGGTGCCGCGCGACGATCTGCCCGTAGACCAGGCCGATCACCAGATTGGACACGACGACCAGGGTGAGCAGTTCGCCCGCCGTCGCCCGGGACAGGCCCTGCGCCTCGACGAGGAACGGCAGGCCCCACAGCAGCAGGAACACCATCGCCGGGAACTGCGTCGTGAAGTGCACCCACATGCCGAGCCGGGTGCCGGGCTCCCGCCAGGCCGCGGCGATCTGGCGGCGTACGTACACGGCGCCCTGGTGCGGCAGCGGCTGCGGTTCGTGTCCTTCGGGGTGGTCCTTGAGGAAGAGCACGAGCAGGACGAGGACGACGACGCCGGCCAGCGCGCTGCCCGCGAACGCCGCGGTCCAGCCGACGCCCTGCAGCAGCTGGGCCAGCACCATCGTCGAGACGAGGTTGCCCGCCATGCCCGCGAGGCCCGCGAGCTGGGCGACCATCGGCCCGCGGCGGGCCGGGAACCAGCGGGTACCAAGACGCAGAACGCTGATGAACGTCATCGCATCACCGCAGCCCAGCAGCGCCCGTGCGGCGAGCGCCGTCCCGTACGACGGGGAGAGCGCGAAGCCGAGCTGGCCGGCCGTGAAGAGCACGGCGCCGATGGTCAGCACCTTCTTGGTGCCGAGCCGGTCGACCATCAGGCCCACGGGTATCTGCATGCCCGCGTAGACGAGCAGTTGGAGGATCGAGAAGGTCGACAGCGCGGAGGCGTTGATGTGGAAGCGGTCGGCGGCGTCCAGGCCCGCGACTCCGAGGGATGTGCGGAAGATGACGGCGACGAAGTAGACGGAGACGCCGATCGACCAGATGGCGACGGCGCGCCGGCCGCCGGGCGGATCGCCGGGCAGGGAGCCCGCGGAGGATGCGGACGCGGAGGAGGCGGAGGAGCTCATCGGACCTCGCCCCGGGCCAGGTGGGAGAACCAGTCGACGTGCCGGTGGACGACGGCGACGGCCGCCTCGCCGTCGCCCGAGCGCAGGGCGTCGAGGATCTCCTGGTGCTCGACGAGGGTCTTGGCGATCCGGTCGGGGTGCGAGTGCATCACGGCGACTCCCATCCTGAGCTGACGGTCACGCAATTGGTCGTAGAGGCGCGAGAGGATCTCGTTGCCGCCGCTGCGGACGATCTCGGCGTGGAAGCAGCGGTCGGTGACGGCCGCCTCGGCCAGGTCTCCGGCCGCGGCCTGGGCCTTCTGCTTCTCCAGCAACTCCTCGAGGCGCGCGATCAGTCGGGGGGACGCGGGCACGGCCTTGCGCGCGGCGTGCTCCTCGACCAGCAGGCGGGTCTCGACGACGTCGGCGATCTCCTGGGCGGAGACGGGCAGGACCAGCGCGCCCTTCTTCGGGTAGAGCTTGATGAGCCCTTCGACCTCCAGCCGGAGCAGCGCCTCGCGTACGGGCGTACGGGAGACGCCGACGGCCTCGGCGAGCTCGCCCTCGGTGAGCAGCGTCCCGCCCTCGTAACGCCGCTCCAGGACCGAGTTTTTGACGTGGTGGTAAACGCGGTCGGCGGCGGGAGGTTGCTTGACGGGGTTGGGGACGGCTGGGGAGGACGGGCCTGAAGGCATGCGCACATCATAGATACAACACGTACGCAAGGTCGCGCCTCGTCCACGATGCGGACCGAAAAAGCCCTCCACGCCCGTTGTGTAACCCACGTCACAGACCAACACCCGTTTGCTGTGCATCCCTTTTCGTCCGCCGATCGTCTGTGCGGGCGAACGGCATCGTCATGTGCCGTTTCTTCAGGGCATTTCGCGCAACCGGAGCGTTCACTTTGATAACCGGCTTTAAAGGCAGGCGTATCCGCAGAGCGGCCGCCGTCGTCCTCACCATCGGCGCCGTCCTGGCAGGCGGAGCCCTGGCGTCGCCCGCGCAGGCCGCCACCGCGCCCACCAACAGCGCCAAGGGCGCCTACCTGCTGGACAACGCGTCCGGCTCCCAGCTCTACAGCAAGTACGGGAACACCCGGCGGCCGATGGCCAGCACGACGAAGATCATGACGGCCCGTGTCGTCCTCAGCCAGACGAATCTCGACCTGGACCGCAAGGTCACCATCCGGCAGGCCTACCGGGACTACGTCACCGCGAAGGGCGCGAGCACCGCCGATCTCAAGACCGGCGACAAGGTGACCGTCCGCCAGCTGCTCTACGCGATGCTGCTGCCGTCCGGCTGCGACGCGGCCTACGCTCTCGCCGACACGTTCGGCAGCGGCGACACCCGCGCGGCGCGTGTGAAGTCGTTCATCGGCAAGATGAACAAGAAGGCCGAGTACCTGGGCCTGACCAACACCAAGTTCGACTCCTTCGACGGCATCTCCACGACGGGGAACAACTACACGACGCCGAAGGACCTCGCGAAGCTCGCGCGCAGCGCGATGAAGTACTCGACGTTCCGCACCGTCGTGAAGACCCAGAAGACCGTCCGCTACGCGACGACCAGCACCGGCGGCACCCGCACCTACACCTGGTACAACACCAACAAGCTGCTCGGCTCCTACACCGGTGCGATCGGCGTGAAGACCGGCACCAGCTCGTCGGCCGGCCCGTGCCTGGTCTTCGCGGCCACGCGCGGCGACAGGACCCTGATCGGGGTCGTCCTCAACGACACCAACCGCTTCACGGACGCCGCGAAGCTGCTGGACTACGGCTTCGGAACGAACACCGCGTCGACGATGCAGCTGCGGACGCTGCCCAGCGGCGCACAGCAGGACTGACGTACGACTGAGGGGTGTCCGGCACCGCCGGACACCCCTCGAGAGTCGTATGGCCGTTCCCGGCCCGGACGCCTACGCCCAGGTGATCAGCCGCTTCGGCTGCTCCAGGATCGCCGCGACATCGGCCAGCACCTTCGAGCCCAGCTCGCCGTCGACCAGACGGTGGTCGAAGGACAGCGCGAGCGTGGTGACCTGCCGGGGCTTGACCTTGCCCTTGTGGACCCACGGCTGGAGCTTGATCGCGCCGATCGCGAGGATCGCGGACTCACCGGGGTTGAGGATGGGCGTACCGGTGTCGACGCCGAAGACGCCGACGTTGGTGATGGTGACCGTGCCGCCCTGCATCGCGGCCGGGGAGGTCTTGCCGTCCCTGGCCGTCGACACCAGCTCACCCAGCGCCGTGGCCAGCTCCGGCAGGGTCTTGGCGTGCGCGTCCTTGATGTTCGGCACGATCAGACCGCGGGGCGTGGCGGCGGCGATGCCCAGGTTCACGTAGTGCTTGAGCACGATCTCCTGGTTGGCCTCGTCCCAGGATGCGTTGACCTCCGGGTTGCGGCGGATCGCGACGAGGAGCGCCTTGGCGATGAGCAGCAGCGGGTTGACCCGCAGGCCGTCCATCTCCTTGTCCTGCTTGAGCTCCTCGACCAGCTTCATCGTGCGCGTCACGTCGACCGTCACGAACTCCGTGACGTGCGGCGCGGTGAAGGCCGAACCGACCATCGCCTGGGCTGTGGCCTTGCGGACGCCCTTGACGGGGATGCGGGTTTCGCGTGGGCCCTCGAAGGAGACCGCAGGGGCGGGCACGGCGGCCGGCGCCGGCGCAGGGGCTACGGGCACGACCGGAGCCTCCGTCACCGCGGGCCCCGGGGCCGGGGCGACAGCCGCGTGCACGTCCTCGCGCGTGATGATCCCGCCGGGCCCGGTGGGCGTCACGGTCGTCAGATCGACACCGAGGTCCTTGGCGAGCTTGCGGACGGGGGGCTTGGCGAGCGGGCGGGGCTCGGCGGTCGCGCCGCCGTGGCCGTTGAGCTCCGTCTGCAGCGCGGCCGTGGCCTCGGCGGGCGCCGGCGGGTAGTACGGCTCCGCCGGTGCCGGCTGCTCGGGCTGCTGCCGCTCCGGCTGCTGCGCCGGAACACCCGCAGCAGGAACGCCGCCGGCCGGGAGGCTCGTGCCCTTGCGGGGCCGCCGCTTCGTCGAGGACTGCGCGACCCCGTACCCCACGAGGACCGGCTGCCGTCCCTCGGGCTGGGCCTCCTCGGCGGGCTCGGCGGGAGCCTCGGGGGCCGACGTACCGGCGGCGGACGTTCCCCCGCCCGCCACGTCCACGGAGATGATCACCTCTCCGACGTCCACCGTCGTGCCCTCCGGGAACCGCAGCTCCTGGACCACCCCGTCGTAGGGGATGGGCAGTTCGACGGCCGCCTTGGCGGTCTCGACCTCGCAGACCACCTGGCCGTCGGTGACCGTGTCACCCGGCCGGACGTACCACTTGAGGATCTCCGCCTCCGTGAGCCCCTCGCCCACGTCGGGCATCTTGAACTCGCGGACAGCGGTCGGCGAAGCATCTGTCATCGTCGTCACGACCCTCTCCTCAGTACGCCAGCGAGCGGTCGACGGCGTCGAGCACCCGGTCCAGGCCCGGCAGGTACTCCTCCTCCAGGCGCGCCGGCGGATACGGGGCGTGGTAGCCGCCGACCCGCAGCACGGGGGCCTCGAGGTGGTAGAAGCACCGCTCGGTGATCCGCGCGGCGATCTCCGCGCCCGTCCCCAGGAACACCGGGGCCTCGTGGACCACGACCAGGCGCCCGGTCTTCTCGACCGACGTCTGCACACTGTCGAAGTCGATCGGCGACATGGAGCGCAGGTCCAGGACCTCCAGGGACTTGCCCTCCTCCTGCGCGGCGGCCGCGGCCTCCACGCAGACCTTCACCATCGGTCCGTACGCCACGAGCGTCAGGTCCGATCCCGGGCGCACGACGCGGGCCTTGTGGAGCTGGCCGGGGATGGCCTCGGTGTCGACCTCGCCCTTGTCCCAGTAGCGCCGCTTCGGCTCGAAGAAGATCACCGGGTCGTCGCTCTGGATGGCCTGCTGCATCATCCAGTAGGCGTCGGACGAGTTCGAAGGGGAGACCACCTTCAGGCCCGCCACGTGCGCGAACAGCGCCTCGGGCGACTCCGAGTGGTGCTCGACCGCGCCGATGCCGCCGCCGTAGGGGATCCGGATGACGACCGGCAGCTTGACCTTGCCGAGCGAGCGGGCGTGCATCTTCGCGAGCTGCGTGACGATCTGGTCGTACGCCGGGAAGACGAAGCCGTCGAACTGGATCTCCACCACCGGGCGGTACCCGCGCAGGGCGAGGCCGATCGCCGTGCCGACGATGCCCGACTCGGCGAGCGGGGTGTCGATCACCCGGTCCTCGCCGAAGTCCTTCTGCAGCCCGTCCGTGACGCGGAAGACGCCGCCGAGCTTGCCGACGTCCTCACCCATGATCAGGACCTTGGGGTCGGTCTCGAGCGCCGTGCGCAGCGATTCGTTGATCGCCTTGGCCAGGGCCATCTTCTCTGCAGCCATGATCAGGCCCCTTCCCCGTCTGCGAACGACGCCTGGTAGGCGGCGAACTGGGCGCGCTCCTCGTCGACGAGCGCGTGCCCGTCCGCGTACGCGTTCTCGAAGATGGCGAAGTGGTCCGGATCCGGCATGGCCCGCACCTTCTCACGCACGTGCTTGCCCAACGCCTCGCTCTCCGCCTCGAGTTCCGCGAAGAATCCCTCGTCCGCGTGGTTTTCGGCCTCCAGATAGCTGCGCAGTCGCAGGATCGGGTCCTTGGCCTCCCACGCGAGGCGCTCGTCGTCGAGGCGGTAGCGGGTCGGGTCGTCGGAGGTCGTGTGGGCGCCCATGCGGTAGGTGAAGGCCTCGACCAGCGTGGGGCCCTCGCCGCGCCGGGCACGCTCCAGGGCCCACTTGGTCACGGCCAGGCAGGCGAGTACGTCGTTGCCGTCGACGCGGACGCCCGGGAAGCCGTAGCCCTGGGCGCGCTGGTAGAGCGGCACGCGGGTCTGCTTCTCGGTCGGCTCGGAGATCGCCCACTGGTTGTTCTGGCAGAAGAACACGACGGGTGCGTTGTAGACCGCGGAGAAGGTGAACGACTCGGCGACGTCGCCCTGGCTGGACGCGCCGTCGCCGAAGTACGCGATCACGGCCGCGTCGGCGCCGTCCTTGGCCAGGCCCATCGCATAGCCGGTGGCGTGCAGCGTCTGCGAGCCGATGACGATCGTGTACAGGTGGAAGTTGTTGCTGTTCGGGTCCCAGCCGCCGTGGTTGACGCCCCGGAACATGCCGAGCAGGTTCGTCGGGTCGACGCCGCGGCACCAGGCGACGCCGTGCTCGCGGTAGGTCGGGAAGACGTAGTCGTCCGGGCGGGTGGCGCGGCCGGAGCCGATCTGGGCGGCCTCCTGGCCGAGGAGCGAGGCCCACAGGCCCAGCTCGCCCTGGCGCTGCAGGGACGTCGCCTCCGCGTCGAAGCGGCGGGTCAGCACCATGTCCCGGTACAGCCCGCGCAGCTCCTCGGGGGTGATGCCGGCGATGTACTCGTCGTACTCCGCGTGCGGCACCCGCTTGCCCTCGGGGGTCAGCAGCTGTACGAGTTCAGGCTCCGATTGCGATACGCCCGGCGATGCCTTCCCCGGCGACGCCTTCCGGGCGCCGGTGCGCTTGCGCGGTTTACGCGCGGCAGTGCTCTCCACGGTCACGTGTGCTCCTCCGTCGGTCCGGCCCCCCGGGTTTGCCGGGTGGCCAGTGCGGCTCGCCTGATCCGTACGTTGCACGGGGTGGGTGCGACTCGGCCGGGAACAGGCGTGACAGGTGCCCCGGCGAGCGCCCTGCAGTAGGCACGTTACCCAGTGCCCCGCACATCTGCGAAACCCCTCTGACCTGCGATTTTGCTTGGATTTCCAAGTAAATCGACGATCGGGGGAACAGCCGCTGGTCACAGCACTGGTCAGGGCCCCTGCAGGGGGCCGGAACACCGGCACGTTATCCCGGCGACACCGGGCGCGGGAAGAGTACGTGTGTGACACTTATCGGGTGCAGGAAAGCGGAAATATCAGGGTATTTCTTCTCGATGACCACGAGGTCGTCCGGCGCGGCGTCCATGATCTCCTCTCCGTCGAGGACGACATCGAGGTCGTCGGCGAGGCGGGCACGGCCGCCGAGGCGCTGGTGCGCATTCCGGCCACCCGCCCGGACGTGGCAGTGCTAGACGTGCGCCTGCCGGACGGCAGCGGCGTCGAGGTCTGCCGCGAGATCCGCTCCGGGGACGAGCACATCAAGTGCCTGATGCTGACCTCGTACGCCGATGACGAGGCCCTCTTCGACGCGATCATGGCCGGCGCCTCCGGCTACGTCCTGAAGGCGATCCGCGGAAACGAGCTGCTCTCCGCCGTACGCGACGTGGCCGCCGGAAAGTCCCTGCTCGACCCGGTGGCGACCGCCCGGGTCCTGGAGCGCCTGCGCGCCGGCCGAGAGGACAAGGGCGACGACCGGCTGACGAACCTGACCGAGCAGGAGCGCAAGATCCTCGACCTGATCGGCGAGGGCATGACCAACCGGGCCATCGGCGAGCGGCTGCACCTCGCCGAGAAGACGATCAAAAACTATGTCTCCGGGCTGCTCTCGAAGCTCGGCATGGAACGCCGGTCGCAGGCGGCGGCGTTTGTGGCGCGGATGCAGGCGGAGAAGCCGGGCTCGAGCCCGTCGGGCGTTTGAGGACGAGCCCGCGGGCGATTTCGGGGGCCTAGGGCGGGGCCCACAGCCACCCTCGCGGGCCGGGGGTCATCAACCGCCGATGCCGCCCTGGGTGCCGGCCTGCTCCGTCGGGTCGAGCGTCGCCCCGCCCGTCGACTCGTCGTCCGTCGGAGTCGGCTCCTCGGACGTCTCCTCGGTTTCCGAAGGAGTCGGCTGCGTCGGCTCGTCCGTCGACTCCGTCTCGCTCGGCGAGGGGCTCTCCTCACCGCTGGACTGCGACGGAGACGGCGTGTAGTCCGTCTCGCTACCAGTGCCATCGTCCGGGAAGGACGTGTCCTCGGTCGCCTCGTCCTCGGTCGCGGTCTCGCTCGGCGTCTTCTCCTTGTCGGACTGGGTAACCGTCGGCGACTGCGTGGTCCCCGTACCGCCACCGTCCCCACCGCCGCCGTTGAGCGCCAGCGCGACGCCCGCCGCGATGGCGATCACCGCGAGCACGGCGAGGAGCCACAGCTTGCCGCGGCCGCTGCCTCCGCCCTCGCGGTAGCCGCCGTCGAAACCGCCGTCGTCACCGCCCGGCGGCCGCAGCATCGGCTGCGCGATCTGCGCGGTGCCGGAGTCGGGGTGCGGCAGAGCGGTCGTGCCCGCGAAGCCCATGGCCGGGGTCGAGCCGCCCTCGTGCATCTCCACGGGGCCGGTGTTCCACGTACCGGTGTGGCCGCCCTTCTCGTAGAGCATCTGCAGCGCGTACTGGACGAGCCCGCGCATCTCCTCGGCCGTCTGGAACCGGTCGTCCGGCTCCTTCGCGAGCGAGCGCATGACGAGGCCGTCGAGCTCCGGCGGTACCCCATCCGAGGCCTCGGACGGGGGCACGGGAATGTCCTGGACGTGCTGGTAGACGACGGACAGCGGGGTCTCGCCGGTGAACGGCGGGCGCAGCGCGAGGAGTTCGTAGAGCAGACAGCCCGTCGCGTACAGGTCGCTGCGGTGGTCGACGGCCTTGCCCAGCGCCTGCTCGGGCGAGAGGTACTGCGGGGTGCCCATGACCATGCCGGTCTGCGTCATCGTCGACTGCGCGCCGTGCAGGGCACGCGCGATGCCGAAGTCCATCACCTTCACCGCACCGGTGTCGGTGATGATCACGTTCGCGGGCTTGATGTCGCGGTGCACGATGCCGTGCTGGTGCGAGTACGCGAGCGCCTCGAGGACGCCGGAGACGATGATCAGCGCCTGCTCGGGGCCCGGAGCCTCCGCGTTGATCAGCAGATCGCGGATCGTGCGGCCCTCGACGATCTCCATGACGATGTACGGCACGACGGTGCCGCCGACCTGGTCCTCGCCGGAGTCGTAGACCGCCACCACCGCGTGGTGGTTGAGGCCCGCCACCGACTGGGCCTCGCGCGTGAAGCGCGCCTTGGAGACCGGGTCCTCGGCGAGGTCGGAGCGGAGCAGCTTGACGGCGACCGTGCGGCCGAGCCGTACGTCCTCGGCTGCGAACACCTCGGCCATGCCGCCCCGGCCGAGTCTGCGGGTCAGCCGGTATCGTCCGTCTCCGACAAGCCCGCCGTTGCCCCACAATTCCGGCGCATCTGACATACCGCCGCCAGTCGCCTCGGGGTCGGACGGGCCCTGAGCGCGCTGCGTCTGTGCCATCAGTCCTCGCCGTCGTTTCTGCCCCGCGTCCGCGCGGTGGTTCTTACGGTCTTCCGTCCGCCCACGCTACAGCCTTCACGCAACGCACCGGTCCGAGATGGACCGGCCATGAAACCTCGGGGGGCCGTCACCTTGCAAATCAGGGTCCCCGGGGATGCACGTCCTGTGTACCGCCCGTACGGTCCCTGTAACGCTTCCGCGAACCCTTCTTGCCCGTACGGTCACGGAACGGGCACCGAGCTTGACGTGTCAGTGCCCTCGGGCAGACTTGGCCGGGAATAAGAGAATCGATCACGGATCAAACGGATCGCGGGGAGCAGCCCGGCAGCTACCGCCCGCGCCGATGGGGGACCCAGAAGATGAGCCACGACGGCGCACAGGGCCGGTACGCGGAGCGTTCGATTGCCGGCGGGCGGTACCAACTGCGCGATCTGCTCGGCCAGGGCGGCATGGCGTCGGTCCACCTCGCCTACGACTCGGTGCTCGACCGTCAGGTCGCGATCAAGACGCTGCACACCGAGCTCGGGCGGGAGCAGGCCTTCCGTGAGCGGTTCCGGCGCGAGGCCCAGGCCGTGGCCAAACTCACGCACACGAACATCGTCTCGGTCTTCGACACCGGCGAGGACACGCTCGACGGCATGACGACGCCGTACATCGTCATGGAGTACGTCGAGGGCAAGCCGCTCGGCTCCGTGCTCGACGCGGACGTCGCGCAGTACGGCGCGATGCCGGCCGACAAGGCCCTGAAGATCACCGCGGATGTGCTGGCGGCCCTGGAGATCAGCCACGAAATGGGCCTGGTCCACCGGGACATCAAGCCGGGAAACGTGATGATGACGAAGCGCGGCGTCATCAAGGTCATGGACTTCGGCATCGCGCGCGCCATGCAGTCGGGTGTCACGTCCATGACGCAGACCGGCATGGTCGTCGGCACCCCGCAGTACCTCTCGCCGGAGCAGGCGCTCGGCAGGGGCGTCGACGCGCGCTCCGACCTGTACTCCGTCGGCATCATGCTGTTCCAACTGGTCACCGGACGGCTGCCGTTCGACGCCGACTCGCCGCTGGCCATCGCGTACGCGCACGTCCAGGAGGTGCCGGTCGCCCCCTCCTCGGTCAACCGGGCGCTGCCCCCGGCGGTGGACGCGCTGGTCGCCCGCGCGCTGAAGAAGAACCCCAACGAACGCTTCCCGAGCGCCGAGGCGATGCGCGACGAGTGCCTGCGCGTGGCCCAGTCGCTGCATCCGGCTGCGCCCAGCATCGTGCCGGGTACGCAGACGCCGAGCGGCGCGGGCGTCGGCTCCGCCGTCTTCCCGCCGGTGGACCAGTCGACGCCGGCCCCGACGGGGAACGTGCAGACGCCGTACCAGCCGGGCCCCTACGGCGCCCCCACCCCGTCACCCGCCCCCACTCCGGGGTACGGCTATCCGCAGCAGAGCGGCTACCAGCACCCGGCAGCGACCCCTGCCCCGGCGGCGTACGCACACCAGGGCGGCCTGCAGACCCCGCCTCCGTACGTCATCTCGACCCAGCCGGCGGGCGGTTCGGGTGCCCCGGGCGGCGGCCGGAAGAGCAGCATGCCGGTGATCGTCGGCTCGATCGTCGTCGCGCTGATCGCCATAGGCGGCCTGATCACGGCCATCACGCTGAACGGGGACGACGGGGGCAGCGACGGCTCGGAGGCGAACGGTTCGCCGTCGGCGTCGGCGTCGGAGGTCGCGGGGCACAAGGGGCCGGACACGACGAAGAAGATCGACAAAGCGGAGTGCACCGAGCCCGGCGAGTCGTACAACGACGAGAACAAGATCAAGGTCCCCAACTTCGTCTTCAAGAACATCGACTCGGTGAAGGAGTGCCTGCAGGCGGCCGGCTGGGGTTACAAGATCAAGTACGTCGACGAGAACACGTACGGCGAGGGCACGATCATGCAGCAGTTCCCCGAGGCGGACACGGACGAAGACCCCAAGGACATGCCGGACTTCCAGCTCAGCATCTCGACGGGCGACCCGGCGTAGCAGCAGGCGAGCACCACACGACACGAAAGGGCCCGGCAGGCGCGTGATGCGCCTGCCGGGCCCTTCTTGGTCGGTGTACTTCGTCCGTGTGGTGCGGTGCGGCTCGGTGCCACGAGGCCGGTCTACGGGTACGGGCCCCTGTGGAGCGCCGAGGTTCACCTACAGGTATGGGCCTCCGGCGCGGCCGCCCGCGCGCGGGTCCTGGCCGTCCTCCATGCCGCCGACTCCCGGGGGCAACGCGCGGCGCATCTGCTCCAGTTGGGCCCGCGCTGCCATCTGCTGGGCGAACAGGGTCGTCTGGATCCCGTGGAAGAGGCCCTCGAGCCAGCCCACCAACTGGGCTTGCGCGATACGCAGTTCGGCATCCGAGGGAATCGCTTCGTCCGTGAAGGGGAGGGAGAGCCGCTCCAGCTCCTCGACAAGTTCGGGCGCAAGTCCGTCCTCGAGCTCCTTCACGGAACTCGAGTGGATCTCCTTGAGCCGCTGCCTGCTCGCCTCGTCCAGAGGCGCCGCCCTGACCTCCTCCAGCAGCTGCTTGATCATGCTGCCGATCCGCATGACCTTGGCGGGCTGCTCCACCATCTCCGTCACCGGGACCTCGCGGGAGTCGTCGTCTCCTACGCCGCCGAGCGCCATTCCGTCCTGGCCCACGACCAGGACCTGGGGGCTCTCCGGCGACCTTTCGTTCCTCGGCATCTCCATGCCGCCCATTCTCTCGCACACGTACGTCTCTTCTCGGTGGTGCCCCCGCGTGCCCGTGATCCACCGTGTACGCGCGGCTGCGTTCTGTCGAGTCCGGGCCGGTCAGGGGCTGGATGCGGGCTGCGCGTGTCCGTCGTGAGAAATGTCGCGGGAGAGGCGGTCGACGGCGCGGCGCGGGTGGTTCACGGGAGCGAATTTCTGCCCGTCCGGCGCTTGAGGACGAGCAAATTCAGCCCGTCCGGCGCTTGAGGACGAGCCCGTCAGGGCGATGGGGGTGTGGGGGCGAAGCCCCCCAACGGGGTCCAGGGGCTGGCCCCCGCCGCGCGGCGGAGCCGCATATCAGGTGCAGCGGGAAGGGGCGGGGCGGGCGCAAAAAACCGTCAGCCGCGCCGCAGCCGCAGGGCCAGGAAGGCGAGCCCGAGCCCTACGAGGACCAGTCCGGTGCCGAGCGGCAGAACCCCCAGGACAGGCCCGGTGGGGCCGGCGGCCTGCCCACGTGGGTCAGGCGTGGCGTCGGCCGACGCGGTGGGCGTCGAGGTCGGCCCTACGGCCTCGTCGCGATGCACGGGGGGATCCGGCGGCCACGGCACAGAGGAACCGGAGGACGCCGAGGAGCTGGACGAAGGAGAGTCGGAGGACGGGGCACCGGTGCCGCTCGACGCAGGCCCGGAGGCCGTACCCGTCGGCTCGGCACTGTCGTCCGACGGCGGCGGGTCCGCACGTCCCGGTCTGGGCCGCCCTTCGCCGGGGCGGCTCCCGGCCCGCGACTCCTCGGCGGCGGGAACCGTACGCCCGGGACTCGGCTCGGCGGCCGGCGCGTATGCGTACGCACGAACGGCAGAGGGCGGGCCAGGAGACGGCAGCTGATGCCATGCGGGGGTGAGCAGGGCCCAGCCAGGGGAGAGAAGCAGCCCGGCGAGCAGCAGGAGCCCGGCGGGGCAATGCGTTCGGAGCCGTGGAGTCACATCGGTGACCCCCTCCCGGTGCCAGGAAGGCACAATCGGTGGTGCCGTGAGACACGACTGCCATGAGTCGCGATACGGAGCAATCGTCACATCTCACGACAATGCAGGCACTGGGCCTGATCCATTTGGCCGCCCCGTGCACCCGGGAGGGTGGAACCGCTGCTGCGGGCGGGTGACTAGCGGGTGAGAACCACCTTCCCCGTGTGCGTGCTCTCCTCCAGTACGCGATGGGCGGCGGCGGCCTCGCTCATCGGCACGGTACGGTCGACGACCGGCCGCACATGTCCGCCGCTGATGAGCGGCCACACATGCTCACGCACCGCCGCGACGATCGCGCCCTTCTCGTCCGCCGGCCGCCCGCGCAGCGAGGTCGCGGTGATGGCGCCGCGCTTGTTCAGCAGGGTCGCGATGTTCAGCTCGGCCTTGATGCCGCCCTGCATCCCGATGATCGCCAGCCGGCCGTTGACGGCCAGGGCCTTCACATTCCGGTCCAGGTACTTGGCGCCGATGATGTCGAGGATGACGTCGGCTCCCGCACCGTCCGTGGCGGCGCGCACCTCCTCGACGAAGTCCTGCTCGCGGTAGTCGATGAGGATGTCCGCGCCGAGCTCAGCGCAGCGCTGCAGCTTCTCCTTGCCGCCCGCGGTGACCGCGACCTTGGCGCCGACCGCCTTCGCGAGCTGGATCGCCATGGTGCCGATACCGCTCGATCCGCCATGCACGAGCAGCGTCTCGCCGGGGCGCAGGTGGGCGATCATGAAGACGTTCGACCAGACGGTGCACGTCACCTCGGGCAGGGCAGCCGCCGTGACGAGGTCGACGCCTTCGGGTACGGGCAGCAGCTGCCCCACGGGCACGGCCACCTTCTCGGCGTAGCCGCCGCCCGCGAGCAGCGCGCAGACCTCGTCGCCGACCGCCCAGTCCGAGACTCCGGGGCCCAGCGCGGCGATACGGCCCGAGCACTCGAGCCCGGGGTAGGGGGACGCGCCGGGCGGCGGGTCGTAGAAGCCCTGCCGCTGCAGCAGGTCTGCGCGGTTGACCGCGCTGGCCGCCACCTCGACCAGAACCTCGCCCTCGCCGGGCACGGGATCGGGGACCTCGGCCCAGACGAGCGCTTCGGGACCGCCGGGTTCAGGGATCGTGATCGCATGCATGGCGGCGAGGCTACTCCTGCCTGCGTCTCCGGCCTCCGGCCCGGCCTTGCTCCGCCCTTCCCGCCCTTCCCATTCCCCTCCGCCCCGTGCTTCCCGTTCCCGTCCTTTCCGTAGTTCCCGTCCTTCTCGTCCTGGTTCGCCGCCTCGTCCTGGTTCGCCGCGCTCAGTCCTGCGGCAGCGGGCGCATGTCCGGCGTGATCCGAGTGCCCGGGGTGGCACGGACGATGGTGATCAGGCGGTCCGTCAACTTCAGCTCCCCGACGGACGGATCGTCGTAGCCGAGCACGCGATGGCCGCGCACCACGCTCACCACCAGGTCCTCCACCTCCCGTGGCCCGCGTCCCACCTCGGCCTTTATGACCGGCCGCTCGACGATGTCGAGGCCGCTGCCCTGCTGAATGAGGTCCTCGAGGACCATGCCCGCACTCGGGCTCAGGACGGACAGGCCGAGCAGCCGGCCGGCGGCACTGGCGCTGGTGATCACCACGTCGGCCCCCGACTGGCGCAGCAGCGGCGCGTTCTCCTCTTCACGGACCGCGGCCACGATCTTCGCTGCGCGGTTGAGCTGCCGGGCGGTGAGGGTGACCAGGACGGCGGTGTCGTCGCGCTGGGTGGCAATGATGATCTGGCGTGCCTTCTGCACCTCGGCGCGCACCAGCACATCGCTGCGGGTCGCGTCGCCGACGATGCCCGCGTATCCGTTGGCCGTCGCGGATTCGATGGCTTTCTCACTGGGGTCGACGACCACGACCTGTTCCTTCTTCAACCCCGTCGCGCACACGGTCTGGATCGCAGACCGGCCTTTGGTCCCGAAGCCGATGACGACGGTGTGGTCGCGCAAGATGGACCTCCAGCGGTTCAGCCGCCACTCCTCCCGGGTCCGTTCGGTGAGGACCTCGAGAGTCGTGCCGACCAGAATGATCAGGAACAGCACGCGCAGGGGCGTGATGACGAAAATGTTGGTGAGTCGGGCGCCGTCGCTTACCGGTGTGATGTCGCCGTATCCGGTGGTGGAGAGGGTGACGGTCGCGTAGTAGAAGGCGTCGAGCAGGTCGACTCGGCCGTCGGAGTTGTCGTTGTAACCGCCGCTGTCGGCGTACACGATGAAGGCGGTGCCGACCAGCACCGCCAAGGCCATCGCGAGCCGCTTGGCGACCTGGCGCAGGGGGCGTTCGACGACCCGGCGGGGAAGACTCACCTGGTGGGTGACGAGGTGTTCGTCAGCCTGGCGGGCGATCGCGTCCTGGCCCGGAAGTTTCACGTGAAACACACCCCGATTCCGGACAGCGCCCACGGAAGATCAAGGATTTCGAGGTTCTGCCCCGGCTGCGCACCGCCCGGCGGTACGACGGCAAGACCGTCGGCCCCCGCGATTCCGCGCAGCATCGCCGGGCCGTAGTAGTGCAACGGCACCGCCCGGTCGGCCCGGATCACCACGGGCACCAGCCGCGTGTCTTGTGGGTGCCCGTGCACGGCGTCGCGCACCGGCACCGTGTACGGCTCCGGGGGCGCCTGGCCGGCGAGGACCCGCAGCAGGGGCTCGGCGAGCGTCAGCAGTCCGGAGACGGCGGCCAGGGGATTGCCGGGCAGGCCTACGAGGTGCTGGTTCTCCTTGGTGCGGGCCAGCAGCATCGGGTGACCCGGGCGGACCTTGACGCCGTTCACGAGGAGCTCGGCACCGAGGCGGCTCAGCGTGGGGTGGACATGGTCGACGGGACCAGCGGCCGTTCCACCGGTCGTGAGGATCAGGTCGGCGTCGGACGTGGAGATCGCCGTGTGCAGCGCCTCGGCGTCGTCGCCTAGCCGGCGGGTGGAAACGACGTCCGCGCCGAGTGCGCGCAGCCACGGCGGAAGCATCGGGCCGAGCGCATCCCGGATCAGTCCGTCGCGTGGCCTGCCCTCGGTCAGCAACTCATCGCCCAGGACGAGGACTTCGACGCGGGGCCTCGGGACGGCGGACAGCTCGTCGTACCCCGCGGCCGCGGCGAGCCCCAGCACCGCCGGAGTGACCAGCGTGCCGGGCGGCAGCAGTTGGTCGCCGGTGCGGCATTCCTGTCCACGGGGGCGGATGTCCTGGCCCGGGACGACCTCGCGCTGGGCATGCAGACGGCCCTTGTCGTCGATACGGCCGTGCTCGCTGCGGACGACGGCGGTCGCGTCCTGCGGCACCCGGGCGCCGGTGGCGATACGGACCGCCTCTCCGTCGGCGAGCTGCTCCGGTACCTCGTGACCCGCGAGAATGCCGTCCGCGCGTACGTCCCAGGGGCCGGGCCCGGCCACCGCCCAGCCGTCCATGGCCGAGGAGTCGAAGGACGGCAGGTCGGTGAGCGCCGTGAGGGGCGCGGCGAGAACGAGTCCGAGCGCGGCATCGAGCGGTACGGGGACCGGGGCGGGCGGCGGCACCGAGCGGGCCGCGCGAGTGGCAATGGCGCGCGCCTCGGGCCAGGGCGTGGCGGAGTGCCGGTCGTGCCGCTGCTTGGCCTTGTGGCCCGGCGGCGGATCGGAGGGGGGTTGACCGGCCTGGCGGGCAGACCCGCCTGGGTGATCGGCGTGCGGGGCTTGGCGGGCGTCGTGAGCCTGGTGAGCCTGGTGGGCGTGCTCGGCTTGGCCGGAATGTGCGGTGGCGCGGGGGGATCGGGGCGCGCGGTCGTCTGTTCCGGAGGCCAGGCCCTCTCTGGCCAGGGCGATGGCCTCGTCCATGTCGAGGTCGTCGAGATCGTCGGCAGGGACAGCGGCACCGGCACCGGCACCGGCACCGGTATCCCAGGTGTCGTGGCTGCCCTGCGCGCGCTGGGCAGCTTGGTCCCTCCCGGCTGCCCGGCTCGGATCGGCCTTCTGCCCGGTCATCCGGCGTCCGGTGCGTCGGGCCGGTCCTCGTTCGCCCAACGGTCCGCGAGAGCCGCGGCCCTGCGGGCCGCCTCGGCCACGGCTTCCGGGCCGCCCTTGCCCTGGGCTGCCGCGTAGCCGACGAGAAACGTCGTCAGCGGCGCCGCGGGCCGGTCGACGCCGTGCGCCGCGTCCCGGGCCAGATCGAGCAGCAGGCGGACGTCGACGTCCAGGTCGATGCCCAGCTCGTCCTTGACTGCGGTAATCCATTCATCCAACACGTGCCCATGCTCCCTGATACGTGCCCGGGCGGCAGCGACGTCCTCCCAGGTGTCGCAGTCGAACGACGCGACGGGGTCGGAAATACGCGTGAGTTCGAGCTCCGCGGTGAGCAGCCGCAGCGGCAGACCGGTCAGGCTGCCGTGTTCGGCGGCCAGCAGCGCCAGTTCGCGGCGCAGGGGTTCGCTCCGGTAGGCCGCGACGAGCGGCTGGTCCCGGCCGTCGGGGTCGGTCAGCACCGCGCCTTCGGCGCCGCGTTCCCGGAGGGTGCTCAGCAGGCGACGCACCGTTTCCTCGTGCAGGAACGGCAGGTCCGCGGAGAGGACGACCACGCTCTCCGCCGTCGTGCGGCGCAGTCCCGCGTCGAGTGCGGCAAGGGGGCCGGCTCCCGGCGGTTCCTCGCGCGCCCACACCACGGGCCGCACGATGGGCCTGCGCCCGGCCACGACGACCGTGGTGGAGGCACCGGCACAGGCCGCGAGCACCCGGTCGAGCAGGGCCCTGCCGCCCACGCGCAGCGCCGGTTTGTCCGCGCCGCCGAGCCGCCGCGCGGCGCCCCCGGCGAGGATCACTGCGTCGTAGGCGGCCACGGGGACGGCCTGGGGCTCGGGGTCGGCCTGGGGCTCGGCCTCGTACGCGCTCATGCCCCGAGTATGGGCGTCCGAAGGATCATTGCCACCCCCGCGACCGCATCGTAAGAAGCCGTAGCAGGTCGCGTCTTCGAGGGCCGGGGCTCAGAGCGTGCGCAGCAGCACCGCCGGCTGCTCTACGCAGTCCGCCACGTAGCGCAGGAAGCCTCCCGCCGTGCCGCCGTCGCAGACCCGGTGGTCGAAGGTCAGTGAGAGCTGTACGACCTTCCGCACCGCCAACTCCCCTTGGTACACCCAGGGCTTGGGGGCGATCCGGCCCACACCCAGCATGGCGGCCTCCGGGTGGTTGATGATCGGCGTGGAGCCGTCGACCCCGAACACCCCGTAGTTGTTCAGCGTGAAGGTGGAGCCGGTGAGCTCGCCCGGGGTCAGCGTCCCGGCCCGGGCCGACTCGGTCAGCCGGGCGATCTCCGCGCTCAGGGACTCCACGTTCCGCGTGTGCGCGTCCCGCACGACGGGCACGACGAGCCCACGCTCGGTCTGCGCGGCGAACCCCAGGTGCACCCGGTCGAGCTGCACGATCTCGCGGGCCTCCATGTCCACCCTGGAGTTGAGCTCCGGGTAGCGGGCGAGGGCAGCGGTGCAGATGCGGGCGAGCAGGGCGAGTAGCGAGATCTTCTGACCGCCCGCCTCGGGAGTCCGGGCGTATCCGCCGGGATGACTCTGCATGGCCGCCAGTGCCTGCATCAGTTCCGTGGCGTCCGCGTCCACCCAGCAGGTCGCGTCGGGTATCTCGCGGCGGCTGCGCGAGAGCTTGTCGGCGACCGCGCCACGGACGCCGCGCAGCGGAACGCGGACACCAGGGGCATCGGTGATCCCGGGGGCGGGTGCGCCGGCCCTCGCGGCCACGGGCTCCGCAGCAGGGGCGTGTCCGGTCCGCAGGAGGTCCGCGGGCTCCGGCGCGAGGCCCTGCCCCGCCCGCGCTGCGCCAGTCTCGGCCGGTGCGGGGACGCCTAGCCCTGCCCGGGTCGGCGCACCTGCTCGCCCCGCGGCCCGTACGGCGTCCTCGACGTCGGCACGCGTGATCAGCCCCTCGGGTCCGGAACCGGCCAACTCGTGCAGGTCCAGGCCGTGTTCCCGGGCCAGCTTCCGTACGAGAGGGGACATGACCGGCACCGGGCCCTCATCGCGCACGGGTGCTTCGGAGGTCGCCTGCGCCTCGGCCGCCGGTGCGGGAGCCGCCGGGCGGACCCTGCGGCGTCGCGCGGGTGCGGCGCCCGTGCCGTAGCCGACGAGGACATTGCCCGAGGACCCGCCGGATGAGTCCCCTCCGGACGAGCCGGACGGCCTCGAGCTCGGGGACGGCCTCTGGCTCGGGGACGGCGACGGGCTGGGGGACGTCCGCGCGCCGACCGGCGCCGTTCCTCCTGAGCCCGCTTCTCCCCGGACGATTTCTCCCGGCCCGCCCACAGCTGAACCGTTCCCGGCTGGACCGCCCCCGGCTGCTCCATCCCCGGCCGAACCGGCGGCAGGCGCCCCCACCGCCACCGTCAGCAGGGGGGCTCCCACGGGCAGTTCCGTGCCCTCCTCACCGAAGCGCGCGGTCACCACGCCCCCATACGGGCACGGGACCTCGATCATCGCCTTGGCCGTCTCCACCTCGACGACCGGCTGGTCGACGGCGACGAGATCGCCGACCTCCACCAGCCAGCGGACGATCTCCGCCTCGGTGAGCCCTTCGCCCAGGTCAGGCAGTCTGAATTCAAGACTGTGCATCTCAGAAGCCTGCGCCATCAGCTCTCCGCCTCCCACTGCAGCCGTGCCACGGCGTCCAGGATCCGGTCGACGCCAGGCAGGTGGTGCCGCTCGAGCATAGGCGGCGGATACGGGATGTCGAACCCCGTCACGCGCAGCACCGGCGCCTCGAGGTGGTGGAAGCAGCGCTCGGTGACCCGTGCCGCGATCTCCCCTCCCGGACCACCGAACCCGCCCGACTCGTGCACGACGACCGCGCGCCCGGTCCGCCGCACCGACGCGCACACCGTCTCATCGTCGAACGGCACCAGGGAGCGCAGATCGACGACTTCGAGGTCCCAGCCCTCCGCCCGCGCCGCCTCGGCCGCCTCCAGGCAGACGGGCAACGACGGGCCGTACGTGATGAGCGTGGCGCTCCGGCCCGGGCGCCGCACCACCGCGCGGCCTATGGGTTCAACGGTCAGCGGATGCTCGGGGTTCCAGTCGGCCTTGGACCAGTACAGGCGCTTCGGTTCCAGGAAGACGACCGGGTCGTCGGAGGCGATGGCGTCCCGCAGCAGCCCGTAGGCGTCGGCGACCGTGGCGGGCGTGACGACGTGAACTCCGGGCGTCGCCATGTAGTACGCCTCGGAGGAGTCGCTGTGGTGCTCCACGCCGCCGATGCCGCCGCCGTAGGGCACGCGCACCGTGAGGGGCAGCGGCATCCTGCCCTTGGTGCGGTTCCGCATCCGGGCCACATGCGAGACGAGCTGCTCGAACGCGGGGTAGGCGAAGGCGTCGAACTGCATCTCCACCACGGGCCGCAGCCCGTACATCGCCATGCCGACGGCGGTCCCCAGGATGCCTGCCTCCGCGAGCGGGGTGTCCGTGCAGCGGTCGTCGCCGAACTCCCTGGCGAGCCCGTCGGTGACCCGGAAGACCCCGCCGAGCGTCCCGACGTCCTCGCCCATCACATGGACGGCCGGGTCCTCGGCCATCGCGTCGCGCAGTGCCCGCCCGAGTGCCTGCGCCATGGTGGCCGGCTTGGCGGCGACGGCGGCCGGTTTGGCCGCGACGGTGGTCATCGTCCGGTCCCTTCCAGCGTCGTGTCCGCGATATCGGAGGTGTCCGCGGCGTCCGGGGCCTCCGTGCTGTCCAAGGCCTCCGCGGCGAGTTCGGCCCGCAACTGGGCGGCCTGCTCGCGCAGTTGCGGGGTCGGCTCTGCGTACACGTGGGCGAAGAGGTCCATGGGGTCGAGCTGCGGGTCCTGGTTCATGCGGGCGCGCAGGTCCGCGGCCATCTCCTCGGCGTCCTCGCGCGCCTCGCGGACGGCATCCTCGTCGAGCAGCCCGCGGTCGGTGAGCTCGCGCTCCAGCAGCGCGATCGGGTCGTGCCGGCGCCAGGCCTCGACCTCTTCGTCGCCGCGGTAGCGCGTGGCGTCGTCGGCGTTCGTATGGGCGTCGATGCGGTAGGTCACCGCCTCGACGAGGGTCGGGCCGCCGCCCGCGCGCGCGTGCCGCACGGCGTCGGTGAGCACCTCGTGCACCGCGACCGCGTCGTTGCCGTCGACGAGCCGCCCGGGCATGCCGTAGCCCACGGCCTTGTGGGCGAGCGACGGGGCCGCGGTCTGCTTGGCGAGCGGCACGGAGATCGCGAAGCCGTTGTTCTGGACGAGGAAGACGACAGGCGCCTGCCACACCGCCGCGAAGTTCAGCGCCTCGTGGAAGTCGCCCTCGCTGGTGCCGCCGTCGCCCACCATGGCCAGCGCGACGACGTCGTCGCCCTTGAGGCGGGCCGCATGGGCGAGGCCCACGGCGTGCGGCAGCTGCGTCGCCAGGGGCGTGCAGAGGGGCGCGATGCGGTGTTCGCGCGGGTCGTAGCCGGTGTGCCAGTCGCCGCGCAGCAGGGTCAGTGCCTGGACGGGGTCGAGGCCGCGGGCTATGGCGGCGAGCGTGTCGCGGTAGCTGGGGAAGAGCCAGTCCCGGTCCTCGAGGGCGAGGGCGGCCGCGACCTGGCAGGCCTCCTGCCCGCTGCTCGACGGATAGACGGCGAGCCTGCCCTGCTTGGTGAGGGCCGTCGCCTGCGCGTTGTACCTGCGGCCGCGCACCAGCTCTCCGTACAGGCGGCGCAGCAGCCCGGGGTCGGCCTTGCGGGCGGCCTCGGTGCCCAGGACGCGGTACGGCTCGGCGTCCGGCAGCAGCGGCGCGGGGTCCGTACGGGGCTGCCAGGCCGGGGGCGGAGCGGGCCGGTAAGCGCCCCGCTGATCCATGACCGACAGGCTGCGACTCTTCACCGCGTGCACCTCCTCGTGCTGTGCCCCCGACTCCGAAGGGCCGGGGGAGGTCTCCTCGTGGGAGCGTCCGAGAGGCGCGGCGTGTGATGCGCCTCACCTACCGATTGTTCGGTCGTCGGCACATTTTGGCTACAGGCGGCTCCAGGCTGTGGACAATCGGTTCTCCACAACCTGGGATGGAGGCAGTACGTCCATGGTAGAGAGGCGGGGGGACATGGCATCTGAACGAATGGCCGAAGGGGTGGAGTCCGGCCGTCCGGAGAGCCAGTCCCGTCCGCCGGCCGACCGTCCGGGGAGCGGGCTCCGCCCCCTGGACGCCATAGACCGCGACATCCTGCAGTTGCTCCAGGCGGACGGCCGGGCGTCGATACGGTCCGTGGCGGATCGCGTCCATGTGTCCCGGGCCAATGCGTACGCCCGCATCAACCGGCTCATCGAGGACGGCGTGATCCGCGGGTTCAGCGCCCGCATCGACCACGAGCGGGCCGGGCAGGGCGCCTCCGCCTACATCACCCTCAAGATCGTGCAGAACTCCTGGCGCACGGTGCGCGAACAGCTGCGGGCCCTGCCCGAGGCCGCGCACATCGCCCTGGTGAGCGGTGACTTCGACGTTCTGCTGCTGGTGCACACGCCGGACACCAGGGCGCTGCGCGATGTCGTGCTCACCAAGCTGCAGGCCATCCCCGAAGTGCTCAGCACGCGCACGTTGCTGGTCTTCGAGGAGGACGACCTGGACGCGGAGACCTGACCGACCGCGGCCGCGAAGCGGCGCCTCAGTCCTCCTTGCGGAGTCCGGAGAAGACCAACTGCACTACGGCGTCGGCGATTTCCTGCACTCCGGCCCCCCGGCCGTCGGGCCGGTACCACTCCACGATCGAGTTGATCATGCCGAAGACCAGCCGGGTCGCCAGCCGGACCTCGACGTCCCCGCGTACGTCGCCGTCGGCGGCCGCGGCCTTCAGCAGGTCGGCCACGCGGTGGTCGAAGTCGCGGCGGCGCTCCAGGGCCCAGCGTTCGGTGCCGGTGTTGCCGCGCACGCGCAGCAGCAGCGTCACGTACGGCAGTTCGGCGATGAGGACCTCGACCATGCGGCGCGTGACGTACTCGAGACGCTCCACGGCGCGCCCCACGCGCGCGTGCTCCTCGTCGAGGATCCCGAACAGCCCGTCGAGCGCCCGGCTGACGGCCCGCCGCAGCAGCTCCTCCTTGCCCGCGACATGGTGGTAGATCGACGACTTCGAGATGCCCGCCGCCTTGGAGAGGTGCTCCATGGACGTGCCGTCGTAGCCGCGCTCGATGAAGACCTCGACGGCGACGGAGAGCAGCGTCTCGGGCGTGTAGGTGTCGCGCTTGGCGGCGGTCATGAGGCGGACTCCCGCTTCTCGGAGGCGTACGCGTGCCGGTAGAGGGCCAGTGACGGCGCGCAGCGGCCGGACGGATCACGCATGTGCAGATCGTCCAGCAGGGCGTACGCCCAGTTCCTGCCGAGCTTCCGGCTCCATTCGACGGGCCCCAGCGGGTAGTTGACGCCCAGCCGCATCGCCGTGTCGATGTCCTCCTCCGTGGCCACGCCCTTGGCGACGGCGTCGAAGGCCAGGTCGATGAGCCGGGCGACGGTACGGGCGACGATCATGCCGGGGACGTCGCCGATGACACTGACGTCCTTGCCGAGCGCCTGGAAGAGCCCGGTGGCCTCGGCGACCGTCCGCGCGGAGGTGTCCTGCGAGGCCGACAGAGCGATCCGGGTCGCCGCGCGGTAGTCGAGCGCCAGGTCGAAATAGACCACGTCGCGGAACTCGACGGACGTCTGGCCGTCCGCGAGCGCCAGCTGTCCGCCGCCGGGCAGCGCCAGCCGCGTGCCCTGGTCCTCGTCCTCCTCGCGCACCGTGATGCCCGCCTCGCGGATCAGCGCGAGGAGGTCGCGGGCGGGACCGAGATCGCCCTCGGCGACGACGTACGCCGGGGGCTCGGCCGGGTCGGCGGTGTGCGGTTCGGGCTGCTCGGCGCCGTCCCCGTACGCGTACCAGCCACGGCCCGACTTGTGGCCCAGCATCCCGGCCTCGACCAGGCGGCGCTGGACGAGCGATGGAGCGAAGCGCGCGTCCTGGAAGAAGGACTCCCACACGGAGCGCGTGACGGCTTCGTTGACGTCCTGCCCGATGAGGTCGGTCAGCTCGAACGCGCCCATCCGGAAACCGCCCGACTCGCGGAGCACCGCGTCGATCGTGGCGGGGTCTGCGCCCTGGTGCTCGTACACCGTGAACGCCTCGGCGTAGAAGGGTCGCGCGATGCGGTTCACGATGAAGCCGGGGGTGTCGGCGCAGGCCACGGGGGTCTTCCCCCAGGAGCGGGCCGTCTCGTACGCGCGCGTGGCCGATGCCACGTCCGTCGCGAAGCCGGAGACGACCTCCACGAGCGGCATCAGCGGTGCCGGGTTGAAGAAGTGCAGCCCGACGAACCTGCCCGGGTTGCGCAGCGCGCCGGCGATCGCTGTAACGGACAGCGACGAGGTGTTGGTGGCCAGCAGGCAGTCGTCGCCGACGACGTCCTCGAGCTCGCGGAACAGCTGCTGCTTGACGTCGAGCCGCTCGACGACCGCCTCGACGATCAGGCCGGATCCGGCGAGGTCGGCGGTGCTTTCGGCCGGCTGCAGACGGGCAATCGCCGCGTCACGTTCCGCACCGGTCAGCCGGCCCTTCTCGACGAGCCGGCCGAGCCGGGCGTCGATCGCCTCGGCAGCCGCTTTCGCACGGCCCGGCGCGGCGTCGTACAGCCGCACCGGATGGCCGGCGAGCAGCGCCACCTGGGCTATGCCCTGGCCCATGGTGCCGGTGCCCACCACGCCGACCGGGGTGCCCCGACCGGGACTGTCAGCGTCGTGACCAGCGCGGCTGGGGCCGGAGCGGCCCGGGTCAAGTCCTGTCATGCTCGCGATCCTCCCGCACCGGGTTTTCCACAGGCTCGGCGGACCCCCCTTGTCCCGACCGATCGTTCGGTTACTCTAGCTCTGTCAGTCCGTTCCTGCCCAGCCGCTCACTTTTCCCAGCCGCTCACTCTGCTCAGCAAGCCCAGTCGCCCACCGCCCAGCCCGCCGGCTCGACGACGAGCCGGTCCGAGGAGGAGTTGGTCCCCGATGACCGCCGAACTCACCGCGCACCAGCTGATCGACAAGCACCGGCCCACTCTCGACCAGGCGCTGGAAACGATCCGCACGCGCGCGTACTGGTCCCCGCACCCCGAGCACCCCAAGGCCTACGGCGAGGACGGCAGCCTGAGTGCGGCCGACGGCAAGGCCGCCTTCGACGCTCTCCTGGGCAGCCGCATGGATCTCGGCCAGCCGGGCACGGACGACTGGGTCGGCGGCGAGGTCTCGCCGTACGGACCGGCGCTGGGCATCACCTATCCGCATGCGGACATCGACGCCCTGCTGCCCGCGATGCGCGCGGGCATGCGCGCGTGGCGGGACGCGGGCGCGGAGCTGCGTGCGGTGACGTGTCTGGAGATCCTGGCCCGGATCAGCGCCCGCACGCACGAGTTCGCACACGCGGTCATGCACACCAGCGGACAGGCCTTCATGATGGCGTTCCAGGCGGGCGGCCCGCACGCCCAGGATCGCGGCCTCGAAGCGGTGGCGTACGCGTACGTGGAGCAGGCCCGGACCCCGGACACCGCGGAGTGGACGAAGCCGCAGGGCAAGCGGGACCCGCTGGCGCTGAGCAAGCAGTTCACGGCCGTGCCGCGCGGCATCGCCCTGGTGATCGGCTGCAACACCTTCCCGACCTGGAACGGCTACTCGGGCCTCTTCGCCTCCCTGGCCACCGGAAACGCCGTGCTGGTCAAGCCGCACCCCCGCGCGGTGCTGCCGCTCGCCCTCACCGTGCAGGTGGCCCGCGAGGTGCTCGCCGAGGCGGGCTTCGACCCGAACCTGGTGGCCCTGGCCGCCGAGCGCCCGGGCGAGGGCATCGCCAAGACCCTCGCCGTACGCCCCGAAATCAAGATCATCGACTACACGGGCTCGACGGCGTTCGGCGAGTGGCTGGAGGCCAACGCCCGCCAGGCGCAGGTGTACACGGAGAAGGCCGGCGTCAACACGGTCGTCGTCGAGTCGACCGACGACTACCAGGGCATGCTGGCCAACCTCGCCTTCTCTCTGTCCCTCTACAGCGGCCAGATGTGCACCACCCCGCAGAATCTGCTGATCCCGCGTGAGGGCGTCACCACGGACGCGGGCCACAAGACCTACGACGAGCTCGTGGCCGACCTTGCCGCCGCGGTGAGCGGACTGCTGGGCGACGACGCGCGCGCCAACGCGCTCCTGGGCGCCCTGGTCAACCCGGATGTGAAGGCCCGCCTGGAGGCCGCATCCGGCCTGGGCGAGGTCGCCCTGCCCTCGCGGGAGATCAACAACCCGGAGTTCCCCGACGCCGTGGTACGTACGCCGCTGATCGTGAAGCTCGACGGCGCCAAGCCGGACGACGAGGCGGCGTATCGGAGCGAGTGCTTCGGCCCGGTCTCATTCGCCGTCGCGGTCGACTCGGCGGCGGACGCCGTGGAGCTGCTGCGGAGCACGGTGCGCGACAAGGGGGCGATGACCGTCGGTGCGTACACGACGTCGGACGAGGTCTCCCAGTCGATCGAGGAGGCGTGCCTTGAGGAGTGCGCCCAGCTGTCCCTGAACCTCACGGGCGGCGTGTACGTCAACCAGACTGCCGCGTTCTCCGACTTCCACGGCTCGGGCGGCAACCCGGCGGCGAACTCGGCCCTGTGCGACGGTGCGTTCGTGGCGAACCGGTTCCGGGTGGTGGAGGTGCGACGCGAGGCGTAAGGGCAGCGGGGAAGCGGGCCAGTCGCACGAGGTCACACTTTCCCTTCCGTGCCGGTGACTTCCGTGCCGGTGACTTCCGTGCCGCCGGCGGTCAGTGGAAGGCGGACCAGTGGTAGAGGGCCATGGCCACGCTGGTAGCCAGGTTGTAGCTGGAGACCTGGGGCCGCATCGGCAGTGACACCAAGTGGTCCGCCCGCCCGCGGACCTCGCCGGACAGCCCGCTGCGCTCGGAGCCGAAGGCGAGGACCGCGTCGTCCGGGATCTTCAAGCCCCGGATGTCCTCGCCCTCCGCGTCGAGCGCGAACAGCGGCCCCTGCGGCAGACCGGCGACGTCCAGGCGCTCCACCGCCGTGCCGAAGTGCAGCCCCGCACCGCCGCGGACGACCGTCGGATGCCAGGGGTCGAGGGTGCCCGTGGTCACCACGCCCGTCACCCCGAAACCGGCCGCGAGACGGATGACCGCTCCGGCGTTGCCCAGGTTGCGCGGGTTGTCGAGCACCACCACCGGCGCCGAGCGGGGCATACGCGCCAGCACCTCCAGATTGGCGGTGCGCGAGGGACGTACGGCCAGGGCGGCCACACCGGTGGGGTGGATTCGGGGGACGAGGGCCCGCAGCGTCTCGTCCGTGACCTCGACCAGCAGCGCACCGAGCGGATCCCGCAGGTCGGGGGCGAGGTCCTCGGCCAGGCCGAGCACAGCCGCCCGGTCGCTGGTCAGGGCGACAGGGATCTGCGCGCCGAAGCGCATGGCGTGTTTGAGGGCGTGGAATCCGTCGAGCAGTACGGCGGTGTCGGCGAGCCCTCGCCAGGTGCGTACCGCGTCCGTGGGCGCGGCAGCGGCGGCTGGGGCAGAGGGCTCGTTCATGCCGTGAAGCCTACGCGCGCGTGCTCCGCGCTTTCCGGGTCCGGCTCCTTGCCCCGGCGCTGTCCCGGCACCTTGCGTTCCCGCCGGGACCCGCGCCCGCGCGAAAACAGCCCGCCACGCGCGCGTGCCGCCCATCCGCCCACGCGCCTGAGGAACGACGTCGGCAGGAAGACCGCATCAGCGCTGATCATCGCGAGCGAGAAGAACGGCAGGCCGAGCACGACGGCGATGACGGCGTGCTCGCAGATCATCGCAGCCAGCAGGACGTTCTTGACGCGCCTGTTGAAGAGGGTGAACGGAAAGGCGACCTGGACCGCGACCGTCCCGTACGTCATCAGCATCACGAGGGTGCCGTGGGCGGCGAGCGCGTCGGAGAGGGCGGGCCAGGGCGAGAAAGAGTCGAGCTGGAGCGGGTAGTAGACCGCGGTGCCGTCCTGCCAACGGCTGCCCTGGACCTTGTACCAGCCCGCGGTGGCGTAGATCAGACAGGCCTCGGCCATGATCACGAAGAGTGCGGCGTTGTGGACGAGATTGGCGACGATGTCGAGGAGCACACGCGGCTCCCCGCCCGGTGCGCGTCGCCCGACGACCCACCACAGGCCGTGTACAGCCCACAGGCCCCAGAAGACCAGCAGCCAGCCCCAGCGCAGTTCGCCCATGAACGTCACGGCGGAGAGCGCGAGCCCGAGCACCCACCACAGGACCGGACCGACCCTGTCCCGGCTCTCGTCCTGGAGATGCACGCTCTCGTTGCCGGGCTGTCCACCCTCGTTCCAGGGCTGTCCGCTCTCGTCCACCCCGGAACGCTCGGCCTCGCCACGCGCGCGTGCCTCCTCACGCGTGTGTGAGGCCTCACGCGCGCGTGCCGCCTGCGCGCGCCGCAGCCGCCGTGCGTCCAGAGACCAGACCTGCCCGCAGCGCGTGAGCACCAGATAGACCGACATCAGGTGAATGACGTTGTCGCCGCCATCGCCCATGAAGACGCTGCGGTTCTGCAGCGACAGCACCCCGACCATGAAGAGCACGGACATCGTGCGGGTGCGCCAGCCGACCATCAGCAGGGCGCTGGAGACCATCGCCAGCGCGTAGACCGTCTCGAACCACAGCCCGCTGTCGGACCACATCAGCGCCGTGAAGGCGTGGTTGCTCGCGATGAGCTGCTGGGCCATGTCCCAGTTCCACGGGCCTTCGGGCCCGTACAGCTCATGCCGGTTCGGCAGCTCGCGCAGGAGGAACAGCAGCCAGGTCGCGGAGAAGCCGATACGGATCACCGCGGTCTGGTACGGGCCGAGTGCGGTCGCGGTGACGCTCGCGATGCCGCGCGCGAGCAACGCGACCGGCCGCTCGGGACGGTCGAGACGGTTCACCGGCCGCTCACCTCCGCCTTCGTGTTGCGAGCCAGAGGCGCGTCGTCCGGCGTCACCGGCCACCAGGGGAGCTCACGGAACACGGGCCGGGTGTCGATCTTCTCGTCGCTCCACTCGGGCGGCGCCACATTGGCCGTCCTCGAACGGACCTGGACGCGCTCGATGACGGCGCCACGTCCGCCGGGGTTCTCGCGCTCGATACGCAGCACGACGATGCGGCGTATGTAGCGCTCCGAGAGGTCACCGCGCAGACCGGCCGGGCGGTTCTCGGCATCGTGCGAGGAGAGGTAGAAGTCCCACGCCCGGCGCAGTTCGTTCTGCTGGGTGTGGCTCGGCAGGAGGTTGCCGTCGATGGCGGCTCCGTCCTGCGCGGAGAGGTCGTACCAGCCGGTCGTCCGGACGGCTCCGTCCGCGGTACGGACCTCGGCCCGCGCCTGCACCGAGATGTTCTGCTGCAGGGGGTTGGGGGCGAAGAGCTTCCAGTTCTGCTCGAACTCGGGATATATCCAGTCGTTGATCGCCTGCCCGTGCTGCTTGGTCACGGTGTTCGACGGAGCGACGTGCAGAAACACCATCGCGAGGTGCGCACACGCAGCAAGCGCGATCGTCCCGAGCGCGAGCGCGGCGACGATCTGGTAGCGGAAGGAGAGCGCTGCTATGCCGGTCCGGGGAGGGGGCGGCGGGGGCTGATCCTGGAAAGGTGGCGGCGGCTGGGCCTGAGCAGGGGCGGGCTGCGCAGCGGCGGCGGAGGACGTGGCGGGTCGGGCGGCCCAGGCGCTCGAGCCCTTGTCGTACGCGTCCATTCCGCCCCGATCCCCGATCCCCGATTGCCGACTTTCGCACCGGACGGTACCCAGGTCTGCCCGCCCGGCACAGCGGTCCGTGACGTTGTCCACAGGGTTGACACCTTACGGCGCCGGTCCGCGCTCGCGTCCCGTCCGGAACCCGAAGCAACAGGCCGCCCGACGGCCGGAGGGTGCAGGTGGAGAGCGGTTCGGCTCCGGAATCTGCTCGCGCCGTTCCCTTCTCATAGAACCTGTTCTATCTTGACGCACCGTCAGATCGATGGCCCGGACCGCCGGATCGATCGACTGCCAGTGCCCGTGCCCATATCGGTCGCCGTATCGCGGGAGGACAGGCCGTGGACTTCACCTTCACCGAGGAACAGCAGGCGGCCGCAGAGGCGGCGAAAGCAGTGTTCGCCGGGGACACACCGGACGGCGTACCCAGCCCCGCCCTCACCCCGGGCGCCGTCGCCGAGGACTTCGACCGGGCGCTGTGGGCCAGGCTCGCCGACACCGATCTGCTGAGTCTGCTGCTGGGACCCGAGTACGGCGGCGCCGGCCTGGACGCCATCGCCCTCTGCCTCGTACTGCGGGAATCCGCGAAAGTGCTCGCCCGCGTCCCGCTGCTGGAGAGCAGCGCCGCGGCAGACGCCGTACAGACCCACGGCGGCGACGAACTGAAGCGCGACATACTCCCGCGTGCCGCACGCGGTGAGCTCGTCCTGACCGTGGCCGCAGGCGGCCGTACCGGCCACGACCCGGCCGAACTCGCCGTCACCGCGGAGCGGGACGGCGACGCATGGGTGCTGGAAGGCGTCCAGACAGCCGTGCCCTGGGCGCAGAACGCCGATCTGGTCCTGATCCCCGCGCACACCGGCGATGGGCGCACCGTTCTGGCGCTCGTTCCCCGCGGCCACGAGGGCACGGAGCTCGCCGAGCAGGTCTCCACGAGCGGCGAACGCCTCGGCGAACTCCGCCTGGACTCCGTACGCGTCCGCGCCCGCGACGTCGTCGAAGCCGAGGGGGCCTGGGAGTGGCTGCGGAACCTCCTCGCCACCGGCACCTGCGCGCTGGCGCTGGGCCTCGGCGAGGGCGTGCTCGCCATGACCAGCGAGTACACCGGCAAACGCGAGCAGTTCGGGTTCCCGATCGCCACCTTCCAGGCCGTCGCCGTGCAGGCCGCCGACCGGTACATCGACCTGCGCGCGATGGAGGCCACCCTCTGGCAGGCCGCCTGGCGCATCAGCACGGCCGCGGGTGGCGCGCTGCCGGCGTCGGGCGATGTGGCGGTCGCCAAGATCTGGGCATCCGACGGCGTACGACGGGTCGTACAGACGGCCCAGCATCTCCACGGCGGCTTCGGCGCCGACACCGACTACCCGCTGCACCGCTACCACGCCTGGGCCAAACACCTCGAGCTGTCACTCGGACCGGCCGCGGCGTACGAGGAAGCACTGGGCGACCTGCTCGCCGCCCATGCTCTGAGCTGACCTGCGAGTGCTACGGCCCTTAGAGCACGAAGCCCGGCTGCCCCTTGGCGTCCACGACCGGACGGCCGGAAGCAGCCCAGATCTGCATACCGCCGTCGACGTTCACCGCGTCGATGCCCTGCTGCACGAGGTACATCGTGACCTGCGCCGATCGCCCACCCGACCGGCAGATGACATGAACCCTGCCGTCCTGCGGCGCCGCCTGGGTCAGCTCGCCGTACCGGGCCACGAAGTCACTGATGGGGATGTGCAGCGCCCCCTCGACGTGGCCGGCCTCCCATTCATCGTCCTCGCGGACATCCAGCAGGAAGTCCTCGGCCGACACCTCGCCGACCTCGACCGTGGGCACACCAGATCCGAATTGCATAACCCCGACGCTACCCGACCACGCCTCGCCGCTTCACGGCTGCACAGCGGACCGCCCCCGTACTGCTCCGGAGAGGCCTAACCGCCCAGCAGCCGCGCCAGCTCCGCCTCGCGCTCCGCGACCTCGGCCAGCAGTTGCTCGGCGATCTCGTCCAGCAGCCGGTCCGGGTCGTCGGGCGCCAGCCGCAGCATCGATCCGATCGCGCCTTCCTCCAGCTCGCGGGCGACCACGGTGAGCAGCTCCTTGCGCTGCGCGAGCCACTCGAGTCGCGCGTACAGCTCCTCGGTGGGGCTGGGCTGCCGTTCCGCGGGCACCGGCCCTGCGGCCCACTCCTCGCCCAGCTCCCTCAGCAACGCTTCGTCACCACGTGCGTACGCGGCGTTGACCCGCGAGATGAACTCGTCACGCCGGTTCCGCTCCGTCTCGTCGTCCGCCAGATCCGGATGCGCCTTGCGAGCCAGCTCGCGGTAGAGCTTGCGGGCCTCGTCGCTCGGGCGCACCCGCTGCGGCGGCCTGACCGACTGATCGGTGAGCATCGCGGCGGCCTCCGGACGCAGCCCCTCCGAGTCCATCCAGTCGTGGAACAGCTCCTCGACCGCCGGCATCGGCATCACCCGTGCCCGCGCCTCGTGCGCCCGGCGCAGATCCTCGGGATCCCCGGTACGGGCCGCTCTGGCCTCGGCGATCTGCGCATCGAGCTCGTCCAGCCGCGCGTACATCGGGCCAAGCTTCTGATGGTGCAGCCGGGAGAAGTTCTCCACCTCGACCCGGAACGTCTCGACAGCGATCTCGTACTCGATCAGCGCCTGCTCGGCGTTACGCACGGCCTGCTCGAGCCGTTCCTCGGGCCGTTCCTCGGGCCGCCGCCCCTCAGAACCTGACCGCTCATTTGCGGCAGCTCGCTCCTGCGGCTCCTGCGCAGGCGGCTCGGTCTGGGGCGTCTCGGCTTCCGGGGTGGTCACCGGGCCAGCCTAGGCCACGGGGGCGAGACGGAGGCCGGGGCTCCGGAGGAAAGGCAGGGAGGGGCCGGGACCGGCTGGCCATACAACCTGGGGAGGGGCCCCGCCCCTCCCGCCCCGCCCTGCCCCTCAAACCCCGAACTCCGCCGCCACCCTCCCCGCCCTGACGGCAGCCACCAGCTCCGCGTGGTCCGCTTCCGTGCGGTCCGCGTAGGCCACCGCGAAGTGTGCGATCGCCTCGTCCAGTTCCTCGGTCTTGCCGCCGTATCCGGCTATCAGTCGTGGGTCGGCGCTGTGAGCGTGGGCGCGCGCCAGCAGGGCGCCGGTCATGCGGCCGTAGTCGTCCAGCTGGTCGACGGCCAGCGCCGAGGGGTCCACGCTGCCCTTTCGGTTACGGAACTGCCGTACCTGGAAAGGCCGTCCGTCGACCGATGTCCATCCCAGGAGGATGTCGCTGACCACCTGCATCCGCTTCTGGCCGAGCACCACGCGGCGTCCCTCGTGGTTCTCCTCCGGCACCTTGAAGCCGGCGGCCGGCAGGTGCGGCAGCAAGGCGGAGGGGCGGGCTTCCTTCACCTGCAGTACGAGGGGCTCGCCCCGGTGGTCGAGGAGCAGCACCACGTACGAGCGGGTTCCGACGCTGCCGGTCCCGACCACCCGGAACGCCACATCCTGGATCGCGTACCGCGCGAGCAGCGGCAGGCGGTCGACGGACAGGGTGCTCAGGTAGTCCGCGAGGGAGGCCGCCACGGCGGCCGCCTCTGCGTCGGGTATGCGGCGCAGCACGGGCGGGGCGTCGACGAACCGTCGTCCGCCGTCAGCCGTCGGCTCGGTGGATTTGGCGGCGAACCGCCCGCTGGTGTTGTTCCGCGCCTTCTCTGAGACGCGCTCCAGCGTTCCGAGCAGGTCGTGCGCGTCCGTGTGGGAGACCAGTTCCTCGTCGGCGATGGCGTTCCACGCGTCCAGTACCGGAAGCTTCGCCAGCAGCCGCATCGTGCGCCGGTAGGCGCCCGCGGCGTCGAAGGCCGCTTTGCGGCAGGCGTCTTCGTCCGCTCCCGCCTCACGGCCGGCGAGGACGAGCGATGCGGCGAGCCGTTTGACGTCCCATTCCCAGGGTCCGTGCACGGTTTCGTCGAAGTCGTTGAGGTCGATGACCAGTCCGCCGCGCGCGTCCGCGTAGAGCCCGAAGTTGGCTGCGTGTGCGTCGCCGCATATCTGTGCGCCGACGCCCGTGAGGGGCGTGCGAGCCAGGTCGTACGCCATGAGTCCGGCCGAACCGCGCAGGAACGCGAAGGGAGTTGCGGCCATGCGTCCCACGCGTATGGGGGTGAGCTCGGGGAGCCTGCCGCGGTTGGACTCCTGGACGGCGGTCGGGGCGTCCGGGCGGCCGCTGTCGGCGGAGAATTCCGCGTGCGAGGACCGGGGCACACGCGCGCGCAGCGCCTTGCCCTCCTGCTTGGGCGCCTGCCTGGGCGTTCCTTCGGCGGGCCATTCCGCGAATCCCCGTACGCGCGGCAGCCGTGCCGCCTGGGGTCCGGCGCCCAGCTCGGGCGCTTCCGATTCGTCGCGCTCCGCTTGGTCGCGCTCCGTCTCGCCGTCGCGCTGGCCGGGAACACCCGTGGTTTCCCTGCTGATCTCGGTCACGGCGACCGCCTCCCCCATGTCTCGCCGCCTCGCAGACGAACATCAACCGGCCATGACCGTACCGCCGGTGACAGGAAGGCGTCAGAGCCTGTGGACAACTCCACAGCTGTGGAAAACTCCACGTCCGAGCTGGCGTACATGACAACAACGGTCCCACCGGTGAATTACGTCACCGCTCGGCTCTCCCCGCACACCAGTGAGCCACCCCGCCGTAGCGAGATGCACATGCGACATCCACATGGACATGTACCGAGCGACATGCAGCAGCACATGTGGCATACAACACAAGAAGCGGGTCCCCGCCAGGACTTTCGTCACTGGCGGGGACCCGCTTCGTGGTGGTGCGCGAGGGGGGAGTTGAACCCCCACGCCCTTGCGGGCACTGGAACCTGAATCCAGCGCGTCTGCCTATTCCGCCACCCGCGCATTGGGTGTTGTCTTCCGGTCCCGCGCTTTCGGTGCGAGCGCCTTCCGACATCCAGAAGATTAGCACGCTGCCGAGGGTGGATTCACATCCGTATCGGCGAGCAGCCGACGGGACGGACCCAGGCGCGCCGCGAGGCGGCGTACGGCGCGTACGGCACCGGACCGCGGTACCTGACCAGGCGGTCCGCGCACACACCCCACACACCGGCTCTCCGGCACACACCCCTCCTCGCCTGCCCACACGTCCCGGCACAGGCGGACTCGCGCCGTCTCCGGCGCACGTCAACCACCGCGCCGCCCGGCACCCCCGGCCACTCCATTTCTTCCCCGGCGACCGGCCGTCGTCCCGACACCCGCCTCGGCACCGGATCAGCACCGGCGCGGCACCGGTTCTGCACCGCCTCGGCACCGCCGCTGCACGGCCCGGCACCCCGGCGGCGCCGGATCTGCAGCGGATCCGCATCGTCCGCGTACCAACCTCGTACCGGTCACGGTCCGGACCCCCGGCAGTGGCCGAGGTCCACAGCCGGGTGCGGGACACTGTTCTCAGGCCCCCTCTACGATCCCTTGTCGGGAAGGTTCAACGGAGAACTTCACCGAGCCCCGGTGGCGCGGTCCGGCAAGGAGTCCGGAGGGTTCGCCGAGCTAGGAGTCAGAGCGGAGTTCAAGGGGGAGCCCCGAGGAGAACGGGAGCCCCGGCAGGAGTTCCAGGAGGAGGCCGCGCAGGTGCCCGGACGACGTCCGGCCGGTGTCCGGAAACGGCCTTCGACGAGGCCCGGAAAGGATCCCGGCAGCTCCGCCAGGGCATGTCTTGTGAGGGTCGACACTCATGGTCCGGGCAGACAAGGGGAACCAGCCGATTTCCCGGCGCGTGGATACGATCTGTAAGCAGTACCAGGACGACAACGAAGGAGGAGGTGCCCCATGGGAGTCCTGAAGAAGTTCGAGCAGCGTCTCGAGGGTCTGGTCAACGGCACCTTCGCCAAGGTGTTCAAGTCCGAGGTCCAACCCGTCGAGATCGCCGGCGCGCTGCAGCGCGAGTGCGACAACAACGCGACGATCTGGAACCGCGAGCGGACGGTCGTCCCCAACGACTTCATCGTGGAGCTGAGCACGCCCGACTACGAGCGCCTGAGCCCCTACGCGGGGCAGCTCGGCGACGAGCTGGCCGGCATGGTCCGCGACTACGCGAAGCAGCAGCGCTACACCTTCATGGGACCGATCAAGGTCCACCTGGAGAAGGCCGACGATCTAGACACCGGTCTGTACCGGGTACGCAGCCGCACGCTCGCCTCCAGCAGCTCCCAGACTCCCGGCCGCGCCCCCGCGGCGCCGGCCCCCGGCGGCCGCGGCGCACCGGCAGGAGGCGGCTACGGCTACCCGGGGCCCGCGGGTGGTCACCCGCAGCAGCCGGCCGGTGCTCCTCCCATGCCGTCCACGCCGCCGCCCGGCGGTCGGCCGGCCCCTGCGTCCATGGGCCAGCGGCCCGGCGCGGGTCCGCTGCCGGGCGCCCAGGTTCGGCGCTGGATCGAGATCAACGGCACGCGCCATCAGATCTCCCGCCCGACGATGGTGCTGGGCCGCAGCACCGACGCCGATGTGCGGATCGACGACCCCGGCGTCTCGCGCCGGCACTGTGAGATCCGGACCGGAACGCCCTCGACGATCCAGGATCTCGGGTCCACCAACGGAATCGTGGTGGACGGGCAGCACACCACCCGCGCTACGCTCCGCGACGGCTCGCGGATCGTCGTGGGCAGCACCACCATCATTTACCGGCAAGCCGAAGGGTGAAGCGGGGGCAATGTCAGAGCTGACCCTGACGGTCATGCGGCTGGGTTTCCTGGCCGTTCTGTGGCTGTTCGTGATCGTGGCCGTGCAGGTCATCCGCAGCGACCTGTTCGGTACGCGCGTCACCCAGCGCGGGTCGCGCCGTGACAGCGGGCGGCCGCAGCAGGCCGCCCGCCAGGCCGCCGCGCCGCCGCAGCAGCGCCAGCAGGGCGGCGGCGGCCGCCAGCGCCGCAACGCCCCCACCAAGCTGGTCGTCTCCGAGGGCACCCTCACCGGCACCACCGTCGCGCTGCAGGCACAGACGATCACCCTGGGCCGCGCGCACGACTCGACGATCGTGCTGGACGACGACTACGCGTCCAGCAGGCATGCCAGGATCTACCCCGACCGTGACGGCCAGTGGATCGTCGAGGATCTCGGGTCCACCAACGGCACGTATCTCGACCGGACCCGGCTGACCACACCGACACCGATTCCGCTGGGCGCGCCGATCCGCATCGGCAAGACCGTCATCGAGCTGCGGAAGTAGTACGACAATGAGCGAGCGGAGCGAGCGAGCGGACGCGGTGGTCCTGCCACAGGACGCCGGCGTGCTCCCGACCGGAGGGTGGGCACCGTGCGGATGTACCCGGAGCCGACGGGCGAGGTGCGCATGAGTCTGTCACTGCGCTTTGCCGCCGGATCGCACAAAGGCATGATCCGCGAAGGCAACGAGGACTCGGGCTACGCCGGTCCCCGCCTGCTCGCGATCGCCGACGGCATGGGAGGCCAGGCCGCCGGCGAGGTCGCCAGCTCCGAGGTGATCTCCACCCTCGTCACGCTCGACGACGACGTCCCGGGTTCCGACATCCTGACGTCGCTGGGCACGGCCGTGCAGCGGGCCAACGACCAGCTGCGGATGATGGTCGAGGAGGACCCCCAGCTCGAGGGCATGGGCACCACCCTGACCGCCCTGCTGTGGACCGGTCAGCGGCTCGGTCTCGTCCACGTCGGCGACTCGCGCGCGTATCTGCTGCGTGACGGTGTGCTCACGCAGATCACGCAGGACCACACCTGGGTGCAGCGGCTCGTCGACGAGGGCCGCATCACCGAAGAGGAAGCCACCACCCACCCGCAGCGCTCCCTGCTGATGCGCGCGCTGGGCAGCGGCGACCACGTCGAGCCGGACCTTTCGATCCGCGAAGTCCGCGCCGGCGACCGGTACTTGATCTGCTCCGACGGCCTCTCCGGGGTGGTCAGCCATCAGACGATGGAGGACACCCTCGCCAGCTACCAGGGCCCGCAGGAGACCGTCCAGGAGCTCATCCAGCTCGCGCTGCGCGGCGGCGGCCCGGACAACATCACGGTGATCGTCGCGGACGTCCTCGACATCGACGGCGGCGACACCCTGGCCGGGCAGCTCTCCGACACCCCGGTCGTGGTCGGCGCGGTCGCCGAGAACCAGCACAACCAGCACCATCTGCACGACAACAGCGCCATGCAGACGCCCGCGGGCCGCGCGTCGGGCCTCGGCCGTCAGGCGCCCGGACAGGGCGGCGGCGAGTTCGGCCCGCCGGGCAGCGGCGACATCACCGGGTACGTTCCCCAGGTCGGTTTCGACGGCTACTCGGACGACGACTTCGTCAAGCCGCGCAAAGGCCGCAGGTGGTTCAAGAGATCCTTCTACACCGTGCTGGCGCTCGCGGTGATCGGCGGCGGGCTGTACGGCGGCTACCGCTGGACGCAGACGCAGTACTACGTCGGGGCCAACGAAGAGCACGTCGCGCTGTACCGCGGCATCAGCCAGGACCTGGCCTGGGTCTCGCTGTCGAAGGTGGCGAAGGACCACCCCGACATCGAACTCAAGTACCTGCCGCCCTACCAGCGCAAGCAGGTCGAGGCGACCATCGCCGAGGGCAGCCTCGGCGACGCCCGCGACAAGATCGATGAGCTGGCCGTGCAGGCGTCCGCGTGCAAGAAGGACGCCGAGCGCCGCAAGGCCGACAGCGAGAACGCCAAGACCGGCGAGGGCGAAGCGGGCGGCACCACGGGAACCACCACCGCCACGAAGACCTCGGTGGTGACGAAGGCCTCACCCACGCCGAACCCGTCGGCATCCTCGACCGACAAGTCCACGACCGCACCCACTCCGACACCCGGCCCCAGCCTCTCCGACGAAGAGCAGAAGCTGGTCTCGCTGTGCGGTAAGCAGTAAGCAGCCGTGAGGGGCCCTGTCACACCATGAGCACGAACACGTCGACGCACCACACGTCAACGATCGGCGCCATCGGCGCGCCCAGCCGGCGCAACACCGAGCTCGCACTGCTGGTGTTCGCCGTCGCCATCCCGGTGTTCGCCTACGCCAACGTCGGCCTGGCCATCAACGGCGAGGTGCCGACCGGTCTGATGGGCTACGGCATCGGACTTGGGCTGCTGGCGGGGGTCGGGCATCTTGTCGTCCGCAAGCTCGCGCCCTACGCCGATCCGCTGCTGCTGCCGCTGGCGACGCTGCTGAACGGGCTCGGGCTCGTGTTCATCTGGCGTCTGGACCAGTCGGAGCGGCTGCAGCAGGTCGCCACCTTCAGCCCCTCCGCCCCGAACCAGCTGATGTACTCTGCGGCGGGCATCGCGTTGTTCGTCGTCGTGCTGTTCGCCCTCAAGGACCACCGCATCCTGCAGCGCTACACGTACATCTCGATGGTCGCAGCGCTGGTGCTGCTACTCCTGCCGGTCGTGCCGGGCCTGGGCGCCGACGTGTTCGGCGCAAAGATCTGGATCAGCGTCGGCGGCTTCTCCATCCAGCCCGGCGAGTTCGCGAAGATCATCATCGCGGTCTTCTTCTCCGGCTACCTGATGGTGAAGCGGGACGCGCTGGCACTCGCCAGCCGCCGCTTCATGGGCCTGTACCTGCCGCGCGGCCGCGACCTCGGCCCGATCATCACGATCTGGGCCGTCAGCCTGCTCATCCTGATCTTCGAGAACGACCTCGGTACGTCGCTGCTGTTCTTCGGCATGTTCGTGATCATGCTGTATGTCGCCACCGAGCGGACCAGCTGGATCGTCATCGGTCTACTGATGTCCGCCGCGGGCGCCGTGGGCGTGGCCTCGTTCGCCAGCCACGTGCAGGCCCGTGTCGACGCCTGGCTCGACCCCTTCGCCTGCTACGAGACCTCCAACGCCTGCCAGCAGATCGGGCAGTCGATCATGTCCTTCGGCTCCGGCGGTGTCCTCGGTACCGGCCTCGGCCAGGGCAACTCCGACCTCATCGGCTTCGCCGCCAACTCCGACTTCATCTTCGCCACCGTCGGCGAGGAGCTCGGCCTGGCCGGCGTCATGGCGTTCCTGCTGCTGTACGCCCTGATCATCGAGCGGGGCGTACGGACCGCGCTGGCCGCGCGCGACCCCTTCGGCAAGCTGTTCGCGGTCGGCCTGTCCGGCGCCTTCGCCCTGCAGATCTTCGTGGTCGCCGGCGGTGTCATGGGCCTCATCCCGCTGACCGGTATGACCATGCCGTTCCTCGCCGCCGGTGGCTCGTCCGTCATCGCCAACTGGGCCCTGATCGGCATCCTGATCCGTATCAGCGACACCGCGCGGCGCCCGGCCCCGTCCCCCGCCTCCAACCCCGACGCCGAGATGACCCAGGTGGTCCGCCCGTGAACAAGCCCCTGCGCCGGATCGCGATCTTCTGCGGACTGCTCGTCCTCGCCCTGCTCATCCGGGACAACTGGCTGCAGTACGTCCAGGCGGACTCACTGCAGTCGAACAAGAACAATCGCCGAGTCTCCATCGAGCGCTACGCCGCTCCGCGCGGCGACATCATCGTCGACGGCAAGTCCATCACCGACTCCGTCGCGACGACCGGCACGGACTTCAAGTACAAGCGGACGTACAAGAACGGGGAGATGTGGTCCCCCGTCACCGGCTACGCCTCGCAGCTCGTCGGCACCAGCCAGCTCGAGGGCATCGAGGACGGCATCCTCACCGGCAACGACGACCGGCTGTTCTTCCGCAACACCCTCGACATGATCACGGGCAAGGCGAAGGAGGGCGGCAACGTCGTCACCACCCTCAACGCCGCCGCTCAGAAGGCGGCCTTCGAGGGCCTGGGCTCCAAGAAGGGTGCCGTCGCCGCCATCGACCCGTCCACCGGCGCGATCCTGGCGCTCGCCTCCACGCCCTCGTACGACCCCTCGGTCTTCGCGGGCCTCAACGACGGCGACAAGTTCGAGGCGCTGGACAAGGACAAGGACAAGCCGCTGCTCAACCGCGCCCTGCGCGAGACCTACCCCCCCGGCTCCACCTTCAAGGTCGTCACGGCCGCCGCGGCGCTGGAGAACGGCAAGGTCAGCGACATCGACGCCAAGACCGACTCCCCGGACCCCTGGCCGCTGCCGCTGTCCACGAACAACCTCACCAACGAGCACGGCGCCTGCGAGAACGCGACGCTGCGCGTGGCCCTGCGGGACTCGTGCAACACGGTCTTCGGCAAGCTCTCCGACGAGGTCGGCAACGAGAAGATGATCGAGGAGGCCGAGAAGTTCGGCTTCAACGAGGAGCAGTTCGTCCCGGTCCGCGCCGTCGAGAGCGTCTACCCCGAGGACAACAGGCCGCAGAACGCCATGGCCGGCATCGGCCAGGCCTCCAACCGCGCCACGCCGCTCCAGATGGCCATGGTCGCCGCGGCCGTCGCCAACGACGGCGTCCTGATGCAGCCGTACATGGTCGACCAGCTCACCGCGCCGAACCTCGACGTGATCGAGAAGACCGATCCGAAGAAGCTCAGCGAGCCGATGTCGAAGGAGAACGCGCAGAAGCTGCAGTCGATGATGGAGACCGTCGTCAGCGAGGGCACGGGAACCAACGCGCAGATCCCCGGCGTCACCGTCGGCGGCAAGACCGGTACGGCGCAGCACGGCCTGAACAACAGCGAGAAGCCCTACGCCTGGTTCATCTCGTACGCGAAGACCAGCGAGGGCTCCCCGGTGGCCGTGGCCGTCGTCGTCGAGGACGGCAGCGCCAACCGTGGCGACATCACGGGTGGCGGTCTGGCCGCCCCCATCGCCAAGGCTGTGATGAAGGCAGTGATCGACAGCAAGGAGTGAAGCCGGTCACGTCACCTTCACAACGGTGCACGTTGCGATACCGGTCCTGTATCGGGTGACGTTCTCGGCCAGGTCATGGGCGGCGAGCCAGGTACGGTATGCCCGGACAGCACACCGCCGGACCACACGTGGGTACGGTCGGGACCGACGGAGAGGGCTGGTAGGTAGCTATGGAAGAGCCGCGTCGCCTCGGCGGCCGGTACGAGCTGGGCCAGGTGCTCGGCCGTGGTGGCATGGCCGAGGTGTACCTCGCGCACGACACCCGGCTCGGCCGCACCGTGGCGGTGAAGACGCTGCGCGTGGACCTCGCGCGCGACCCGTCCTTCCAGGCCCGCTTCCGCCGGGAGGCCCAGTCGGCCGCCTCGCTCAACCACCCGGCGATCGTCGCGGTGTACGACACGGGCGAGGACTACGTCGACGGGGTCTCGATCCCGTACATCGTCATGGAGTACGTCGACGGGTCGACGCTGAGGGAACTCCTGCACTCCGGGCGCAAGCTGCTGCCCGAGCGTGCCATGGAGATGACCATCGGCATCCTCCAGGCCCTCGAGTACTCGCACCGCAACGGGATCGTCCACCGCGACATCAAGCCGGCCAACGTCATGCTGACGCGCACCGGCCAGGTCAAGGTGATGGACTTCGGTATCGCCCGTGCGATGGGTGATTCCGGAATGACGATGACGCAGACCGCCGCCGTCATCGGCACCGCCCAGTACCTCTCCCCGGAGCAGGCCAAGGGCGAGCAGGTCGACGCCCGCTCCGACCTGTACTCGACGGGCTGCCTGCTGTACGAGCTGCTGACGGTGCGGCCCCCGTTCGTGGGCGACTCGCCGGTCGCGGTCGCCTATCAGCACGTACGGGAGGAGGCGCAGCCGCCGAGCGTCTTCGACCCCGAGATCACGCCCGAGATGGACGCCATCGTCCTGCGGGCGCTGGTCAAGGACCCCGACTACCGCTACCAGTCCGCGGACGAGATGCGCGCCGACATCGAGGCCTGCCTCGACGGCCAGCCCGTCGCGGCCACAGCGGCCCTGGGCGCCGTCGGCTACGGCGGCCACCCGGACGACCAGCAGACGGCGATGCTGCGCCCGCAGCCCGGCGTCGGCCAGACGTCGATGATGCCGCCCGTGAACCCCGACGACGGCTACGGCTACGACGAGCGCCCGGACCGCCGCCGCCAGAAGAAGAACAACAACACCTCCACGATCCTGCTGGTCGTGGCGGGTCTGCTGGTCCTGGTCGGGGCGATCCTGATCGGGAAGTGGGCGTTCAGCAGCAACGAAGCCAGCAACGAACCGTTCAAGGCGCCCAACTTCGTCGGTGAGACGCAGAGCGACGCCAAGAAGATGGCGACGAACGTCGATCTGAAGCTGGACATCACGCAGAAGACATGCGAGGACCAGCCGAAGGGCAACGTCTGCAGCCAGGACCCGAAGGCCGGCACCACGGTCAACAAGAACGACACCATCTCGCTGGTCGTGTCCAAGGGTGCGCCGAAGGTGGCTGTGCCGAACGTGATCGACAAGGACGTCGACGCGGCCACGGAGCAGCTTGAGCGGAAGGGCTTCGAGGTCGAGACCAAGAAGACCGAATCGTCGGAGGACCCCGGCACCGTCCTGAGCCAGGATCCCGACCCGGGCACCGAGCTGGAGAAGGGCAGCACCGTCACCCTCGAGGTCGCCAAGAAGAAGGAACAGACCACCGTTCCCGACGTGACCGGCCAGACCTGCGACGCGGCCAAGCAGCAGATGAAGGACAGCGACCTCACCGGCAACTGCACCGAGGTCGAGAGCGCCACCGTCGAGGCGGGCAAGGTCATCCAGACGGTTCCTTCGGCGGGCACCCCGGCCGACCCCGGCTCGGCGGTGACGATCCAGATCGCCAAGGCGCCCGCTACGCAGAACGTGACTGTGCCCGACGTGCGGGGCAAGAGCGTCAAGGACGCCACGAAGATCCTCCAGGACGCCGGTCTGCAGGTCGGCTCGATCAGCGGCTCCCAGGACCAGAACGCCACCGTGTTCACCCAGGACCCGGCCCCCAACAGCTCGGTCGCCCAGAACACCCCGGTCAACATGTTCGCCGCAGACCAGGGCAACGGAGGCAACGACAACGGAGGCGTCTTCGGAGGCCCCACAGGCACAGCCACCACCCGCGACGAGGAGTACTGACCCTCCTCAGCACCGCCTGGGCGCCCGCACAGGGCGCGTACGGACGCCGTCGGCTAGCGCAGTTCAGCCGGCGGCGTTCGCTTGCTGTCGACCTTGTCGACGCGCACCAGCTTGCCCCACACGATGTAGCGGTACGTGGACGTGTACACGGGCGTGCACGTCGTCAGCGTGATGTAGTGGCCGGGCTTCTTCACGCCCGACTCCTTGGGGATCTGGTTCAGGACCTTCACGTTGTACTTCGAGGTCTGGGGCAGGATCGCGTAGGCCTTGTACACGTACCACTTGTCCCTGGTCTCGAAGACGATCGCGTCGCCCTTCCTGATCTTGTCGATGTTGTGGAACTTGGCGCCGTGGCCGTCGCGGTGGGCGGCCAGAGAGAAGTTGCCGTCGTCGCCGGTCCCCGGCAGCACGGCCTTGACGGGGTCCGTGTAGTAGCCGGCGACGCCGTCGTTCAGCACGTTCGTGGACGTGCCCTTCTTGACGAGCACCTCGCCGTTCTTCATGGCCGGTACGTGCAGGAAGCCGATGCCGTCCTTGGTGTCCAGGGCGCCAGGACCGGTGTCCTTCGACCAGGTGTCGCGCACCTTGTTGCTCTGTTTGTCCGCCGCACGGTCCGCGACGACGTTCGTCCACCACAGCGAGTAGACGACGAAGAGGCCGAGGACGAGGCCCGCGGTGATGAGGAGCTCACCGAAGACGCTGACCGCTGTGGCGATGCGGCCCAGGCCCCGGCGTCGTGGTGCGGGCGCGGGCGCCCCGGTGCGCTCGTCGCGGTCGGTCGTGGCTACCACTGATCTGCCCCGTCTGTCTCAGGTGCTGGTGAAGGCAACTCGTGTGTGTGCTGCGGCACATGCCTCGCCCGCACATGGGTCGGCTGCGCATGCGTCGCTGGTGGTACGTCGGCCACGGCCCCCTCGGCTACTCGACGAGCGCATCGGGCTTGCCCTTGCTGCGCGGCCGTACCTCGACCATCTTGCCCCAGACGATCATCCGGTAGGTACTGGTGAATTCCGGGGTGCAGGTGGTGAGGGTGATGTAGCGGCCCGGCTTGGTGAAACCGGATCCCTTGGGGATCGGGTCGAGGACGCTCGTGTTCTTCGGTGAGGTCTGCGGGAGGATGCTCGTCATCTTGTAGACGTAGTACGCGTCCTGGGTCTCGACCACGATCGGGTCGCCGGGCTTGAGGCGGTTGATGTACCGGAACGGCTCGCCGTGCGTGTTGCGGTGCCCCGCGACACCGAAGTTGCCCGTCTTGGCGTCCGGCATCGCCGTCTGGATGCTGTCCTTGCCGTAGTGGCCGACCATGCCGTGGTCGAGGACCTTCTGCTTGTCGATGCCCTCCGCGATCGGCACGACGACGTCCAGCTGGGGGATGTGCATGATGGCGAAGCCCTGCCCCGGCTCGAACGCTCCGGGGTTCCGCTTCCCCTGCGCCCAGTCGTCCTGCAGCGTGTGAGCCGCCGCATCGGTCTGCTGATGGGCGCGGACGTTCGTCCACCACAGCTGGTACGTGACGAAGAGCAGCATCAGCACACCCGTGGTGATGAATACCTCGCCTATCGCCCGGCTGGCCAGCACGGCGGGACTCGGCTTCCGGGCGCGCTCGGCGCGACGCGCCTCGAGCCGGGTGAGGGGCTTGGACGCGGCCTCTGCCGCTTCCTCCGGCGCCTCCGGGGAGACGGCCCGGGGAGCCGCCGAATGCCTTCCACCGCCGCGTCTGGCGGCGCGGCGGCGGGCTGCCCGGCCCTCTGCGGGAGCCACGGGGGCTGTGGAACGCGGTTCAGGGCCGCTTCCTGCCGAGGACGCGGCCCTGCGCGTGTCCTCCGTCCGCAGCCCCACCGTCTCGTCGTCGAGGATCGGACGGGGGTGCGGGATACGCAGGCCCACCGTCGCGCCGTCCGCGCCCGCAAGCACGCCGTCCGCCGGCGGTAAGGCCGGTCCGGCGGCAGAGGCAGGCGCGGCCTCCGCGTGCGGAGTCGGGGCGAGATGCTCGTGTGGCTGCGCATGGGGCTGGGCAGCGTACGGCTCCTGCCCGTATGCGGCCGCTTGTCCGTCGTACGACGGCTGTTCCTCGTACGAAGGCTGAGAGGGAGCATGCGTCCCGTACCAGTGGGGGTGCTGCCCCGGCAGCGGGTCGCTCAGCGGGTCGGCCAGCTGATCCACGGCCGCCTCGAACGCGTCCGCCTCGAAGGCCTCGGCGCCCTGGAACGCGTCGGCGCCCCCGTACGCGTACTCGTCGTACTCGCCGTACGGGGCACCCTCGCGCTCGGGGCGCAGCGCGGTCACGCCGTAGCCCTGCCCACCACCGGGGCGAGCCCGGCCGATCTCTCGATCGCACCCGGGTCTCCGCACTCGACCAGCCAGTTGGCGAGCATCCGGTGGCCATGCTCCGTCAGCACGGACTCGGGATGGAACTGCACGCCCTCCACCCGGTGTTCACGGTGGCGCAGGCCCATGATGATGCCGTCCTGCGTACGGGCCGTGACCTCCAACTCGTCCGGGATCGTGGACGGCTCGGCGGCCAGTGAGTGGTAGCGGGTCGCGGTGAAGGGCGAGGGCAGGCCGGCGAAGACGCCCTTGCCCTCGTGCTCGACGAGGGACGTCTTGCCGTGCAGCAGCTCCGGAGCGCGGTCCACGACGCCGCCGTACGCCACCGCCATCGACTGCAGCCCGAGGCAGACGCCGAAGACGGGCACACCGGTCACGGCGCAGTGGCGCACCATGTCGATGCACACGCCCGCCTGCTCGGGCGCCCCGGGGCCGGGTGAGAGCAGCACGCCGTCGAAGCCGTCCTGCGCATGGGACGTGGCGACCTCGTCGTTGCGGCGGACCTCGCACTCGGCGCCCAGCTGGTACAGGTACTGGACCAGGTTGAAGACGAAGCTGTCATAGTTGTCGACGACGAGAATGCGCGCGCTCACTGGCCGTTCACCGTCACATCGTTGAAGGGGAGCAGAGGCTCGGCCCAGGGGAAGATGTACTGGAAGAGGACGTAGACCACAGCGAGGATCAGCACCAGCGAAATCAGTGCCCTCACCCATGCGTTTCCTGGCAGATGCCGCCAGATCCAGCCGTACATGCCGTCCCTTCCGTCGCACCACGGCACCAGACTCACGCCGTACGGGCACCAGCCTAACGGCGCAACGCCTTCGGTTTCCCGGCCTCCACAGGCTGAGTGGCGTCGAGATGGGCCCAGACGATCAATCGGTGGCTATGGCCCCACTCCGGCTCACACGTCGTCAGCGTGAGATAGCGCCCCGGACGGTCGTATCCGGACTTCCGCGGCACGGGGTCGATCACGGCGATATCGCTGGGCACCGTCTTGTACGGCCTGGTGTCGATGCGGTACGTGAACCACGTCCTGCCGTCGGTCAGGACCACCGCATCGCCGGGGCGCAGCCTCGGGAAATCCTTGAAGGGGTCGCCGTAGGTGCGGCGGTGGCCGGCGACGGCGAAGTTGCCCTTCCGGCCGAGCTGAGCGGTGCCGGTGTAGTGGCCGAGGCCCTTTTTCAGGGTGTCGGTCTTGGTGCCTTCGAGCACGGGCTTGTTCCACGTGAAACCAAGGCGGGGGATGTACATCACGGCGAAGGGTCTGCCGTCCTTGTAGGAAGCGGGCTTCTTCGCGGGCTTCTTCGTCTCGGCGGGCGCGGACTCACCCCCGTTCTTCTCCGGGGTGGCGCCGGTGCCCTTGTCCTCGCCGGTCCCGCTTCCCCCGGCGGAGGGGAGTGAACCCTGGGCCCACCGGTCCTGCAGCTGGTCGATCTGGTCGTCCATGGCACCGTCGGCCTGCACACCGGTCCAGAACAGCGTGTAGCAGACGAAGAGCACGATCAGGGCGCCGACGGTGATGCACAGTTCGCTGAACGTCCTGACGATCACTCGCAGCGACACCGCCGGCCTCCCGGGCGTTACTCCACAGGCTTCGCGTAATGGAGATCCACTGTGCCCGAATAGCCGGGAAGAGTCACCGACCCGTCCTCCTCGACTTTCCACCCGAGCCCGTACGCATTGACGTACAGCATGTAGTTCTGGATCTCGGGGGAGGCCGCGAGGGCCGCCTGCAGCTTCTCCGGGTCGCCGACCGCGGTCACCTTGTACGGCGGGGAGTAGACGCGGCCTTGGAGGATCAGGGTGTTGCCGACGCAGCGCACCGCGCTGGTGGAGATCAGCCGCTGGTCCATGACCTTGATGCCCTTGGCGCCGCCCTGCCACAGGGCGTTGACGACGGCCTGCAGATCCTGCTGGTGGATGACGAGGTCGTTGGGCTGCGGTTCCGGGTAGCCGGGGAGCTTGGCGGTGGCGTTCGGCGAGGCGTCGTTGAGGGTGACGGAGACGGCCTGGCCGCGGAGCTTTTTGGTGCCGGCGTTCTCCTCCAGTGCCGCCAGCTTGGCGTCCTCGGCCTTCGTGCTGCCGTCGTCCCGTTCGGCGAGCGACTCGACGTCCTCACGCAGCGCGCTGTTCGACTCGTCGAGCTCGCCGTTCCTGTGGCTCCGCTCCTGGATGAGATCGGAGAGCCTCAGCAACGACGCGTCGGTACGGATATTGGTGCCCTTGGCCGTGTTGAAGCTCGTGAAGAAGATCAGCCCGGCGAGAGCAAAGACGGCAATCGTGAGCAACCGCACAGGTCGCCACCGCGATTTACGATCGGGACTGGATTGGATCCCCGGGGAGTCGGCAGAATTGCTCAACGTACCCTTACTCCTTACGGCGCCACGGAAGCACTACGCTAACCGACGCCCGGGGGAGCCCTCAGATTCCCCTTGTACGCTGCCCCAGGGCCAGCCCAGTTCCCTGCGCGGCCACGCAGCGCATCGACAGGAGAGACCCTCGTGCCGAAGTCACGTATCCGCAAGAAGGCCGACTACACGCCGCCGCCGTCGAAGCAGGCGGCGAACATCAAGCTGACCAGCCGCGGCTGGGTGGCTCCGGTGATGCTGGCGCTGTTTGTGCTCGGCCTCGCCTGGATCGTCGTCTTCTATGTGACCGACGGCTCGCTGCCGATCGACTCCCTGGGCAACTGGAACATTGTCGTCGGCTTCGGCTTCATCGCCGCGGGGTTCGGCGTCTCCACCCAGTGGAAATAGCTCACCTCCAGGCTCTGCCCCCAGCTATCCACTGAGTTATCCACAGCTCTGTCCACAGTGGGGAAAAGGTCAGAAGATCTGTGGATAACCCACCGGTTTTGCTGCCGGTGTGACTGACCCACCACTGTTCGGATCCCTGTTCGGCCCCTTGTCCTTCCTGCGAAAACCCAGGTCAGCGACAAGGGGCACACTCGTTCCCCACGGCATGCACAGGATCAGCCACACGCTGTGGACAACGGGGGCTCAAGTGAGCTGCGCCGTCCTCATCAGCACCATCACGAGCGACACGGCGAGCACCACCGCACAGGTCGCGCTCTGGATCAGCGTTCGGCGCTCCCGGGGCGCGTGCACCATGGCGTATCCGACCACGACACCGCCGACGAGTCCGCCCACATGGGCCTCCCAGGCGATGTTGGCCCAGGTGAACGTGAAGACCAGGTTGATCACCAGCAGCGCGATGACCGGCCGCATGTCGTAGTTGAGCCGCCGCATCAGAACGGCGGTCGCGCCGAACAGCCCGAAGATGGCCCCGGAGGCGCCGAGCGACGGCTGGTTCGGGGCGGCGAGGAGATAGGTCAGAGCGCTGCCCGCCAGCCCCGAGACCACATACAGGGCGATATAGCGGGCGCGGCCCAGCGCGGCCTCAAGCGGCGCGCCGATCCACCAGAGGCTGAGCATGTTGAAGGCGATGTGAACGACGCCGCCGTGCAGGAACATCGCTGTCACCAGCCGGTACCACTGCCCGTCCGCGACGCCCTCGAGTGATCCGAGTAGTGGGACGTAGGCGCGCCCGATCAGATCGAAGCTGTCCGTGAACCGGTCGCCGATCGAGAGCTGCACCACGAAGACGGCGAGGTTGATCCCGACGAGGATCTTGGTGACCAGGCGCGGGTCCGAGGCCATCGTGCCGCCGGCGATGGTGCGGGGCTGGTTGGCGGCCGGGGCATGACCCGTGCCGGAGCCCTCACGCACGCAGTCGGGGCACTGGAATCCGACCGAGGCATTGAGCATGCACTCAGGGCAGATGGGGCGCTCGCAGCGGGTGCAGCGAATGCCCGTCTCCCGGTCCGGGTGCCGGTAGCAGCCGGGCAGGCTCTGGGCGTCCTGCGGGCCCTGCGGGTTGCCTGGCGCCTGGTCCATGGGGGTTCCCCTCGTCTCCGTACACAACGCACCGCCCCGCCCATCCTTACGGACGGGCGGGGCGTTTGGTTCCCTGCAGGTCCCATGCGGGCGTGCCCGCGGGATCCCGTGGGCTCAGCCCTGGCGGGTCTCCACGACGACCGACTCGATGACGACGTCGTTGACGGGGCGGTCGGTGCGCGGGTTCGTCTGGATGTTGGCGATGGCGTCCACGACCTTCTGGCTGGCCGTGTCGGTGACCTCGCCGAAGATGGTGTGCTTGCGGGTCAGCCAGGCGGTCGGCGCGACGGTAACGAAGAACTGCGAGCCGTTGGTGCCCGGACCGGCGTTGGCCATGGCCAGCAGGTAGGGCTTGTCGAAGGCGAGGTCCGGGTGGAACTCGTCCTCGAACTGGTAGCCAGGACCGCCGGTGCCGTTGCCCAGCGGGTCACCGCCCTGGATCATGAAGCCGCTGATCACCCGGTGGAAGACCGTACCGTCGTAGAGCCTGTCGGTGGACTTCTTGCCGGTCTGCGGGTGGACCCACTCCCGCTCGCCCTGGGCGAGCTCGACGAAGTTCTTGACCGTCTTCGGCGCGTGGTTCGGCAGCAGCCGCACCTCGATGTCGCCGTGGTTGGTCTTCAGGGTGGCGTAAAGCTGCTCAGCCACGATCTGCCTTCCGTTGTCCTCTGTGACCCTCCGATCCTCGCACGGATGGTCTCTGCCGTCTTCGCACGGATGGTCCGTGCCTCGCCGGGCACTTTCAGCCTGCCGGACCGCACCTCTTTACCGGGGAAAAACAGCCGCACAGCAGCCAAAGGGGCGCGTCGCGCCGGGATCCGTGGCATTGTCGTCGACAAGCTCCCCTTGCACCCGTATTGCTCGCAGTTTCCCTGAGTCATGGCTGATGACGCTGATGACCCGGATGCCCGCCCTCGCATGCCGCGGAGCTTTCCGACAGGCATGATCCCGATAAGGGTGGAAAGGTGAAATACCTGTACGCCACCGAGGAGGAGGATCCCGTGACCCGCATCGACAGCGTGCGCGCCGCGACCGGCTCGGCGAAGGACAGCGTGTTGCACGCCGCGGAAGTGGTGGCGCCCTACGCCGACACGGCCAAGGACCGGGCCGCGCACTACGCACACGAGGCACGTGTACGCCTCGCACCGAAGGTGTCGCACGCCGCACAGCAAGCGGCGGAACAGGCCCGTGCCCAGTACGGCTCATATGTTGCGCCGCGCCTGGAGCAGGCACGCACCCATGTGCCACCCAAGGTCGACTACGCGGCTCATGAGGCCGCGGTCCGGACCCGCAGGGCAGCCCGCCAGGCCGCCGACTATTCGAGGCCGCGTATCGAGCAGGCCGTCGCCGCGGCCGGCCCGGTCCGCGAGGAGGCAACCGCCCGCAGTGTGGCGGCGCTGGCCGCGCTGCGCGGCCAGGTTTCCCCCAAGGAGATCCAGAAGCTGGTCCGCAAGCACGAGCGCCGAGCGAAGGCCGGGCGGTTCGCCAAGGGGCTTGCCGTGCTCGCCACCCTCGCCGGGGGCGCCTTCGCCGCCTGGAAGTGGTGGGACAAGCAGGCCAACCCCGACTGGCTGGTCGAGCCGCCGGCTGCCACCGAAGTGTCCGACAGCGGTGCGCTGAGCTCGGTGGACGGCAGCCAGCTCGATCCGGACGTCCAGGCGAAGCAGGCCGCGGCAGAGGCGGCCGAGCGCAACGAGCGAGACTGAGCGCCACCAACGCCGTCGGGCGGGAGACCAGCCGGTCTCCCGCCCGACGGCGTTTCACGTGAAACCGCCACGCGGATCCTCCACGTGCTCGACCTGTGCCATCTCTCACATGGCGCTCAGCTCACATGGCGCTCGGCCGGCGCTTTGCCTGCGGTTTGCGCAAAGGACGATCAAGGAACGGTCGTCGATTCCGTACAAAAGCCGCGGCAGAGCACGCGAGAGTCACTGGCAGAGGCCGGCACGGAAGAAGCATGCAGAACACCAAAGGCGACGCCGCCCGCGCTGTCCGCGGGCGGCGTCGCCTGTTGTCCGTGTGGAGCCTAGGGGAGTCGAACCCCTGACATCTGCCATGCAAAGACAGCGCTCTACCAACTGAGCTAAGGCCCCGAAAACGATGCGTCCGCCGGCAGAAACCACCTCCCGGCAAGCACCGGGGACCAGAGTACCGGGTAACCCCGGGGATCTCGCAAAAGGATTGGGGCTCCCGGTCCACGATCCCTCTTCGTAAGATGCTCGACGTGGTTCGCAGCAGCGAACCGCGCGGTACTTGGGGAAGCGATGGGGAGACGCAATGGATGCCGCACAGCAGGAAGCGACCACGAGAGCACGGGAGCTGCAGCGGAACTGGTACGGAGAGCCGTTGGGGGCGCTCTTCCGTAAGCTGATCGACGACTTGGGCCTCAACCAGGCGCGGCTCGCCGGGGTGCTCGGTCTTTCCGCACCCATGCTGTCCCAGCTGATGAGCGGCCAGCGCGCCAAGATCGGCAATCCGGCGGTGGTCCAGCGCGTCCAGCTGCTGCAGGAGCTGGCCGGCCAGGTCGCGGACGGCAGCGTGAGCGCCGCCGAGGCGACCGAGCGCATGGACGAGATCAAAAAGTCGCAGGGAGGCTCCGTGCTGAGCGCCAACACTTCGCAGACGACGTCGAGTTCGGGCGCGCCCACGGTCAAGCGTGTCGTCCGCGAGATCCAGTCCCTGCTGCGGTCGGTCGCCGCCGCCGGCGACATCATCGAGGCAGCCGACACGCTCGCCCAGGACCATCCTGAGCTGGCAGAGTTCCTGCGGGTGTACGGCGCCGGCCGCACGGCGGACGCCGTCGCCCACTACCAGGCGCATCAGAGCTGAGCCGGCGGCCGGGCCGCCGGACCGCCGAACCGGGAGCTGGGCACGACGATGGGTGAGATCTTCGCCGGGCGGTACGAACTGGCCGACCCGATCGGACGCGGGGGAGTCGGGGCGGTCTGGCGCGCCTGGGACCATCGGCGGCGCCGTTATGTGGCCGCCAAGGTCCTGCAGCAGAGTGATGCGCACACGCTGCTGCGCTTCGTACGCGAGCAGGCGCTGCGGATCGACCATCCCCACGTGCTCGCTCCCCTCAGCTGGGCCGCCGACGACGACAAGGTCCTGTTCACCATGGACCTCGTCGGCGGCGGCTCGCTGGCGCATCTGATCGGCGACTACGGCCCGCTGCCGCCGGGCTATGTCTGCACTCTGCTCGACCAGTTGCTGTCGGGTCTCGTCGCGGTGCACGCCGAGGGGGTCGTGCACCGCGACATCAAGCCCGCCAACATCCTGCTCGAGGCGACCGGCACCAAGCGGCCGCATCTGCGGCTGTCGGACTTCGGCATCTCGATGCGCAAGCGCGAGCCGCGGCTCACCGAGACGGACTTCGTGGTGGGGACGCCGGGTTACTTCGCGCCCGAGCAGATGCTGGGCGCGGAACCGGACTTCGCCGCCGATCTGTATGCCGTGGGCCTGGTGGCCCTGTATCTGCTGCAGGGCGTCAAGCCGGACGCGAAGGCGCTCGTCGAGCGCTTCACGGCTCAGGGCACGCCAGGCGCGCCGCAGGGCATCCCCGAGCCTCTCTGGCAGGTCGTCGCGACGTTGCTGCAGCCGGATCCGCAGGCGCGGTTCCGTACGGCGACGGGGGCGCGCAAGGCGCTGGCCTCTGCCGCCGAGATGCTGCCCGAGCCGGGGCCGGACGACGAGCTGGTCGAGGTCTTCGACCAACTCGGGCCGCTCCCCGGGGGATTCGGCGCCGACGGGCCCGTCACGACGTCGCCCCGGTCGGAGCAGACCGAGGCTTTCGCCCCCGCCGAAGCTCCGGCTGGCGCTGATCCCTCGATGCCGCAGCATGCTTCGACACCGCGCCATCCCTCGATGTCGGGGACGGGCAGCTTCCACCTCGCTCCACCACCGGAGGGGAGCCCGGTGCCGCCGTCGAGCCCTCTGCCAGGCCTGTCAGCACCGCCGACGGCTTCCGTCGATCTCTCGCAGGCCGCGACAGCCGCGGTCCAGCCGGATACCGCGCCCACGCGTCCGTACACGGCTCAGGTGCCACAGGCCCCAGTTCACGGGTACCAGCCCCCACAGCCGCTCCAGCCGGGCCCTGCGGACCTGCACGTCCCGGGGACCGCCCCCGGAACCGCCTCTGGGACCACCCCCGGAACAGCCCCGGTGATCGCTCCGGGAGCCGCTCAGCTGCCGTACGCGCCGCCCCGGAACCCCGACCGGCGGCCGGGCCCGCCCGCCAAGGTGACGATCCCGGTGCTGGCGGTCGCGCTGGTCTGCTTTGCCGTGGGCATCTGGGCGCTGACGCAGATCTGACCCGGAACCAGCTCGAGCCGCCGGATCCTCAGGGCGTCCCGTACTCCCGGGAGACCCCGGCCGCCCGTCGTCGCGCCACCACCGTCCAGGCGCCGAGGAACAGCACCAGCGCGGCTCCCGTGCCGAAACTGCAGGCAGCGACCAGCTTCATGGTGTCGCCGCGTGCGACCTCGGCCTCCGTCTCCCCGCTCGCCGCCGCGTCCTTGTCCCCGTCCGTGACGCTGAAGGCGTCGGCGGGCTGTGGGGACCCGTCGTACTCGGGTCCGGCCTGCGCCGCCCCTCGTACCGTCACGCGCAGCGTCAGCCCGTAGGGCCCCTCACCGAACTCGTCTGCGATCGCGGGGTTGAGGTGGACCGCGAGGTAGTACCAGCCGGCGAACCGCATCCCGCTCGCCCTGTCGTCGCTGTCATAGCGGTTCTTGTAGGCGACCGGGGGCAGCGGGTCCAGGGCTTCCGACTTCTGCTCGCCGTCGTATCCGGTGCTGGTGTCGACGACAAAGCCGCGCACCGGGTTGTACAGGGCCGTGACCAGGGCGTTGCCCACGTATCCGTTGCCCTCGCGCGCGCTGCCCAGCTCGGCGGTGACGAAGAGCTGCTGCCCCCAGTCCACGGGCACGCGGTAGAAGAGCGTCTCCCCTGCCTCGATGTCGTCCTTCCACACGCCCTGCGTCAGCCCGCGCGCCTCACTGAAGCCGGCTCCCCCCTTGCGCTGCTTCGGCTCGCCGTCGAGCGGCCCCGGCGACGCGGAGTCCCAGGCCTCGGGCGGCACCGTCGAACCGCTCTGCTTCAGGGCCGGCTCGGACACGTACTGGAGCTCGAGGTCCCAGTCCTCCGGGGTCGACTGGGAGGTGCCGGTTCGCTCGACGACCACGTAGTACGTACCGGCCTCCTGGCAGTACGACTCGGTGGGTCCGATGGTCCGCGAGGCCCAGGCGGCGATGGGCCGCGCACTCTCGGCCGCGCCGAAGTGCTCCTCGCTGTACGAGCACGTGCGGCCGTCGCCGTCCTGCACGGTGACCTTGATGCCGTCCGCGTACATGACCTGCTCTGCCGGCTTCGGCACGACGGTGACGGAGACGTATGCGTTGGACGTGGCGTCGAGTTGGAGGCGGTAGTACAACTTGACGTCGTCGCGCGGAAGGGGGCTCCTGTACGTGGAGCCTGCCTTCAGCTTTTCGGCATCTGTGTTGCTGGTGGCGCCTTCGACCCGTGCCGCGTCATCGTCGAAGGCATACGAGCGCGGTGTGCCGGTAGCCGCCGAGGCCGGCGCCCCAGAGAGTACGGCGGATACGCAGAGCGAGCCCAGGACAGCCAGCGCAGCTCCCACAGCGGCCCACGACCTGCGGTAGTACCGGCTCGCGATCATCACGCGCCACCCCTCGTCACACTTTGCATCAGCAAGCAAAAAATTTACTCAAGTGAAGAGAATCGGCCGAACCCGGCAGCACAAAGCCCCGGTCACCATGCGACCGGGGCCCGTGAAGAGACTGCCAGGGATACTCACGAACCCGTGGGCACGGAGTCAGTCGCCTCCGTCCACAGATCCTGCTCGGCGCGATCCGCCTGGATCTGGCGGTACACGAGGAGTCCGCCGATGGCGGCCAGTGCGACCAGGAGAAGCTTCTTCACCGCGCGACCTCGTCTTTCCTTGACGTAGGGGACCTCTGGCGCCCGACTATACACACCGATCGATATCGATCGGTGACCTGCGTCGGCCCTCAACTGCCGCCCCGGATCCAGCAGTCGAACCGGACGGAATCCCGCCGGCCACCCCGTGCATGCCGAGACTTTCGCCGCACTTGAGGGCTTTTCTGCCCATCTGCGCCCATCCGGGTGGTGTTCATCCGAAGATCGATGCGCCATGGGCGTCGGTCCACCACTCTCCGCCCGTCATACACATCATGAGGAAAGTACGCAAATCGCCCGACCCGAATGGGAGAGATCATGGCCGCCAACAAGGTCATCAAGCTGTGGACCGTCCTGCTTTCCGCCGTCCTCGCGGTGCTCGCCGCTCTCGGTTTCGCCACGACGGCCACCGCGGCCGCCGCCGTACAGCAGCCGGCGGAATCCTGCAACGGCACGGCGGACGCGACGGTACCGGCGCCCCGCGCGGTCCACTGGAGGCCTCCGTACGTCGGGTCCCTGCCGCCCACGATGAAGCAGCGCATCCACGCCGAGGCCCACGGCTCATCCCCCACCTGCCGCCGCCTGCCGGCCGCCGACGCCACCGCAACCGCCGCCATGACAGGCAAAGCCGATGTGGCGGAAGTCCCCGCCCTCTGAAGCCCCGCGCAGACACAGCCGGATCGCAGGAAACAGAAGTTCCCGCACCACCGCAGTCCCGCATCACAGAAGCTCATGCATCACGTATCAGCGCAGCTCATGCATCACGTATCAACGCAGCTCACTCCACAGGGCAGTCTCCACGAGCTGCTCACGCAGCACAGCAGTCCCCAAGACCTGAAGCGCTCCAGCAACAGAGCCCCGGCGTGACGCTCGATCTCCGCCGGTTCCCCGCCTTTCGCCCACGCCCCGTAGAACGCGACAAGCAGAAGCATCGTCCCGCGGTCCGAGGCAGGGGCAGAGGCCCGAAGCAAAGCCGCACGGCAGACGACAAGAGGACGCAGACGACAAGAGGACGACGAACGTCAAAGACCCCCAGTCGGGATCGACTGAGGGTCTTATCGGTGGTGGGGCTAACAGGACTTGAACCTGTGGCCTCTTCCTTATCAGGGAAGCGCTCTAACCGTCTGAGCTATAGCCCCGTCGCGCTGCGCGCTGACCTCTGAAGATTAGCGCACGACGCGGCCAGTCCCAAAATCGGTAATCGGGAGGCCTTACTCGTCCTCGGCGAGGGTCAGCTCGACACCGCCCACGAAGCCCGCGGAGAGGTTGTAGATGAAGGCGCCGAGCGTCGCCAGCGCCGTGGCGAGGACGACGTCGATCACCGCGATGATCGACGTGAACATCAGGACGTTCGGCAGCGACAGGAACGACTGCAGGTCGAAGCCGTTGGACTCGTTGGAGCCCGTCGCCTCGGCGATCGTCCCGCCCACCGTGGAGAAGACGCCCATGGCGTCCATGACCATCCACAGCACCGCCGCAGCAACGATTGTGCAGACGCCCAGCGCGATGGAGAGCATGAAGCTCACCTTCATGACGGACCACGGGTCGGCCTTGGCCACCCGCAGCCGTGCCTTGCGCGTACGCGGCATCGTCCGCGCCCCCGTGCGCGCCCTGCGGACGGCCTCGGGGGCAGGCGTGGGAGACGGGGCAGGCGCGGGCCCCTGATACGCCTGCGGCGGATGGTACGGCTGAGCAGGCTGCTGGCTGGGCTGGTGGGACTGAGGAGACTGATGGGGTCCCTGCTCCCCGGGTAGCGGACCCGCCGTGCCGCCGGCCTGGGCCTGGGCCTGGCCTGCCGCCCCGTCCGGGCCGGGAGCGTATCCGTCGTACTGCTGAGTCCCCGGTCCTCGGGTATCCGTCACAGTTCCCCCCTGGGATCCATGAGAGTCATGGGAGTCCGCCGAGTCGGTGGCGGGGCCACGAACGCCGTCCGCTCCGGTTCCGTTCGTTCCGGCGCCCGTGGCTCCGCTCACGCTGGCTCACTCCTCGTGCTACTCGGCCGTGGACTCCGTGCCCTCGTCCGTGCCGGCGGCGGTCGCGTCACCGGCCGATTCGCCGACGACCTCCACGCCGTCGACCTCCTCGGCCTCACGACCGGCCTCGGCGTTACGTGCGATGCCGACCACGGCATCGCGCTTGCCCAGGTTGATCAGTTGGACGCCCATGGTGTCACGGCCCGTCTCCCTGACCTCATTGACTCGCGTACGAATCACGCCGCCGCCCAGCGTGATGGCGAGGATCTCGTCGCTGTCCTCGACCACCAGCGCTCCGACGAGCGAACCGCGGTCCTCCACGATCTTGGCGGCCTTGATACCGAGGCCGCCGCGGCCCTGGACGCGGTAATCGTCGACGGCGGTCCGCTTCGCGTACCCGCCATCAGTGGCAGTGAACACGAACGTACCGGGACGGACAACATTCATCGAGAGCAGTTCGTCGCCCCCGCGGAAGCTCATGCCCTTCACGCCCGACGTGGCGCGGCCCATCGGGCGCAGCGTGTCGTCCGTTGCGGTGAACCTGATGGACTGGGCCTTCTTGCTGATGAGCAGCAGATCGTCATCCGCCGACACCAGTTCGGCGCCGATGAGCTCGTCGTCCGAGCCGTCCTCCTTCTCACGGAGGTTGATGGCGATGACGCCGCCCGAGCGCGGGGAGTCGTAGTCCTTGAGGGCGGTCTTCTTGACCAGGCCGCCCTTGGTGGCGAGGACCAGGTACGGCGTCGCCTCGTAGTCCCGGATGGCGAGGATCTGCGCGATCGCCTCGTCCGGCTGGAAGGCCAGCAGGTTCGCGACGTGCTGGCCGCGCGCGTCCCGTCCGGCGTCCGGCAGTTCGTACGCCTTGGCGCGGTAGACGCGGCCCTTGTTGGTGAAGAACAGCAGCCAGTGGTGCGTGGTCGACACGAAGAAGTGGTCGACGATGTCGTCTTCCTTGAGCTTCGCGCCGCGGACGCCCTTGCCACCGCGCTTCTGCGCGCGGTAGTCGTCGGTCTTGGTGCGCTTGACGTAGCCGCCGCGAGTGACCGTGACGACGATGTCCTCCTCGGCGATCAGGTCCTCGATGGACATGTCGCCGTCGAAGGGGATCAGCTTGGAGCGGCGGTCGTCGCCGTACTTCTCGACGATCGCGGCGAGTTCCTCGCTGACGATGCCGCGCTGGCGGACCGGCGACGCGAGGATCGCGTTGTACTCGTTGATCTTCGCCTGGAGCTCGTCGTGCTCCTGCAGGAGCTTCTGGCGCTCCAGGGCGGCCAGCCGGCGAAGCTGCATCTCGAGGATGGCGTTGGCCTGGATCTCGTCGATCTCCAGCAGGCCCATCAGGCCCGTGCGCGCGGTCTCGACGGTGTCGCTGGCCCGGATGAGGGCGATGACCTCGTCGATCGCGTCGAGCGCCTTGAGCAGACCGCGCAGGATGTGGGCGCGCTCCTCGGCCTTGCGCAGCCGGAACCGGGTGCGCCGGACGATGACCTCGATCTGGTGCGTCACCCAGTGGCGGATGAACGCGTCCAGCGAGAGGGTGCGCGGCACGCCGTCGACGAGCGCCAGCATGTTGGCGCCGAAGTTCGTCTGCAGGTCGGTGTGCTTGTAGAGGTTGTTCAGGACGACCTTGGCGACCGCGTCGCGCTTCAGCACGATCACCAGGCGCTGGCCGGTGCGGGAGCTCGTCTCGTCGCGGACGTCGGCGATACCGCCGATCCTGCCGTCCTTGACGAGATCGGCGATCTTCTGCGCCAGGTTGTCCGGGTTGACCTGGTACGGCAGTTCCGTGACCACCAGGCACTGGCGGTTCTGGATCTCCTCGACCTCGACGACCGCGCGCATCGTGATGGAGCCGCGACCGGTGCGGTACGCCTCCTCGATGCCCTTGCGGCCGACGACGAGGGCGCCGGTCGGGAAGTCCGGGCCCTTGATCCGCTCGATCAGCGCGTCCAGGAGCTCCTCGTGCGAGGCCTCCGGGTTCTCCAGGTACCACTGGGCGCCGGCCGCGACCTCGCGCAGGTTGTGCGGCGGGATGTTGGTCGCCATGCCGACCGCGATACCGGCGGAGCCGTTGATCAGCAGGTTCGGGAAGCGGGACGGCAGGACGGTGGGCTCCTGGGAGCGGCCGTCGTAGTTGTCCGTGAAGTCGACGGTCTCCTCGTCGATGTCGCGGACCATCTCCATGGACAGCGGCGCCATCTTGCACTCGGTGTAGCGCATGGCGGCCGCGGGGTCGTTGCCCGGGGAGCCGAAGTTGCCGTTGGAGTCCACCAGCGGCATCCGCATCGACCACGGCTGCGCGAGGCGGACCAGCGCGTCGTAGATCGAGGAGTCGCCGTGCGGGTGGTAGTTGCCCATGACGTCGCCGACGACGCGGGCGCACTTGTAGAAGCCCCGCTCGGGCCGGTACCCACCGTCGTACATGGCGTACAGCACGCGGCGGTGGACGGGCTTCAGGCCGTCCCGTACGTCGGGCAGCGCGCGCGACACGATGACGGACATCGCGTAGTCGAGATACGAGCGCTGCATCTCGGTCTCGAGCCCGACGGGCTCGACGCGGAGCGTCTGACCCTCGTCCTCGGGGATGTTCGGAATGTTCTCGTCGGCCATTGCGGGTGAAGATCCTTCCTGGTGCGGTCAGCCGTGACCGACTCAGATGTCGAGGAAGCGGACGTCCTTGGCGTTGCGCTGGATGAACTGGCGGCGCGCCTCGACGTCCTCACCCATGAGGACCGAGAACAGGTCGTCGGCCTGGGCGGCGTCGTCGAGCGTGACCTGGCCGAGGACGCGGTGCTCCTGGTCCATCGTGGTGATGCGCAGCTCCTCCGCGTTCATCTCGCCGAGGCCCTTGAAGCGCTGGACCGAGTCGTCCCTGATGCGCTTGCCGTTCTGGCGGCCGAGTTCGATCAGCGCGTCGCGCTCGCGGTCCGAGTACGCGTACTCGAAGTCGTCCCGGCCCCACTTGATCTTGTACAGCGGGGGGCGCGACAGGAAGACGTGACCGGCCTCGACCAGCGGGCGCATGAAGCGGAACAGGAAGGTCAGCAGCAGCGTGTTGATGTGCTGGCCGTCGACGTCGGCGTCCGCCATCAGGATGATCTTGTGATAGCGGAGCTTCTCGATATCGAAGTCCTCGTGGACTCCGGTGCCGAAGGCCGAGATCAGCGCCTGGATCTCCTGGTTCTGCAGGATCTTGTCGATCCGCGCCTTCTCGACGTTCAGGATCTTGCCTCGGATGGGCAGGATGGCCTGAACCTCGGGGTTCCGGCCGGACTTGGCCGAGCCGCCGGCGGAGTCACCCTCGACGATGAAGATCTCGCACTTGGTGGGGTCGTTCGACTGGCAGTCGCTGAGCTTGCCCGGCAGGGACGCCGACTCCAGCAGGCCCTTGCGACGGGTCAGGTCGCGGGCCTTGCGGGCCGCCACGCGCGCGGTGGCCGCCTGGATGCCCTTGCGGATGATGTCCGCTGCCTCGTTGGGGTTGCGGTCAAGCCAGTCGTTGAGGTGCTCGTAGACGGCCTTCTGGACGAAGGTCTTCGCCTCGGTGTTGCCCAGCTTGGTCTTGGTCTGGCCCTCGAACTGCGGCTCGCTGAGCTTCACCGAGATGATCGCGGTCAGACCCTCACGGATGTCGTCACCGGTGAGGTTGTCGTCCTTCTCGCGCAGCAGCTTCTTGTCGCGCGCGTACTTGTTGATCAGGTTGGTGAGCGCTGCGCGGAAGCCCTCTTCGTGCGTACCGCCCTCGTGCGTGTGGATGATGTTGGCGAAGGAGTACACGCCCTCGCTGTAACCGCTGTTCCACTGCATCGCGACTTCGAGGGACAGGCTCTTGTCCTTGTCCTCGGCCTCGAGGTCGATGACTGAGGGGTGCACCGCGTCGCCCTTGCGGGAGTTGAGGTACTTCACGAAGTCGACGATGCCGCCGTCGTAGTGGTACGTGACGGTCTTGACCTCGGCGGTCTCGTCCGCGCCCGCTTCGTCCGCCCCGGATGTGGCCTTCGCCGACTCACGCTCGTCGGTGAGTTTGATCGTCAAACCCTTGTTGAGGAACGCCATCTCCTGGAAGCGCCGCGAGAGCGTCTCGAAGGAGTACTCGGTGGTCTCGAAGATGTCCGGGTCGGCCCAGAAGGTCACCGACGTGCCAGTCTCGTCCGTCGCCTCGTGCTTGTCGAGCGGGGCCGTCGGGACGCCCATCTTGTATTCCTGCGTCCAGCGGTAGCCGTCGGTCTTGACCTCGACGGAGACCTTGCTCGACAGGGCGTTCACGACGGAGACGCCGACACCGTGCAGACCACCGGAGACCGCGTAGCCGCCGCCGCCGAACTTGCCGCCCGCGTGCAGCACGGTCAGCACGACCTCGAGGGCCGGCTTGCCCTCGGAGGGGACGATGCCCACGGGGATGCCACGGCCGTTGTCGACGACGCGCACACCACCGTCGGCGAGGATCGTCACGTCGATCGTGTCCGCGTGCCCGGCCAGGGCCTCGTCGACCGAGTTGTCGACGACCTCGTACACGAGGTGGTGGAGTCCGCGCTCACCGGTCGAGCCGATGTACATGCCGGGGCGCTTGCGGACCGCGTCCAGACCCTCGAGGACTGTGATGGCGCTGGCGTCGTACGACGAGGCTGCCTCGCTGGGGGCCCCGTTGGGCGCCCCCGCGGGCATCTCACCGGACGCGCCGGCGGCAGTGGACGGAATGTTCTCGTTGGGGTTGCCGGAATCGGCCACGAAGCGCCCTTTCTGGCACAGCACAAGCCAAGCTCCCGGTGGCGGCCGGAGCGGCTGCGGCGTGATGCGGTGGTAAGCCTTGTTCAGCTCTTGCTCAGCTTTGCCCGTTCGGTCCCCGCAAGCGGGGCGGGATTGTCACCCAGTCTACCGGTAGCGCCGACAGTGATGGGGGTTTGCCGGTACCTGAGTCCGCATGTGCCGCCCTGAACCGGTCTCGGCCGACTCCCCATATGCGGAGCGGGGCTCCAAGAGGCTCACAGCGGCACTCAGCGCTTCGAGGTGTCAACCCCCCGCTACCGTTCGACGGGGGTCAGCCGTATGTGTCGCCGGGGCCTGTGCTTCCGGGGGCGCGCAGGGGGCCGAAGCGGCGGGCGGGACCGCCGGGGCCCTGGACCTTGATGAGCTTGACGGTGCCGTGGCCGAGGTCCTCGTTCAGGCGCGCGACCAGCTGCGGAGCCAGCAGCCGCAGCTGCGTCGCCCAGGCCGTGGAGTCGCAGACCACCGTCAGGACGCGCTCGTCCTCGTCGTACCGCTGCGGTACGCAGTGCCTGGCCAGGTCGGGGCCGACGATCTGCGGCCAGCGGCCCATGACACCGCCGACGGCGGCCGGGGTCTCCCAGCCGCGCTCGGTGATCAGCCGGTTGATGGCGGCGCCCAGCGCCATGGGGTCGCGGCCGTCGGCGCGCGCGCCGGAGCGCAGGCCGCCCCTTCTGGCCTGTTTCTTCTGCTGTGCGGCGGCGCCACGCGCGCGTGCCTGCTCCTTGGCCGCGCGGAGGGCGACGCGGGCGAGGTCCACACCGCTGGGTTCGGGCACCTTGGGGCCGGGCTCCGCGGGCCGCTCGTCAGAGGCCCCGCCCGTACCGCCGGATGTGATATCGCTCATACCCGCTCCACGGTGCCCTCGGACACCACGAACCGTGCGCCCGTCAGTACGGCCGGTACGTCGTCGTCTACGGCGGCCGTGACCAGCACCTGCTCGCCGGGGGCGACGAGCTCCGCGAGCCGTTCGCGGCGCCGGGCGTCGAGCTCGGCGAACACATCGTCGAGAACGAGCACCGGCTCAGCTCCTTCGGCCCGCAGCAGGTCGTATGACGCCAGGCGCAGAGCCAGCGCGAACGACCACGACTCGCCGTGACTCGCGTATCCCTTCGCGGGAAGCTGGCCGAGTTTGAGCAGCAGATCGTCGCGGTGAGGGCCGACCAAAGTCACGCCCCGCTCGATCTCCTGTTTGCGCACCTCGGCGAGCGCGGCCATCAGCTGTTCGTACAGCTCTTCGCGCGTGTGGCCCTCACCGGGCGCGGACGGCTTGTACTCCAGCGCGACCGGGCCGCCGCCGGGCGCCAGCTGCTCGTACGCCTTGTCGGCCAGCGGCTGCAGCGCCGCTATGAGGTCCAGCCGCTGGGCGAGCAGCTCGGCGCCCGCGCGCGCGAGGTGCTGGTCCCATACGTCGAGTGTGGACAGGTCCATGGAGCGGCCGCCGTGCCTGCGGGCGAGCGCGGCCGTCTTGAGGAGGGTGTTGCGCTGCTTCAGGACGCGGTCGTAGTCGGAGCGCACCCCGGCCATGCGCGGGGCGCGCGCGGTGATCAGCTCGTCGAGGAAGCGCCGGCGCTCTCCGGGATCGCCCTTGACGAGCGCAAGGTCCTCGGGCGCGAACAGCACGGTCCGTACGATGCCCAGCACGTCACGCGGTCTGACCTGCGACGATCTGTTGATCCGGGCGCGGTTGGCCTTGCCCGGGTTGAGCTCCAGTTCGACGAGCTGCTGGCGCTCTCCCTGCCGTACGGCGGCCCGGATGATCGCGCGCTCGGCTCCCATGCGGACGAGCGGGGCGTCCGATGAGACGCGGTGGCTGCCAAGAGTCGCCAGATAGCCGACGGCTTCGACGAGGTTCGTCTTGCCCTGCCCGTTCGGGCCGACGAAAGCGGTGACGCCCGGGTCGAGCGGGACCTCGACCCGGGCGTACGAGCGGAAGTCGGCCAGCGACAGATGCGTGACGTGCATGGTCGTTCGCCGACCTCCCCCAGGGTGTTTCGGGTGTTGCTCGGTACTGCTTAGTTCTTCTCGACCGCGTGGCCGCCGAACTGGTTGCGCAGGGCCGCGATCATCTTCATCTGCGGGGAGTCGTCCTGGCGCGAGGCGAAGCGGGCGAACAGCGACGCGGTGATCGCCGGCAGCGGGACCGCGTTGTCGATGGCGGCCTCCACCGTCCACCGGCCCTCGCCGGAGTCCTGCGCGTAGCCCTTCAGCTGCTCCAGGTGCTCGTCCTCGTCGAGGGCATTGACCGCGAGGTCCAGCAGCCAGGAGCGGATGACCGTGCCCTCCTGCCAGGACCGGAAGACCTCGCGGACGTCGGTGACCGAGTCCACAGCTTCCAGCAGCTCCCAGCCCTCGGCGTAGGCCTGCATCATCGCGTACTCGATGCCGTTGTGGACCATCTTCGCGAAGTGGCCGGCGCCCACCTTGCCCGCGTGCACCGAGCCGAACTCGCCCTCCGGCTTCAGGGCGTCGAAGATCGGCTGCACCTTGGCGACGTTCTCCTTGTCGCCGCCGTACATCAGCGCATAGCCGTTCTCCAGGCCCCATACGCCGCCGGAGACACCGCAGTCGACGAAGCCGATGCCCTTGATGCCCAGCTCGACGGCGTGCTTCTCGTCGTCCGTCCAGCGGGAGTTGCCGCCGTCCACGACGACGTCGCCCGGCTCCAGCAGGGCGGCCAGCTCGTCGATGGTGGACTGGGTCGCGGCACCGGCCGGGACCATCACCCACACCACCCGCGGGCCCTTGAGCTTGCCCACAAGCTCCTCGAGGCTGTGGACATCGGCGAGTTCCGGGTTGCGGTCGTATCCGATGACGGTGTGACCTGCGCGGCGGATCCGCTCGCGCATGTTGCCGCCCATCTTGCCGAGGCCGACGAGACCGAGCTCCATCAGTGGTTCCTTCACTTAGCGAGGTGGCTTTCCGGCACTTTCGTACCCGCGTCCGAGCCTACGCCCGGACCGGCGTGCACACCTGTGGGCTCAGCCGCTCAGGCGATCCCACCTGCGGTGATGCCCGCCCCCGACTCTCAGCCCGAGAGCCGGACCGGCATGATCAGGTACTTGTACGCCTCGTCCGCCTCGGCGTCCACGGCCGGCTTGCCGCTGAGCAGGGCCGGCTTGGTGGACGTCGTGAAGGAGAGCTGCGCCACCGGGGAGTCGATGGCGCTCAGGCCGTCCAGCAGGAACGTCGGGTTGAAGGCGATCGAGATGTCGTCGCCCTCCAGCTGGGCGTCCACCCTCTCCACAGCCTGTGCATCGTCGCTGGAACCGGCCTCCAGGGTGAGCACACCCTGCTCGAAGCTGAGCCGCACCGGCGTGTTCCGCTCGGCCACAAGAGCCACACGCTTGACGGCCTCGACGAACGGGCCGGTCTCGATGACCGCGACCGAGTTGAACTCCGTCGGGAACAGCGTGCGGTACTTCGGGAGGTCGCCCTCCAGCAGGCGGGTCGTCGTACGACGCCCGGCGCCCTCGAAACCGATGAGGCCCTCGCCTGCGCCCGAGCCGGACAGCGCCAGGGTGACGCTGTCGCCGCTGGTGAGCGCCTTGGCGGTGTCCAGGAGCGTCTTGGCGGGGACCAGGGCGACCGCGGAGGCGTCCGGGTTCTCCGGCTTCCACAGGAACTCGCGGACCGCGAAGCGGTAGCGGTCGGTGGAGGCCAGCGTGACCGTGTCGCCCTCGATCTCGATGCGCACGCCGGTGAGGACAGGGAGCGTGTCGTCTCGGCCGGCGGCGATGGCCACCTGGGCGGCCGCGGAGGCGAAGACCTCGCCGGGGACCGTGCCCGTGGCGTTCGGCATCTGCGGCAGCGCCGGGTACTCCTCCACAGGCAGGGTGTGGAGTGTGAACCGGGACGAGCCGCAGACCACGGTCGCCCGTACACCGTCTGTGGAAATCTCCACCGGGCGGTTGGGGAGGGCGCGGGAGATGTCGGCGAGGAGCCGGCCGGAGACGAGCACGGTGCCCTCCTCCTCGACCTCGGCCTCGACCGAGACGCGCGCCGACACCTCGTAGTCGAAGCTGGACAGGCTCAGCGCGCCGTCCTCGGCCTTCAGCAGAAGGCCCGCGAGGACGGGCGCAGGCGGACGGGCCGGAAGGCTGCGCGCCGCCCAGGCCACCGCCTCCGCGAGTACGTCGCGTTCCACCCGGATCTTCACCGTAAGCCGCCTCCTGCTGTTGCTGGCTGCTCTCGCCTGCTCGCTTCGTCGTCTGGCTCGGTGTCGCTCGGCCCTCGGGAGGGAAGGACACCGGGAGACCAGTCTGACGCACGGCACTGACAGCTGGTGCCCCTCGGGGTCAAGTCGTACCGGGCGGCACTGGAGCACCGGACCGCGAGTTGTGCACAGGCCCCCCTTCCAGGCGAATTCCCTGGTCTATCTAGTCAGGGGTAGTAGTAGGGCCTGTGGAAACCGTGGATAACCGCGAATGCGCAGGTCAGAGGCGGTTTTCTATCCACCGGGCCTGTGGGCGGGAGCGGTGGACAACAGGGGGCTTCTGTGGACAGGGAAAAGTTCTGCACACCCGATGCACAGGACGGGGCCACTTCTCCCCAGCGCCGTCCCCAGCTTTACCCACGTTCCCCACAGCCCAATCGGGCAACTTGATGTGACGCCTTTCACTCGTGCCAGTGAGAGCGTGCGTTGCGTTGCCGAACAGTGGACAGGTGTGTGGAGAAGCTGGGGAAAGCTGGGGACAACGCCCCTCTGCCTGTGGGCCGCCGGTGGACAACGTCTCGGGCCTCTTGTGGACCAATTTTCTGTCCACAGCCTGTGGAGATCGCTCATCCACGAATCCACAGGTCCCTGGCCTGGGTAGATGGTCTCGCGTCAGCGTCCCCTGTGGACACGATCTGGACAACTCGGCAGTCCCCAGGGTGTGGAGGAAGGAAAACCCCCGTTTCTGTGGAGAAGAGGCCGGGCGGACCTGGGAATCGAACACGTCACTGACCTCCGGCATCCGCCCGGGAGGCCACGCCGCAGCCGTGGAACGACGAAGGGCGCCCCGGGAACTCGTCCCTGGACGCCCTGCACGCGCGCGTGCGCGCCGCCATCAGCTTGTCGTGAGTGTGCCTCAGCCGTTCCTCAGAATGTGGTCAGCCGCTCCCTGAGCGCGCCGTCAGCCGTCCCTGAGAGTGCGGTCAGCCGCTCGTGAGCGCGCCGTCAGCCGTTCTTGATGCGGTTTGTGAGCTCGGTGACCTGGTTGTAGATGGAGCGGCGCTCCGCCATCAGCGCGCGGATCTTGCGGTCCGCGTGCATCACCGTCGTATGGTCCCGGCCGCCGAACTGCGCGCCGATCTTCGGCAGCGACAGATCGGTGAGCTCGCGGCAGAGGTACATGGCGATCTGGCGGGCCGTCACCAGCACGCGGCTCCGCGAGGATCCGCAGAGGTCATCCACCGTCAGCCCGAAGTAGTCGGCGGTCGCAGCCATGATGGCGGTCGCCGTGATCTCCGGCGCCGAGTCCTCGCCCCCCGGAATCAGGTCCTTGAGGACGATCTCCGTCAGGCCGAGGTCCACGGGCTGACGGTTGAGGGATGCGAACGCCGTCACCCGGATCAGTGCGCCCTCGAGCTCGCGGATGTTGCGCGAGATCCGGGAGGCGATGAACTCCAGCACCTCCGGAGGCGCGTTGAGCTGCTCCTGCACCGCCTTCTTGCGGAGGATCGCGATACGCGTCTCCAGCTCGGGCGGCTGGACGTCGGTGATCAGACCCCACTCGAAGCGGTTGCGCAGCCGGTCCTCCAGCGTCACCAGCTGCTTGGGCGGCCGGTCCGAGGACAGCACGATCTGCTTGTTCGCGTTGTGGAGCGTATTGAACGTGTGGAAGAACTCCTCCTGCGTCGACTCCTTCTCCGCGAGGAACTGGATGTCGTCGACGAGCAGGATGTCCATCTCGCGATACCGCTTGCGGAAGCTGTCGCCCTTGCCGTCGCGGATGGAGTTGATGAACTCGTTGGTGAACTCCTCGGAGCTCACGTAGCGCACGCGCGTGCCCGGGTAGAGGCTGCGCGCGTAGTGCCCGATCGCATGCAGCAGATGCGTTTTGCCGAGCCCCGAATCCCCGTAGATGAAGAGGGGGTTGTACGCCTTCGCGGGTGCCTCGGCGACGGCGACGGCCGCGGCGTGCGCGAAGCGGTTCGAGGCGCCGATGACGAACGTGTCGAACAGGTACTTGGGATTCAGGCGCGCCGTGGGCTCGCCGGGACCCGTCGCGGGGGCCGGTTGCGCGGCCAGCGGGCCGGGTGCGCCGCTCGAGGCGGGTAGCGCGGAGCCGACGGGCCCGCCGCCGTGCATGCCGTGGCCGCCGTGCGCCCCGGGCCCGGGGCGGCCACCGTGTCCGGCCGGTCCTGACGACCTGTCCGGAAGATCGTGGCGGGCGCGCTGTTCGTACTCGGAGCGCTGCTGCTCGTACTGAGGGCGTTCCGAGTCGTAGTGCGCGCGCTCCGTCTCGTAGCGCTGCCGGTCCGATTCGTACGGTGAACGGTCCGATTCGTACGGGGACCCCGGCTCGTACGGAGAACGGTCCCCCGGCTGCGACCGGTAGTCGCGCTGAGGTGCCGACGACGGCGTCGCGTACGGGTCGCGGTCCGGGAAACCGAGCCGCGGCTGCTGCCAGCTGTACTCGTCCTGGGCCGGGCGCGGCCAGGCGCCGGGCTCGGGACGCTGGTAGTCGCCCGGGTAGGCGGGGCGGACCGTCGGCAGCTGATCGCGGTGCCCCGTGTGATCGTCGGTGGGAGGCTGGCCGTACCCCTCGTACGTGTCTCGGCCCTGGCCGGACTCGGAGGGGAGCTCGGGCTCCTCGTAGCGCTGCGGTGACGAGCCCACCGCCCGGGCTGCGTCACGCGGGGCGGAAGCCGGCGCCGGGGGTACCGGGGGCTCGCCCACGGAGTCGTCGACCGTGATCGCGATACGGATCGGGCGGCCGCACTCGCGGCTCAGCGTCTCGCTGACGACGTGCGCGAGCCGGCCTTCGAGAACACCCTTGGCGAATTCGTTCGGAACGGCGAGCAGCGCGGTGTCGGCGACGAGTGCCAGCGGCTGACACCGCCTGATCCAGTGCTCGTCCTTCGCCTCGACGCCCTGACCGCGGCCCTCCCCGAGGAGCTGTTCCAGTACTCGTGGCCACACTGCGGCAAGATCGGCAGGTACGTCAGCCACAGGGCACGCTCTCTCACAGGTCCCACGAACGTGTGGTTCTCGGGACGGTCAGGGTCTGAATCGGGAAGGGCGGGGGCAGGGGGGAACGAATCGGAGTCCAGCCACGGTAGTCAGGGTGGCCGGTACGGTTCAAGTTGTTGTCCCCAGCCTGTGGATAGTGTCCCCCAGGCGTCGCTGGTTTGACCGGACGGCGCAGCCCCGCGTACCGTAACCAGGTCGAGTTGTCGATGGCTGCTGCCGCCTGCCTCCGATGGGCATAGATCACGATCAGTGATCGGGAAGCGGTGCACTCGGGCGTATTGCGAGCTACTCGTGGGCGCACGGTGACAGCCACGCGACACCCCGCCAGCCACCCAATCATTTCTGGAGCCCCCGAGTGAGCAAGCGCACCTTCCAGCCGAACAACCGTCGTCGCGCGAAGACCCACGGCTTCCGCCTGCGGATGCGCACCCGTGCCGGCCGCGCGATTCTCGCGAACCGCCGCAGCAAGGGTCGCGCCAGCCTGTCCGCCTGATCACACAGGTCATGACGTCGTGCTGCCTTCCGAGCATCGGCTGAGGCGGCGCGAGGACTTCGCGACCGCGGTACGCCGAGGACGCCGGGCCGGACGCCCGCTTCTCGTCGTCCACCTACGTAGCGGTGCAACGGACCCGCACGCGCCTGGGGAGAGCGTCTCCCCGTCGCGTGCGGGTTTCGTCGTGAGCAAGGCAGTGGGTGGTGCGGTCGTCCGCAACACGGTGAAGCGCAGACTTCGCCATCTGATGCGTGATCGGTTGCCCCAGCTGCCCCCCGGTAGCCTGGTAGTCGTACGAGCGCTGCCCGGTGCGGGTGACGCCGACCATGCACAGCTGGCCCGTGACCTGGATGCCGCCCTTCAACGACTGCTGGGAGGGGGCGCGCGATGAAGTACCCGCTGCTGGCTCTCATCAAGCTCTATCAGTGGACGATCAGTCCGCTGCTGGGGCCGGTGTGCAAGTACTACCCGTCGTGTTCCCACTACGGCTACCAGGCCATCGACCTGCACGGTGCGATCAAGGGAACGGCACTCACTGCCTGGCGCATTCTGCGGTGCAATCCGTGGTCGCTCGGCGGTGTCGACCATGTTCCTCCGCGCAAGCGTCCGCGGTGGCACGAAATGCTGCGCAACGCATGGCGCGAACGCAAGGGCGGGACCTCCGCCGAGGGCGTGCCTTCCATAGGGCACCGTCCTGACCCCTCGAGCTCGGCCGCCGAGACCCCGTCCCATGCTCAAGGAGCCTGATTAGTGGACACGATTGCCAGTCTGTTCAGCTTTATCACGACACCCGTTTCGTGGGTCATCGTCCAGTTCCACTCGGTGTACGGGAAGCTCTTCGGTCCCGACACGGGCTGGGCCTGGGGCCTGTCCATCGTGTCCCTCGTGATCCTGATCCGTATCTGCCTGATCCCGCTCTTCGTGAAGCAGATCAAGGCGACTCGGGCCATGCAGACGCTGCAGCCCGAGATGAAGAAGATCCAGGAGCGCTACAAGAACGACAAGCAGCGCCAGTCCGAAGAGATGATGAAGCTGTACAAGGAGACGGGTACCAACCCGCTCTCCTCGTGCCTTCCCATCCTGGCGCAGTCCCCGTTCTTCTTCGCCCTGTACCACGTGCTCAACGGCATCGCGACGGGCAAGACGATCGGTGTCATCGACGATCAGCTGCTGGCCAGTGCCCGTCAGGCGCACATTTTCGGTGCCCCGCTCGCTGCGAAGTTCACGGACAACGCTGACAAGGTCGCCCAGCTCGGCGCCTCGCTGACCGACGTCCGGGTCGTCACCGCGATCATGATCGTCCTGATGTCGGCGTCGCAGTTCTACACGCAGCGCCAGCTGATGACGAAGAACGTCGACACGACGGTGAAGACGCCGTTCATGCAGCAGCAGAAGATGTTGATGTACGTCTTCCCCATCATGTTCGCCGTCTTCGGTATCAACTTCCCGGTCGGTGTCCTCGTCTACTGGCTGACCACGAACGTGTGGACCATGGGCCAGCAGATGTACGTCATTCACAACAACCCGACCCCGGGTTCCAAGGCCCAGGCCGCCTACCTGGAGCGCCTGACCAAGCACGTCACGAACCACGGCAAGGTCCGCCGGCGCAGCGAGAGGACCATCGTCAAGGCGATCGTCGCCAAGGGCCGCGACCGCAACGAGTACGAGCGGAAGTTCATCAACGGCCTGAACAAGGCAGGCCTTGCCGCCCAGGCCGACGGCACCGTGATGGTGAGCGAGACCACGGTGGCCGCCGAGTCGGGCGACGGGGCTCCTTCTGCCGGTGCTGCCGGCGCCGCTCCCAAGCGTCAGCAGCCCAAGCGCCAGTCCAAGGCGCAGCGCCAGGCCGCCGCGTCCCAGGCGGCCCCCAAGACGGCGGATGAGGCCGCCCCCAAGGCGTCGCTGGAGAAGAAGGACGAGCCTCAGGACGCCGCTCCCCAGGACAAGCCGGCGGGCAGCCAGTCCGGCGCCGGTACCGCACGCCAAGCCAAGTCCGGACAGCGCAGGGGCCAGCAGCGCCCCAAGCACCCGTCCAAGAAGTAAGGAGTCCATCCCGTGACGGAAGGCACCACCTCCGCCGCTCCTGAGGGTGGCGACACCCTGACCCGCCTTGAGCAGGAGGGTGAGATCGCGGCGGACTACCTCGAGGGTCTGCTGGACATCGCCGACCTCGACGGTGACATCGACATGGACGTCGAGGCCGACCGTGCCGCTGTCTCGATCGTCAGCGACACGGGCAGCCGTGACCTGCAGAAGCTGGTCGGCCGCGACGGCGAGGTGCTCGAGGCTCTGCAGGAGCTGACCCGCCTCGCGGTGCACCGCGAGACCGGCGACCGCAGCCGGCTGATGCTGGACATCGCCGGCTACCGCGCGAAGAAGCGCGAGGAGCTCTCCGAGCTGGGCGCCAAGGCCGCGGCCGAGGTCAAGAGCAACGGCGAAGCGGTGAAGCTCCGGCCGATGACCCCCTTCGAGCGCAAGGTCGTGCACGATGCGGTCAAGGCCGCCGGCCTGCGCAGCGAGTCCGAGGGCGAGGAGCCTCAGCGCTTCGTCGTCGTACTCCCTGCCTGATCGGCACCCTGTTGTCCCGGCCCCGTCTGTTCGCAGGCGGGGCCGGTCTTTGTCAGCCTGATAGTCAGCACCCATTGCGGCAGTGCGGTACGGAAGGACGGTCCCCGTGACGGAGGCAGCGGAGCTCCCCCCGGCGCCGGAGCAGGCCCGGGCGGTATTCGGCGATCGCTTCGCGGACGCTGTGCGATACGCGGAGTTGCTGGCCGATACGGGAGTGCAGCGCGGTCTCATCGGCCCTCGCGAGGTCCCGCGGCTGTGGGAACGGCACCTGCTGAACTGCGCCGTGCTGTCCGAGGTCGTGCCCGAGGGGGTGACGGTCTGCGACGTGGGTTCCGGCGCAGGGCTTCCCGGTATCCCGCTGGCCCTCGTCCGGCCGGACCTGAAGATCACGCTTCTCGAGCCGCTGCTGCGGCGCACGAACTTCCTCACCGAAGTGGTCGAGCTGCTCGGCCTCGACCATGTGACGGTCGTGCGCGGCCGCGCCGAGGAGGTCCTCGGTAAGCTGCCGCCCGTCCATGTGGTCACGGCACGGGCCGTTGCCCCGCTGGACCGGCTGGCGGCTTGGGGTGTTCCGCTGCTGCGTCCGTACGGAGAGATGCTCGCCCTCAAGGGCGACACCGCCGAGGAAGAGGTCAAGAGCGCAGGGGCGGCCCTGAGCAAACTCGGTGCGGTCGATGTCTCGGTCCTGCACGTAGGGGACGGAGTGGTGGATCCGCCCTCCACGGTGGTGCGCGTCGAGGTCGGGGAGAGCCCGGGTGGCGTACGGTTCGCCGCCAAGCGGGCCAAGGCTGCGCGGACCGGGCGGTCTCGGCGCCGTCGCTGATCCGTCCTGACGACTGGCCGGTACTCCACACAAGCTGCCAAACCGGCGTAAGTCGGAGTGTCGTGCAAGCCATGCCCGGGTCGCTAGGCATCGTGTTTCACGTGAAACGTCGCTCACTTTTGCATGGCATCATCAGTCGCGGCCGCGCTGCTGCCGAACCGCGCGACCGTCGGCCTCTCGGGTCCCTCGGAAGTGGCGCGGAGTTTTCCACAGAGGTGGAATCCTCCACAGAAGACCGGGCCTCGCTGGTTCACGACCCCGAAAGCATGGGAGGCTCTGTTCATTGCGAGCCTGTAGTCGAGGAGAGTGAATCGTTGCGGTCCGACGCCAACATCGCAGGGCCGATGACCGACCCGGTCCCCGGTCCCCGTACCGAGTCCACGGGGGAGGATGTTTCACGTGAAACACCGCCCCCGATGGACGACACCCCGATCGGTCGTGCTGCCCAACTAGCGGTGGAGGCCCTGGGCCGCGCCGGCGAGGGCCTGCCGCGGCCCGCGGAAACCCGGGTCATGGTGGTCGCCAACCAGAAGGGTGGTGTGGGCAAGACCACGACGACGGTGAACCTTGCCGCCTCGCTTGCCCTGCATGGCGGACGCGTCCTGGTGATCGACCTGGACCCCCAGGGCAACGCATCGACTGCTCTCGGCATCGACCATCACGCCGAAGTCCCGTCCATCTATGACGTGTTGGTCGAGAGCAAGCCGCTCTCCGAAGTCGTCCAGCCGGTGCCCGATGTCGAGGGCCTCTTCTGTGCGCCCGCCACGATCGATCTCGCCGGTGCGGAGATCGAGTTGGTGTCGCTGGTGGCACGGGAGAGCCGCCTGCAGAGGGCGATCCAGGCGTATGAGCAGCCGCTGGACTACATCCTCATCGACTGCCCGCCGTCTCTGGGTCTGCTGACGGTCAATGCCCTCGTGGCCGGTGCCGAGGTGCTGATCCCGATCCAGTGCGAGTACTACGCGCTGGAGGGGCTTGGCCAGCTTCTGCGCAATGTCGACCTGGTGCGCGGACACCTCAACCCTGCCCTGCATGTTTCGACGATCCTCCTCACCATGTACGACGGCCGGACCCGACTGGCTTCTCAGGTGGCGGAAGAGGTGCGCAATCACTTCGGTGACGAGGTTCTTCGCACGAGCATCCCGCGCTCCGTGCGTATCTCCGAGGCGCCGAGCTATGGGCAGACAGTGCTGACATACGATCCAGGGTCGAGCGGTGCTCTCTCGTACCTGGAGGCGGCGCGGGAGATCGCGCTGCGCGGGGTGGGCATTCACTACGACGCACAGCATGCCCACCTGGGCGCTCAGAATGATCAGCAGAATATGGCGGAGGGGATCCAGTGAGTGAGCGACGAAGGGGTCTGGGGCGTGGCCTCGGCGCCCTGATCCCAGCGGCCCCGACAGGCGAGAAGCCGCTGCCCCCGGCAGCGAACGGAGCACCGGCTGCATCCTCCACCGTTCCTGTCCTGACCGCGGAACGGGGAGTGGCGGCCGCGAAGATGGCCACCCTGTCCCAGGGCTCTGTTTCACATGAAACAACGGAGCCGTCGAATGCTCCGGTGGAACCCCCGCAGAGCCCGGCCGGAGCTCACTTCGCCGAACTGCCCCTCGACGCGATCACGCCCAACCCGCGGCAGCCGCGCGAGGTCTTTGACGAGGACGCCCTGGCTGAGCTCGTCACCTCGATCAAGGAGGTCGGGCTTCTCCAGCCTGTCGTCGTACGACAGCTGGCGCCCTCCCGCTACGAGCTCATCATGGGCGAGCGGCGCTGGCGCGCCTGCCGTGAGGCCGGGCTGGACGCCATCCCGGCGATTGTGCGGGCGACGGAGGACGAGAAGCTCCTCCTGGATGCGCTGCTGGAGAACCTGCACCGCGCTCAGCTGAACCCGTTGGAAGAGGCTGCCGCCTACGACCAGCTGCTCAAGGACTTCAACTGCACGCATGATCAGCTGGCGGACCGGATCGGCCGGTCACGTCCGCAGGTCTCCAACACGCTCCGGCTGCTGAAGCTCTCGCCGGCCGTACAGCGCAGGGTCGCCGCCGGGGTGCTCTCCGCGGGACATGCGCGTGCACTCCTGTCCGTGGAGGACTCGGAGGAGCAGGACAGGCTGGCGCACCGGATCGTGGCCGAGGGGCTCTCGGTGCGGGCAGTCGAGGAGATCGTGACCCTGATGGGACCGAAGAGCACGGCGAGGTCCAAAGGGCCGCGCGCCGGAAGCCGTGTCTCCCCCGCGCTGAGCGACCTCGCCACCCGTCTCTCGGACCGCTTCGAGACGAGGGTGAAGGTGGACCTGGGCCAGAAGAAGGGCAAGATCGTCGTCGAGTTCGCGTCGATGGACGACCTGGAGCGCATTCTTGGAACGCTCGCCCCGGGTGAGGGACCGGTTCTGCAGCACGGCCTCACGGAGGACGCCTCCGAGGACACGGAAGGCTGAGCGCTTTCCACGAAGGCTGAGGGGCTGTCGAGCACCGCAGACGATCTGCCGAGCAGAAAGAGCGGGCCCTGTCCGGTCTGTACCGGAACACGGCCTGCTCTTTGCTTTCAGACGGTATCGATGCAATCGCTGCGCGGATACGATGCGAACGGGTTTGGCGCATCCATCTGGCGGCACCTTATTGGGGAGGCGGGGGCCATGCGATCGGTGAGCCGCACCGGGCTGGTGACGACAGGCCTCGGGCTGGGGGCCGTCGGCGGGTTCGTCGGCAGTCTGCTCAGGGAACGGAGCGCTCTGACAGCCGCCCGTGATGCGGCGGGCGAAGGAAGTGAGGAACTGCCTTCATGGGGCGTCGGCTCGTACCGCTCACGCTGGACAACCTTCCGGATCTCCCCAAGCGTTGTCGCTCGTGTGTCTTCTGGGAGCTGGATCCGGTCAGTGGGCAAGCAGCGCTGAAAGCGGGGACGCAGGAGCTGGAGAAGGAAGCCTGGATCTCCGCCGTCCTCCTGGAGTGGGGCTCCTGCGGACGAGTCGTTTACGTCGATGACGTTCCTGTGGGCTTCGTCCTGTACGCGCCCCCGGCCTATGTGCCCCGAGCCATGGCCTTCCCGACAAGCCCCGTCTCACCGGACGCCGTCCAGTTGATGACCGCTTTCATCATCCCTGGTTATCAGGACCAGGGTCTGGGCCGCGTCATGGTCCAGACAGTGGCCAAGGATCTGTTGCGTCGGGGATTCAAGGCGATCGAGGCATTCGGGCACGCCCAGTGGAAGGAGCCCGCCTGTGTGCTGCCGGCGGACCATCTGCTCGCGGTGGGCTTCAAGACGGTCCGGCCGCATCCCACGTATCCAAGGATGAGGCTTGAGCTGCGTACGACGCTGTCGTGGAAGGAAGACGTCGAGATGGCCCTGGACCGGCTGCTCGGAGCCGTCCAGAAGGAGCCCGCGCTGCGGCCCCTGTGAAGCCACCAGAGAAACACGGATGGGCCAGCCCCACAGGGCTGGCCCATCCGTGTTTCACGTGAAACAGCGCCGCCGCTTACTCGGCGATGAAGTCCTCGAGGTCGCGCACGATCGCGGCCTTCGGCTTTGCACCGACGATGGTCTTCGCCACCTCGCCGCCCTGGTAGACGTTCAGGGTCGGGATGGACATCACGCCGTACTTCGCGGCGGTGTTGGGGTTCTCGTCGATGTTGAGCTTCACGACCTCGATCTTGTCGCCGTACTCAGCCGCAATCGCCTCGAGGGACGGCGCGATCTGGCGGCACGGACCGCACCAGGCGGCCCAGAAGTCCACCAGAACGGGCTTGTCGCTCTTGAGCACGTCCTGCTCGAAGGAATCGTCGGTCACATTCTTCAGAGTGCCGGCCACGGCGGGCTCCTTAATCGTTGTGCGGTGGGGCGGGTGAGGGTCAGACGGTGGCAGCAGCGGTCTCGCTGTCCGAGAGGGCAGCGAGGTAGCGCTCGGCGTCGAGGGCCGCGGAGCACCCGGTGCCGGCGGCGGTGATCGCCTGTCGGTAGGTGTGGTCGACGACGTCGCCGCCGGCGAAGACGCCGGTGATGTTCGTCCGGGTCGAGGGCGCGTCGACCTTCAGATATCCCTCGTCGTCGAGGTCGAGCTGGCCCTTGAAGAGCTCGGTGCGCGGGTCGTGGCCGATCGCGATGAACAGACCCGTCACGGGCAGCTCGGAGATCTCGCCGGTTTTGACGTTGCGCAGCGTCAGGCTCGAGAGCTTCTGGTCGCCGTGGATCTCGGCCACCTCGCTGTCCCACACGAACTTGATCTTCGGGTCGGCGAAGGCGCGCTCCTGCATCGCCTTCGAGGCCCGGAGGCTGTCGCGGCGGTGGACGATCGTCACCGACTTGGCGAAGCGAGAGAGGAAGGTCGCCTCCTCCATGGCGGTGTCGCCGCCGCCGATCACGGCGATGTCCTGGTCCTTGAAGAAGAAGCCGTCACACGTGGCGCACCAGGAGACACCACGTCCCGAGAGCGCGTCCTCGTTCGGTAGGCCGAGCTTGCGGTGCTGGGAGCCGGTGGTGACGATCACAGCCTTGGCCTGGTGCACGGTGCCCGACGTGTCCGTGACGGTCTTGATGTCACCACTGAGGTCCACGGTGACGACATCGTCCGGAACCAGCTCGGCGCCGAAGCGCTCGGCCTGGGCGCGCATGTTGTCCATGAGCTCGGGGCCCATGATGCCGTCCTGGAAGCCGGGGAAGTTCTCCACCTCGGTAGTGTTCATCAGTGCGCCACCCGCGGTGACGGCGCCCTCGAACACCAGCGGCTTCAGCGACGCGCGCGCGGTGTAGAGCGCCGCCGTGTAGCCGGCGGGCCCGGAGCCGATGATGATCACGTTACGGACGTCGCTCACGGCTTGATTCCTCGTCTCTGGGGACTGCTTCGCTACTGCCGGTGGAGCCCGTTTCCGGGCTCTCACCCCACCCAACGGATCCTACGGGGCGCGCATTCCCTACGTGTCCGAGCACACGGGGATGTGCTGTGGCGCGACGGATCCGGCGTTCCGCGGTAGGCGGTCAGGGGTGGGCGTACGAGCGGGTGAGCAGGACCTTGCCCTCCGAGTCCGGCGACTTCTCGCAGGAAGCGTCGACCACGTAGGCAGAGACCTTTGTGGGATCGGACTCATGCGGCAGCACGACGAGATAGGAGTCCTTGCCCTCGTAGGTGCCCTCCTCGACACCGAGGGCCTCGTCGCTGCGGCCGATCCCTGCCCGGACGCAGCCGGGCACCGGGACCGAGGACTTCAGCATGGGCTCGTTTGGCTTCGAGGTCTCTGGACCGGTCTCAGCATTGAACGAGGGCTCGGAGCTGCCAGAGGGTGATTCCGGGGCCGAGCCCTTGCCGAGGAGGTCCGCCACCTGCTCCTCCAGCGTCGCTGTGGAGAAGGTCTGCTCGCTGGCAGCGCGTTCCTTCGTCGCCTGCGGGGGCTCGTCCGACGGGGTGCCGTTGAGCGACTGCACCAGCAGGGTGCCCAGTCCCATTGCGGCTGCCGTGAGGACGGCACCGAGCACCAGAGTCCTGCGACGGCGAGGACGCACCTGGTTCTGTCGCCCAGGGCCGGTGGCCCCACGGGGACGTCCCGCCGGCCGGTCCGCCGGACTGTCAGGTTCGTCCGCACGCGATGTTTCACGTGAAACATGGACGACGGTCTCTGTCGTCGCGGGCGCCGTGGCGTCGAGCAGCGCTTCCGCGGCCAGCGCGGCGTCGATACGTCCGGCGACATCGGCGGGCATCCGCGCCGGGCCGGGCAGGGTGCCGAGCAGGCCCCGGATCTCCTCAAGGGAGTCGTACACCTCGGCGCAGAGCGCGCAGCCCTCCAGATGCCGCCGTACATCGCCAGTGCGGGCCGGAGAGAGGAGACCCTCGGCCAGGTCGGAGATCTCGGTGACGTCCGGATGCCCGGCCGTGCCGGTCGTGGAACTCACGCGTGTCCACCTCCGCCCTTCACTGCATCTGGGTCTTTCGGCTCTGCTGCTGGTGGGACGGATGTCTCCTGCGTCCGGTTCCTTTCCGCACCCGGCTTCTTGCTCTGACTCCCGCTCCCACCGCTGCTCTCTGCCCGCAGATGCGTGAGCAGCGGGAGCAGTCTGGCTCTGCCGCGTGCGCAGCGGCTCTTCACCGTTCCGGTGGGGACGTCGAGAATTCGGGCGGCCTCGGCGACGGGATAGCCCTGCATATCTACGAGGACCAGAGCTGCACGCTGATCTGCGGGCAGGGTGTGCAGCGCCTCCAGAAGCTGGCGATGGAGGTCGTTGCGCTCGACGGGCGCGGCCGCTGACTCGTGTGGCTCGAGGAGCTGCTCCAGCCGTTCGGTTTCGTTGACGGGAGACGTCTTGCGGGAGGCGGCCTTGCGTACGCGGTCCAGGCAGGCATTCACCGTGATCCGGTGCAGCCACGTGGTGACGGCGGACTGTCCGCGGAAGGTGTGAGCGGACCGGTAGGCGGAGACCAGCGCGTCCTGGACCGCGTCGGCGGCCTCCTCACGGTCCCCGAGCGTGCGCAGCGCGACCGCCCACAGGCGGTCGCGGTGGCGCCGTACGAGCTCGCCGAAAGCGTCCTTGTCCCCCGCTACGTGGCGGGCCAGGAGGTCCTGGTCGCTCAAGGCGCCATATGCGGCGTCGTTCACGGTCGGCCTCCCCCCAGGCGTCCGTCAGCCCTTGAACTTCACGTCCGTGATGGCCTGCTTGTATCCCGCGCTGCTGTATCCGTCGGCGGGCGCCATGGGCACGTCCGTGAGCCACAGCAGCACGTACCGAGTCTTCACCGGCTTCTTGGCTTTCACCGACGCAGTGGTGCCGTTCGTCGTAATGGACCCGATCTCCTTCATCCCGCTGACCAGTGTCGAAGGAGACAGGGCGTCCGTGGCGTACAGGTGGACCGTTGTGTGGTCGCCGCTGTACCGGAGCCCTATGGATGCAGCCGACACCTCCTGGGCCGAGCCCAGGTCGTAGGCGATGCCGACACCCGGTTTGTACGGCGCCAGCTCCGGCCCGTCGTCGTAGCGCTTGGTGCGCCAGTACGTGGAGCTGTCACCGTCATACGTCTTGGCCACGTCCTCGGGCGCCTGGGCAGAGCCCTCGGCCACGTACTCCTGCGCACCCTGAATGGTGATCGTCTTCAGCGCCGTCTTCTGCGAGCCCTTGTCGCCGTCGCTGTCGCCGGTCGTCTGGGATGGCGGGGGCTCCTTGGACTTCCCCTGGTCCATCAGGGCGTCCGCGAGCTGCCAGCTGCCGAGACCGAGCGCGGCGATGAGCAAGGCGGACACGGCCCACTTGAGGGCCTTGCCGGTACGGCTCTGCAGCGGGGGCGGGGGTGTCGGCACCGGCGCGGTGGCCCCGGGAACGGCCTGGGCCCGGGCGTACGTGCCCTGCTGGTACGTCGTGCGCTGGTACTCGGGCGGGGCGGTGAACGCCGGCTCCGGCGGGCGGATGCGAGGCATCTCGCCGATCGCCTTCACCAGCTCCTCCGGTGTGGTGCACGGAGGCTCCTGGCGCGAAGCCGTCGCGCCGTCGTTGACCAGGGCGCGCATCGCAAGCTCCGAGAGACCTCGGTGTACGCCTGCCCGCACCTGGTCGGGGGCGATCAGCCCGACGTCCTTCGGCAGCCCGGAGAGCCCGAACGCGTCGTCCTCGTACGGCCAGCGCTGAGTCAGGGCCGCGTACAGCAGTGCGCCGATGGCCTCGGTGTCGGTGCGCTGGGGGGTGTCGGAGCTGATGCCGCGCAGCGCGGCGTTCACGGCGAGGCCGCGGATGCGCCACTGGCCGGACGAGGTGCGCAGTACGGCGCTCGGCGTCAGACGCAGATGGGCCAGGCCTTCGCGGTGCGCGGCGGCCATGGCCTGGGAGACCTGGTTGACGAGCTGGTACGCGTCGTGCACCTCAAGCGGGCCGGCGGCCAGGAGCGTCGTCAGCTCCGTGGCGTCCGGCAGCCACTCGTGCACGACATAGACGAGGTCGTTCTCCTCGACCGCGTCCAGGACCTGGACGAAGCGCGGATCGCCCAGCAGCGCGGACGAACGGGCGGCGGCCAACACCGAGCGGGCCCGCGGATGATCGGCAGGCAGCAGATGCACGCCGACGGCACGGCGCAGCTTCTCATCCACTGCACGCCAGCTGCTGAACCCGTCCAGACGGGTGACGCACTCCTCGAGCCGGTAGCGTCTGGCGAGCTTGTGGCCGCTGTGTAGTTCCGGTGGCGAGGCCTGGACCGGGGCGGCCTTCGGGGTGGTGTCCCCGCGCGCCTCGTCCGCTTCATCGCCCGCTGTGTTCCGCTCCCCAGTCTCGGCCACCCCGTCGGCCGTGGCCTCGTCCGCCTTGGCGGCCAGCGGCTCGTCACCGCTGTTGTCTGCCACGTCGACGGCAGCCGTGCTCCGTTCCGCCACCGTCGTTCCTGCCTCCCCATCCATTGCGCTCTGTTCAGACGCCAAAGCCAATTGTGCCCACAGTCCGCCGCTATGCACGACACACGGTGGTCGGCGATGGTTGTGCGCGTACCCGGGGTTCAGCGCCCCAGGCGTCCGCGCACCATACCGACCATCGAGTTGAGCTCGGCGATCCGCATCCGCCTTGCGGCGACGTAGAAGACTCCAAGGAGCGCGATGCCGCCGCCGAGGAGGGCGGCCAGCGAACCTGCGACGCCCTGTCCCAGCCCCTGGGTGATTCCGTAGCAGACCGCGCCGGCGAGCAGCGCGGCGGGCAGCGAAGCCATGGCGAGACGGGCATAGGTACGGATGACATGGGAGCCGTCCAGATCGCCGCCCAGGCGCTTGCGCAGCCGACGCCAGGCGACGCCCACACCGATCGCGTACGCGAGGCCGTACGAGGCGGCCATGCCGACCACGGCCCAGCGGGACGGAAGCAGCACGAAGCAGAGCCACGATGCCCCGGCGTTGACGACGGCCACGATGACGGTGTTGTAGAAGGGGGTCCGGGTGTCCTCGTACGCGTAGAAGGCGCGCAGCACGACGTACTGCACGGAGTATGGGATCAGGCCGAGGCCGAAGGCCATCAGCATGTAGCCCATGTTCGTGGCTGCGGCGCTGCCCGAGGAGCCGAAGATCAGCGTGCACATCGGGATGCCGAGCGCGATGAAGCCGAAGGCGATGGGCACGATGGCGACGGCGGTGGTGCGCAGGCCCTGGGAGATGTCGTCGTGTACCGCGCCGGTGTCGTTGTCATGGGCCGATCGCGAGAGCCTCGGCAGCAGCGCGGCCATGAGCGAGACGGTGATGATCGCCTGCGGCAGGCCCCAGATGAGCTGAGCGTTGGCGTAGGCGGCGAAGCCGGTGCCCTTGACAGGGGAGTCCTTGCCCGCGGCGGTGGACAGCTGCGTGACGACGATTGCGCCCGCCTGGTTGGCGAGGACGAAGAGCACCGTCCACTTGGCGAGCATCGCGGCCTTGCCGAGGCCGTGGCCCTTCCAGTCGAAGCGCAGCCGCAGCCGGAACCCGGTCTCGCGCAGATACGGGATCATCGCGAGGGCCTGGACGACGAGGCCGAGGAGGACACCGACGCCGAGCAGCCGCTGGCCCTCCGGCGGGATGGTCTCGACTGCCATGTGGGAGTTCGCGGCTGTGCCGTAGACCCAGAGGAACATGCCGAGCGTCACGATGATGACGATGTTGTTGAGGACCGGGGTCCACATCATCGCGCCGAACTTGCCGCGGGCGTTGAGGATCTGCCCCATCACCACGTGGACGCCCATGAAGAAGATCGAGGGCAAGAAGTAACGGGTGAAGGTGACGGCGACCTCGTTTGCCGCAGGATCACTCGCGACCGGCACCGACAGCATGCGGACCAGGAGCGGCGCGGCGAACATCGCGAGCACGGTGAGGGCGCCGAGCGCCACCATGACGAGGGTCAGCAGGCGGTTGGCGTAGGCCTCGCCGCCGTCCTCGTCGTCCTTCATGGCCCGCACGAGCTGCGGCACGAAGACCGAATTGAGGCCGCCGCCGACGGTCAGAATGTAGATCATCGTCGGCAGCTGGTATGCGACCTGGAACGAGTCGCCGAGGAGGCCGAGGCCCAGGGCCGCGACGATCATTGCGGAGCGGATGAAACCGGTGAGCCGGGACACCATCGTGCCCGCCGCCATCACGGCGCTCGACTTCAGGAGGCCGGCCGCCCGGCCGGTCTTCTTTGCTGACGAGACGGGAGCAGGAGCCGGGGCGGGCGCGGGCACGGTGGGCGTGGTGGGCTCAGAGGACGGCCCAGCGGCCGGTGCCGAGACGGCCGTGGGCCCACCAGCGGGACGCCCGCCCGGGCCGCTCTGGTCCCGGAAGAGATGCGCGAAGGCGTCCGGCTCGTGGCTCTCTTCGGCGGCCCCGGTGACAAGGTCGTCGACGCCGACGAACTGGGTCGTACGGGCATCGTCGCCGTACGGCAGCTGCCGGCTCGGGCCCTCGGGCTCGGGCGGCGGCGTCTGCGCCCAGATACGCGGGTCGGGGGCGTACTGCGGGGCGGGCGGCTGTGCGTAGAGCGCCTGTGTCTCCTGGTAGGTGCCGGGAGGCGGCGGAGGGTGCGCGGAGCGGTCGTACAGCGCCTCCGTCACCGGGTCCTGGGCGGTGAGGTCCTGATCGCGGTACGGATCCTGGTCGTAGGCGTCCTGGAGGTACATGTCGGCGGCAGGCCCCGGCGGCACCTGGCCCCCCTCGGGAGGGCCGGGTGGCATGCCCTCGGACGATGCGGAACCGCCCGCGCCTTGGCCACGGTCACCGTCGTACGGCGCGTTCATGGTCTACCCCACCTCATCGTCCCCGGGCCCACGGGCCACGACATCGCTCAACGGTCCACTCTCTCACCCGTGCCGGACGGGTCGGTGCTTTCCGGTGCGGTGTCCGGTGTCGGGTCACTCGGCTGCCCGGGATCCCCGGACCCGCTCTCCGTGCCGGACTCCTGCTCGGAGCCGGCCTCCGGAGTGTCCGCCCGCAGGGCGGCCGCGCGCTTGCGCTGCGTGTACATCCGGAAGCCCGCGAGCACGAGCAGCAGCAGACCGCCGGCGATGACCAGCATCACGGAGGGCGGGACCTCGGTGACCTCCAGATCGAAGCGCACCTCGGGGCCGTACGGCTGCCCGTCCTCCGTATACAGCTGGGCGATCACCGGGACGGGGCCATTGGCGTTGGTCGTTGTGGTGAACTTCACCGTCTGGATGTGCCCGCCCGCTACCTTGACCGGCTGCTCCTCATAGTTGCCGTCGCCGATCTGGAGGCGCTTGGGCTTCGTCGAGGTGAGGCGCAGCCACAGACGGTCGACGCCCTGCACGAGGTTGTTCTGCACCGTCACCGGGATCGTCGCACTACGGCCCGAGAGCTTCGCCGGGGACTTGTCGATCAGCTTCACCCGCTGGGTGAGGCCCTCGAGATACGACTGCACGCCGTCCCGGAACTGCTGAGCCTCGGCCGCGCGCCCTCTCCAGGACGTCGACATCTGCCGGTCGATGGCGCGGCCGAAGGGGGTGACCACGCGGGACGAGTCGGTGAGGATCACCGTGAAGCTGTCGAGCGCGTCCTGCGTCTTCCGGATCTCCTCGAAGGCGGACTGCGGCAGTTCCTGCTTGCGCAGCGCCGACGGGTACTGCTTGGCGGAGGGGACGCGGGTCGTGGCGTTCGGGTCGGGCTTCGCCTTCACGGCCTCGGACAGATCCTGGGCCTCGGACCAGCGACTCTCACCGAGGGCGGTCAGTGCCGTGGCCATGGTCTGCGCCTGGCTCGCGGACGGCATGCGCTGCGGGGCGACGACGATGCTGCGCTGCTTCTGCGGGTCCTGCAGCGTGATCATCAGGTTCTGCGCGAGGAACTCCTGCACGGCGAGCGTGGACTTCTCCGCGTTCGTCATGTCGCCCTCGAAGGCGGTGGACAGGCGGGCGTCGGCGACCACGGCCGTGGTGCCGCCGCCGATCGGCCGCGCCGCGCTGGGCGTGTACGTCAGCCCGCCGGTCTCCTGCAGGCTGTCGCTGCGGGCGATCACCATGTCGGCGCCCGCTGAGGTGGCCACCTCGACGATGGACGGGTCGACCGCTCCCTCCACGGGCCAGGCGAAGTCCGTGCTCGGTTCCACGTGGAGCACCGTCTCCACGGTGCTGGCGGCCACGTCTGTGGCGTCCTGGAGGTGGCTCAGGGAGCCCGAGACGTTCTTGCCGTTGTGCGCGAGCGAGGCCAGGTCGGGGTCGGCGAAGGGCAGCGCGACGACCTTCTTGTCCGCCACCGCCTTCTCGAGATCGTCGAGCCACTGCTTGGCGACCGCCTGGTTCTTGCCGGCGGTGGTGCCGTCGGCTGTCCGGATCCGGTAGCTCCTGGTCATGGCGTCGACGGAGGCCAGCAGATCCGGGTCGATGACCCAGGTGATGTCCAGGTCGGCGCCGAGAGCGACCATCCGCTCCAGGCGGCCGCCCGGGGAGATCTCCTCTGCCAGGCTGTCGTCCTCGAAGACCGGCGTCTGCTGCTCGTCCGAGCCGGTCTCCGCGGTGACGTGCGTGGACGAGATCAACGGCCACAGATAGGTCGTCTTCGTCTTGGTGTCCGTCTCGCCGGGCTGCCACGGCAGGAAGGTCCGCTGCACGCCGAGCACCTGCTGCCAGGGCTGAGCCGCGGTCTGTCCCGTCAGCGCGACGGAGAGCTGGTAGACACCGTCGGCACCGAGGTCCAGGTCCTTGACGGGGACCGAGATGCTGAAGTTCTGCGGGATGCCGGGCGCCAGCTTGGCGAACTCCGTGGCGTACTTGTCGCTGATCTGGTTGCCGTCCGCTCCCGGGAGGTAGCCGGTGCGCTGTTCGGCGTTGTCGATCGCGCTACGGCTGTTCAGGAGAGGTCCCACCCGCAGGGCGACCTCGGCGGCGGTCACCGTCTGCTTACTGCTGTTGGTGACCGTGCCCGAGACGGTGAGCGTGTCGTCCTCGCCCGGGGCGGTGGGAGTGAGCGAGTTCACGGAGACATCGACGGTGCGCGAACCGGTGGCCTCGGCCACGGAGGCCTTCGTGGCGGCGTGAGAAGCAGGCGCCTGGGGCAGCTGGACGAGACCCGCCAGGAGCGGCACCGCGACGAGCATGGCCCCTGCACGCCGCAGCCAGCGGCGGGCAGGTGAGGGACTTGTCCCCGGGAAGTCTGCCACCTCGGCCACGCGCTCGTCCGTCCTCGTCATCGTCAGTGGTCGTCGGAATGTGCGTCCCCGCATGGTAACGATGTGCGCTCCGGTGAAGTGCCGCGGAGCGCTCCGCAAGATCGGACGACCGGGACCGGGCAGACTACCGGTGCTCACCGAGAGCCGCAGGCCGGGTACCTCATGTCAGTGGAGGCAAAAAGGAGTGCGCCTGCGGCCGTCCGGGGCACGTACCCTTTTCTGTTGTGCCGAACGCCAACGAAGACAACTCCAGTGCCCTGAGTCAGGTGCAGCGCCGCGCGGTCAGCGAACTGTTGCGGGTGTCACCTGTCGCAGACGATCTTGCCCGTCGGTTCCAGGAGGCCGGGTTCACTCTCGCCCTGGTCGGGGGCTCGGTCAGGGATGCACTGCTGGGCCGGCTCGGCAATGACCTGGACTTCACGACGGACGCCCGTCCCGAGGACGTACTGAAGATCGTACGGCCGTGGGCGGACGCCGTATGGGACGTCGGGATCGCCTTCGGCACGGTGGGCTGCCAGAAGAGCGCCCACGTCGGAGACACCGATCAGAACTTCCAGATCGAGGTGACGACCTACCGCTCGGAGGCCTACGACCGGACCTCACGCAAGCCCGAGGTCTCCTACGGAGACTCCATCGAGGACGATCTCGTCCGGCGCGACTTCACCGTCAACGCGATGGCCGTGGCACTGCCGCAGAAGGACTTCATCGACCCGCACGGGGGTCTGCAGGATCTCGCCGAGCGTGTGCTGCGCACCCCGAGCACACCGGAGGAGTCCTTCTCCGACGACCCGCTGCGGATCATGCGCGCGGTGCGATTTGCCGCGCAGCTCGACTTCGAGGTCGCGCCCGAGGTGGTCGCCGCGATGAAGGCGATGGCTGAGCGCATCGAGATCGTCTCGGCCGAGCGGGTAAGGGACGAACTCAACAAGCTGATCCTCTCCGCGTATCCCCGCAAGGGGCTGGCACTCCTCGTGGACACGGGTCTGGCTGATCACGTGCTGCCCGAACTCCCGGCGCTGCGACTGGAGCGTGACGAGCACCACCGGCACAAGGATGTGTACGAGCACACGCTCATCGTGCTGGAGCAGGCGATGGCGCTGGAGGAGAGCGGTCCCGACCTGACGCTCAGGCTCGCCGCCCTGCTGCACGACATCGGCAAGCCCAGGACCCGTCGCTTCGAGAAGGACGGCCGGGTCTCCTTCCACCACCACGAGGTGGTGGGCGCCAAGATGACCAAGAAGCGCATGGCCGCGCTCAAGTACTCCAACGAGCTCGTGAAGGACGTCTCGCGTCTGGTCGAGCTGCACCTGCGCTTCCACGGATACGGCACCGGTGAATGGACGGACTCCGCGGTACGGCGTTACGTACGCGACGCCGGTCCCATGCTGGACCGGCTGCACAAGTTGACCCGCTCCGACTGCACGACGCGCAACAAGCGCAAGGCGGGCGCCCTGTCGCGTGCCTACGACGGCTTGGAGGAGCGCATCGCCCAGCTGCAGGAGCAGGAGGAGCTGGACGCGATCAGGCCGGACCTCGACGGCAACCAGATCATGGAGATCCTGGGCGTCGGCCCCGGCCCGGTGGTCGGCCAGGCGTACAAGTTCCTGCTGGAGCTGCGGCTGGAGAACGGGCCGATGGAGTACGACGCGGCGGTGTCGGCACTCAAGGAGTGGTGGGCGACGCAGCCGCAGGGCTGAGGGGAAGCGGGCATGCGCTCGGGGTCATGTTTCACGTGAAACATGACCCCGAGCGTCCCGGTCCCAGCGACGCGCGGGGGGGCGGTGTTTCACGTGAAACACCGCCCCTCGCGCGATAGCAGGTCTATACGCGGAACGAGCCCTACTTGTCCTTCAGGCAGAGCAGGAAGTTGTTGCCGTCGCCGGTCTCCGTGTACGCGTACTGGAAGTCGGGGGCCTCATCCGAGCACTTCTTGTCTGCCGTCAGGCTGGTGAAAGAGCCGTCGATCTTGGCCAGCACCTTGTACTGGGCCTTGGCGTCGCTGCACTCGACGACCTCGAGGTCCGGGTTGTTGTCGTTGGTGCTGCCGCGGTGCATGCAGTCGCCCACGGCGGCCGCCTGCGCGTCGTCCCGGCTGGCCCACCAGCCGCCGGCGACCACGAGGGCGGCGACGACGAAGCCGGCGATCCGGAAGTACTGCTTGATGCTGCGACGCGGCGGCTGCGGCGCCGGAGCGGGTGCGCCGATGTACGGGCTGGGCTGCTGCGGAACCCCCGGCTGGCCCGGCGCGGCCTGCTGGGCGTAAGGGTTCCCGCCCTGGGGCTGGCCATAGGGCTGCTGCTGACCCTGAGCGAACGGGTTCTGGCCCTGGGGCGGCGGAGTGGTCACTTGGGGGTCCCCCTCGAACTAGGCGCACACTGGCGCGTAAAAGACGCCCGTGCGGGCGTCGATAAGACGCACGTAAGCTACCGGGCCCCACTGACAACTCTGAAGTCCAGAGAGGCACTGTGGCATTGATGTGACACTTACTGGCGCTCAAAGCGGGCCATAACAGCAGCAATTGCCGCGTAGATCACGGCCACGGTCACCACGAGCGGAACAGACCGTCCGTCAGGAGGCAGCATCAGAGCGGCTACTCCTGCCGCTCCGACGAACGCGACGTTGAACAGCACGTCGTACAAGGAGAAGATGCGGCCTCGGAAGCCGTCGTCGACCGAGGACTGCACAAGCGTGTCCGTGGCGATCTTCGCGCCCTGGGTCGTCAGACCCAGCACGAACGCCGCGACCATCATGGGAGCGGGAGCGAACGGCAGCGCGAGCGCGGGCTCCAGCACCGCAGCGGCACCCGCGCACGCGGTGATCCAGCCGCCCGGGCCCAACCGCCCGGCCGCATAAGGCGTCACCACGGCCGCCGCGAAGAACCCGACCCCCGAGATCAAGACAGCGAGACCCAGCAGCGCCAGCCCGTCTTGCGCCCCGCCGGAACCGCCGCCAGCCCCATCAGCCTCATTGGCCCCACCAGACGACCACGCATACCGGCACAGCATCAGCACCATGACGGTCAGCGCGCCGTAGCAGAACCGCATCAGCGTCATCGCCGCCAGGGCGCGTGCAGCCACCGGCCGTTTGACCAGATGCCGTACCCCAGCCGCCAGCCCCCGTGCTGTGCCTGCCACCGCCGGCCACAGTCGCGGCTGCACCAACTCCAGATCCGGGCCGAGCAATTCACGCGCGATCCGCAGGGATGCAAGCGCAGCGCACATGTAGAGCGCCGCCCCGGACAGCACGACCGCCGCGTCGGAGTCCGAGACCGCCAGACGCACACCGAAGGCGAGGCCACCGCCCGCGGTCGCGGCGAGCGTCCCGGCCGTGGGCGAGAGGGAGTTGGCCATCACCAGGCGGTCGGCGTCGACGACGCGCGGCAGCGCGGCCGAAAGCCCCGCCAGGACAAAGCGGTTGACGGCGGTGACGCACAGGGCGGAAGCGTAGAAGAGCCACTCCGGAACGCTGCTCACCATCAGCACGGCCGTCACAGCGGCCAGGAACGCCCGCAGCAGATTTCCGTAGAGGAAGACCTGGCGACGCTGCCAGCGGTCCAGCAGCACGCCGGCGAAGGGGCCGACGAGCGAGTACGGCAGGAGCAGCACCGCCATGGCTGAGGCGATCGCCGCCGGGGATGTCTGCTTCTCCGGCGAGAAGACGACATATGTGGCGAGCGCGACCTGGTACACGCCGTCGGCACCCTGTGACAGCAGCCGAACGGCGAGCAGTCGCCGGAAGTTCCTGAAGCGCAGGAGTACGCGCAGGTCACGCACCACAGCCATGGGCACAGCCTCACATACGTCGAGGGTCCCTGGGCCAATTGCCCGGGGACCCTCGATGGTCGTACGACGGACGAGCCTCGACGCGCAGCGCCGGTCTCGCCAGTGCTTGGTCGTGCTTAGCGCTCGACCTCGCCCTTGATGAACTTCTCGACGTTCTCGCGGGCCTGGTCGTCGAAGTACTGGACCGGCGGGGACTTCATGAAGTACGAGGACGCGGAGAGGATGGGGCCGCCGATGCCGCGGTCCTTGGCGATCTTCGCGGCGCGCAGGGCGTCGATGATGACACCCGCGGAGTTCGGGGAGTCCCACACCTCGAGCTTGTACTCGAGGTTCAGCGGGACGTCGCCGAAGGCACGGCCCTCGAGGCGGACGTACGCCCACTTGCGGTCGTCGAGCCAGGCCACGTAGTCCGACGGGCCGATGTGGACGTTCTTCTCGCCGAGGTCCCGGTCGGGGATCTGCGAGGTGACGGCCTGCGTCTTGGAGATCTTCTTCGACTCGAGGCGGTCGCGCTCGAGCATGTTCTTGAAGTCCATGTTGCCGCCGACGTTCAGCTGCATCGTGCGGTCCAGGACGACGCCCCGGTCCTCGAACAGCTTCGCCATGACGCGGTGCGTGATGGTGGCGCCGACCTGCGACTTGATGTCGTCACCGACGATCGGCACGCCCGCCTCGGTGAACTTGTCCGCCCACTCCTTGGTACCGGCGATGAAGACCGGAAGGGCGTTGACGAAGGCGACCTTGGCGTCGATGGCGCACTGGGCGTAGAACTTCGCCGCGTCCTCGGAACCGACCGGCAGGTAGCAGACGAGGACGTCGACCTGCTTGTCCTTGAGGATCTGGACGACGTCGACCGGGGCCTCGGAGGACTCCTCGATGGTCTCGCGGTAGTACTTGCCGAGGCCGTCCAGGGTGTGGCCGCGCTGGACGGTCACGCCGGAGTTCGGCACGTCGCAGATCTTGATGGTGTTGTTCTCGCTGGCGCCGATGGCGTCGGCGAGGTCCAGACCCACCTTCTTGGCGTCCACGTCGAAGGCGGCGACGAACTCGATGTCCCGCACGTGGTAATCGCCGAACTGGACGTGCATCAGACCCGGGACCTTGCTGTCCGGGTCGGCGTCCTTGTAGTACTCAACGCCCTGTACCAGCGACGCGGCGCAGTTGCCCACGCCGACGACGGCTACGCGAACCGAACCCATTCCGGTTGCTCCCTGTGTGTTCTCGGTGTTCCGGATGAGGCCTGCGGAGATGCCGGCCTCATGTGGCGGTGCCGTCGGACGGATCCGGCCCGGTGGTGTCCCGGTGCCGGGGCAGGCCGCCCGACGTCCCTGATGTGTCGTGTCGAGCCGCGTCCCCCGAGGGGGAGGAGGCGTCGGTGGACCGTCGCTGGTCCCGCCCCGCTCGCTCGCTCTCGATGAGCTCGTTCAGCCAGCGCACTTCGCGCTCCACGGACTCCATCCCGTGGCGCTGGAGCTCAAGCGTGTAGTCGTCCAGGCGCTCCCTGGTGCGGGCCAGGGAGGCGCGCATCTTCTCCAGACGCTCTTCCAGCCGGCTTCGGCGGCCTTCGAGTACGCGCATGCGCACGTCCCGCGACGTCTGCCCGAAGAACGCGAAGCGGGCAGCGAAGTGCTCGTCCTCGTACGCATCGGGGCCCGTCTGCGAGAGCAGTTCCTCGAAGTGCTCCTTACCTTTCGCCGTCAACCGGTAGACGATCTTGGCGCGGCGCCCTGCCAGGGGAGCGGCGAGGACGTCCTCGGGGGTACTGCCCGGCTCCTCGATCAACCATCCGTTGGCAACCAGAGTCTTAAGGCAGGGATAGAGCGACCCGTAGCTGAAGGCGCGGAACACCCCCAGCGACGTGTTGAGCCGTTTGCGCAGCTCATAGCCGTGCATGGGCGACTCGCGAAGCAGGCCGAGTACGGCGAACTCGAGGATGCCGGAACGCCGGCTCATCGTCGCCTCCTGACTGCATCGGTGCGCGGGCACGGGTCTTTATGCCGAGCTGATGTATCGACTCGATACATCACGACGATAGAACGGCCCTCCGGCTGCGACAAGTGGGGTCATGGTGAGCGGCGTCACATCACCGATTCGCGGGAAGCAAGTTGCCTGATTTGGGATGAACTTCGGCCTAGGTGGGTTTTGGCGGTGCGTAGTCTGTGCGCCATGCAGTCCACCGGGAACCAAGTGACGCCAGTAGACGTCCTCAGTCCTTGGTGTAGTGCGGGTGAGTGCTGTCATGGCCTCGTCCGTATGTCGGGGGGAACCGGAAACCAGCCGCCGTTTCCAGGCGCGAGAGCGCCTGCCCGAGGAGTAGTCGTTCGATGAGCGAGCACCGTCGCAAACCGCCGCAGCCACAGGGCGGCGGACGTGCCGCGGCCCGACGCGGCCAGCCCGGCCCGTCATCCGGCCGCCGCGCAGCACCGCGAGGCGCCACCGGATCTCCCTCCGATGGATACGGCTCCGGGGATACCGGAGGCGAGGAACGTCCGTACGGAGGCCGCGCCGAAGCCCGCCGTGCGGCACAGCGGGCCGCCGGCGGTGGCCGCCGCAGAGCGGCCCCCGACGGGGCGGGCCGCGGTGGTGGAGGCCGACGAGGCGGTCCCGGCGGACCGGGCGGGCCTCCCGGGCGCGGCAGGGGCCGCGCCGTACCGGCGAAGAAGCGGTTCATCGACTATCCGCGCGCGGGGAAGTACGGCGCGGCGCGCTGGGTGCCGTCGTGGCGGCTGGTGACGGGGCTGTTCGTCTCTTTCTTCGGCGGTCTGCTGGTCGCGGCCGGGATCGGGTACGCCATGGTGGGGATCCCGAGCGAGGAGAACGCGGCGGCCACGGCCGAGAACAACGTCTTCTACTGGTCCGACAAGACCCAGATGGCCGCCACCGGTGACACGAACCGGCAGAACGTGGAGATCGAGGACATTCCCAAGGACATGCAGGAAGCGGTGATCTCCGCCGAGAACGCCTCCTTCCGCAAGGACAAGGGCGTCGATCCGATGGGTATCGCCCGTGCCCTGTTCAACATGGCCAAGGGCGGGGACACGCAGGGTGGTTCGACCATCACGCAGCAGTTCGTGAAGAACACCTACCTAAGCCAGGACCAGACCGTCACGCGGAAGTTCAAGGAGCTCTTCATCTCCATCAAGGTGGGCTCCAAGATGACCAAGGACGAGATCCTTGCGGGCTACCTGAACACTGCCTACTACGGCCGTGACTCCTATGGGATCCAGGCGGCGGCCCAGGCCTACTTCGGCAAGGACGCCAAGGACCTCAACACCGAGCAGTGCGTCTTCCTCGCGGCCGTGCTCAAGGGGCCGAACCTGTACAACCCCGACGGGGGTGTCGGGGCGAACGCCACGCCCGAGGCCAACAAACAGCGTGCCGAGGAGCGGTGGAACTGGATCCTGGACCGTGAGGTCGAGTTGGGGAACATGACGAAGTCCGAGCGCGACTCCGTCGGCAGCTTCCCCGAGCTCAAGAAGCGGACCTCGTCACTGTCCGGACAGACCGGCTATCTCGTCGACATCGCCAAGGAGTACGTCGCGAAGAAGCTCGGACTGTCGACCGAGGAACTGGACCGGGGCGGCTACCGCATCTACACCACCTTCGACAAGAAGAGGGTCGAGGAGCTCGAGGCAGCCGTCAAGAAGACGCGGAAGAGCTTCCTCAAGCCCAATCGAGCCAAGGACAAGTACGTCCAGTTCGGTGCGGCATCGGTCGATCCGACGAGCGGCGCAATCGTCGCGCTGTACGGCGGAGAGGGCTACGACAAGGGCCACTACTCCAACAACGCCAACACGACGGGTGTGCCGGTCGGCTCGACCTGGAAGCCGATCGTGCTGGCCGCCGCGATGAAGGACGGGACTTACCAGACCGACGGGAAGCCTCTCTCGCCGATGGCCCGGTACAACGGCAACGATCTCCTCGTGATCAAGGATCAGAACGGTGATCCGATCATGGGATCCAACGGCAAGCCGTTCCGTCAGAAGAACGAGGGCACCACGAACTGGGGCATGGTGACCCTCAAGAAGGCCATGGAGCAGTCGATCAACTCACCCTTCGCCCAGCTGGGTGTCGACGTGGGCCTTTCCAAGACGCGGGAGGTCGCAAAGGACATCGGCATCCTGCCGGAGTCTTTCGACAAAGCGAACCTCCGCAACGTGTCCTTCTCGCTCGGTACGTCGACCCCCAGCGCCATCCGCATGGCGGACGCGTATGCGACCTTCGCGGCCTCGGGCAAGCACTACGAGCCGTACTCGGTAACCAAGGTGATCAAGAACGGTGAGCCGAAGGAAGGGTTCGAGCCCCCGAAGCAGAAGCAGGCCCTGGACGCCGACGTCGCCGACAACGTGACCAACGTCCTGGAGAACGTGGTCCAGAACGGCACCGGTAAGAAGGTCGCGGACATAGGGTTCCCGGTGGCCGGCAAGACGGGTACAACCGACAAGAACAAGTCGGCGTGGTTTGTCGGATACACCAGGGAGCTGTCCACGTCCGTCACCCTGTTCAGGACCGAGCCGGACAAGGGCAAGCTGCTGTCCATGAACGGCACCGGCGGTGTGGCGTCCATCCACGGTGGTGACATCCCGGCCCAGGTCTGGAAGGACTACATGGCGGAGGCCCTCAAGAACTCCCCACACGAGCCCTTCCCGGAGGCCGAGAAGATCGGCGAGATCATTGGCGCCAGCCCCTCCCCGACCGCCAGCGCCTCTCCCACCACGGACCCCAGCGCGAGCGCGACGCCGACCCCCTCGATGTCCGCACCCACTGCAAGCCCGTCGAAGACGAACGGCAACGGCAATACCTGCAGCCCGTGGGATCTGTCGTGCACCAACAACGGCGGAACAACGGACGGTGGGACGACCGGTGGAAGCACCGGAAGTGCGTCACCGTCGCCAACAACCAGTTCGGACAGCGGCGGCAATGGCAACGGCAATGGCAACGGCAATGGAGGCTTCTTCGGAGGCCCGGCGGGGTAGCGCGCCTCGCCCTGACCGTGCGTGTTTCACGTGAAACGAGGGCCGCCGCACCTGACCGGTGTGGCGGCCCTCGCCGCATTCTCAGGCGCGTACGGCAGTATGTGCGGCATGCCCAGTGCAGACACGGCGCGCTCGAGCGTGCACGAGCCGGAACCGGTGCGGCCGACCAGGGAAGACGAGGTCGCCGCGGCCGGCAGTGAGCTGATCGGCGGCCCCCTCGGACGACGGGCGTTGACCGGGACCAGCTGGTGGACTCCCGTGCGCGTCATCGCGCTCGTCATGATCGGCATGTTCGCGCTCGGCATGGTGCAGAAACTGCCGTGCTACGACGGCGCCTGGTTCTACGGAGCCGGCTCGCAGTACACGCACGCCTGCTACTCCGACATTCCGCACCTCTACCAGGGACGCGGCTTCGCAGACGGCCTCGTGCCGTACTTCGACAAGCTCTCCGGCGACATGGAGTACCTCGAGTACCCCGTGCTGACCGGCGTCTTCATGGAGGTCGCGGCCTGGCTGACCCCCGGCAGCGGAACCATCCAGCGCCAGGAGCAGATCTACTGGTTCGTCAACGCCGGGATGCTGATGGTGTGCGCCGCGGTCATCGCCGTATGCGCGGCTCGCACCCACCGGCGCCGCCCCTGGGATGGCCTCCTCGTCGCGCTGGCACCCGCCCTCGCCCTGACGGCCACCATCAACTGGGATCTGCTCGCTGTGGCGCTCACTGCCGCCGCGATGCTCATGTGGTCGCGGGGCCGAGCGCTGGCCTTCGGCGTGCTGCTCGGACTGGCCACGGCCGCCAAGCTCTACCCCGTTCTGCTGCTGGGCCCGCTGCTCGTCCTGTGCTGGCGCGCCGGCAAGTGGCGTGAGTACGGGACCGCCGTGCTCGGTGCGGCGGGCGCCTGGCTCGTCGTGAATCTTCCGGTGATGATCCTCGCCACGGAAGGCTGGTCGAAGTTCTACACGTTCAGCCAGGAGCGAGGCGTCGACTTCGGGTCCTTCTGGCTGATCCTCTCCCAGCGGTCGGACAGCCCGCTGAGCACCGACTCGGTCAACACGCTCGCCATGGTGCTCATGATCCTGGCCTGTGCGGGCATCGGTGCCCTCACACTGACCGCGCCGCGCCGCCCGCGCTTCGCCCAGCTCGCCTTCCTGGTGGTGGCCGCCTTCATCCTCACCAACAAGGTCTACTCACCGCAGTACGTGCTGTGGCTCATCCCGCTCGCCGCCCTGGCCCGCCCGCGCTGGCGGGACTTCCTCATCTGGCAGGCCTGCGAGGTCGCGTACTACCTGGGCATCTGGATGTACCTCGCCTACACGACCAGTGGCGACGCCCACAAGGGACTGCCGCAGGACGGCTATCACCTGGCCATCGCCGCCCACCTGCTGGGGACGCTGTATCTGTGTGCCGTCATCGTCCGCGACATCCTCATGCCCGAGCGCGACGTGGTGCGGCGGTCCGGCGACGACGATCCCTCGGGCGGTGTTCTGGACGGGGCCAAGGACGTCTTCGTGCTCGGCTATGCGGCTCATCCGCCACGACATGCCGCGCATTCCGAAGGTCACTACGTCCAGTGGGGCAGGGAGGCGGACGGGATCCCGCCGATCGTCACCCACGAGTGAACGGCTTCGGACGAGCGCACAACTGAGCCGGAAGGGACAGGCCCTTCCGGCTCAGTGAGGTGCTGCGTGAGGCCCTGTGTACGGGGCGGTCCCTACCGGTCGACGAGCCGGTCGAACTGCGTCGTCGTATGCCGCAGATGAGCCACCAGCTCCTCGCCCACCTTGGGTTCCGGCGCATCCGACGGCACGAACAGGATCGACACCTGCATGTGCGGCGGCTCCGCGAACCAGCGCTGCTTGCCCGCCCACACGAAGGGCGAAAGATTGCGGTTGACGGTGGCGAGACCCGCGCGGGCCACGCCCTTGGCGCGCGGCATGACGCCGTGCAGCGCCTTCGGGGCCTCAAGGCCCACACCGTGCGACGTACCACCCGCCACCACGACCAGATAGCCGTCGGAGGCGGCCTTCTGCTGCCGGTACCCGAAACGGTCGCCCTTGGCGACGCGCGTGACGTCGAGGACGGCGCCGCGGTACTCGGTTGCCTCGTGGTCGCCCAGCCACAGCCGGGTGCCGATGCGTGCGCGGAACCGGGTCTGCGGGAACTGCTGCTGCAGACGCGCGAGTTCATCGGCCTTGAGATGGCTGACGAACATCGTGTGCAGCGGCAGCCGGGCCGCGCGCAGGCGGTCCATCCAGCCTATGACCTCCTCGACGGCGTCCGAGCCGTCGGTGCGGTCCAGCGGCAGATGGATCGCGAACCCTTCGAGGCGTACGTCCTCGATGGCAGCATGCAGCTGGGGCAGGTCCTGCTCGCTCACGCCGTGCCGCTTCATCGAGGACATGACCTCTATGACGACGCGGGCGCCGACCAGACCGTGCACCCCGTCGATCGAGGAGACCGAGCGGACGACACGGTCGGGCAGCGGTACGGGCTCCTCGCCCCGGCGGAACGGCGTCAGTACCAGCAGGTCACCGCTGAACCAGTCCTTGATCCGCGCGGCTTCGTAGGTGGTGCCGACGGCGAGCATGTCGGAGCCGAAGCGCGTGGCCTCCTCGGCCAGCCGTTCATGACCGAAGCCGTAGCCGTTGCCCTTGCAGACGGGGACCAGCCCCGGGAACTGCTCGTGCACGTGCTTGTGGTGCGCCCGCCAGCGCGCGGTGTCGACGTAGAGCGTGAGCGCCATGGCCGGTCCCCGGACCTTTCTCGTGATTGCGGTGTATCAGGGTATGAGCTGGGGTGAGTCAGGAGAACGAGGGGGAAACCGTGAGAGGTCAGCGGCGCGACATATAGAGGTCGAGCGCCTTGTGGAGCAGCTTGTTGAGCGGGAAGTCCCACTCGCCGAGGTATTCGGCGGCCTGCCCGCCCGTGCCCACCTTGAACTGGATCAGGCCGAAGAGGTGGTCGGACTCGTCCAGCGAGTCGCTGATACCGCGCAGGTCGTAGACGGTGGCGCCCAGAGCGTAGGCATCGCGCAGCATCCGCCACTGCATCGCGTTCGAGGGCCGGAACTCTCGGCCGATGTTGTCCGAGGCGCCGTAGGAGTACCAGACGTGGCCGCCGACGACCAGCATCGTCGCCGCGGACAGGTTCACGCCGTTGTGCCGGGCGAAGTACAGCCGCATGCGGTTGGGGTCCTCGGTGTTGAGGGCCGTCCACATGCGCTGGAAGTACGACAGCGGACGCGGCCGGAAGTGGTCGCGCACGGCCGTGATCTCGTACAGGCGCTGCCATTCGGCGAGGTCCTGGTAACCGCCCTGGACCACCTCAACGCCGGCCTTCTCGGCCTTCTTGATATTGCGGCGCCACAGCTGGTTGAAGCCCTTGTGGACGTCCTCGAGGGAACGGCCCGCCAGCGGCACCTGGAAGACATAGCGGGGCTGCACGTCGCCGAAGCCCGCGCCGCCGTCCTCGCCCTGCTGCCAGCCCATACGGCGCAGCCGGTCCGCGACCTCGAAGGCACGCGGCTCGATGTGGTCCGCCTCGATGTCGCGCAGGCGCTTCACGTCCGGGTCCTGGATGCCCTTCTTGATGGACGTGGCCTCCCAGCGCCGGATGATCACCGGCGGGCCCATCTTCACCGAGAACGCGCCCTGCTGCTTGAGGTGCGCCAGCATCGGCTGCAGCCAGTCGTCGAGGTTCGGCGCGAACCAGTTGATGACCGGGCCCTCGGGCAGATACGCCAGATAGCGCTTGATCTTGGGCAGCTGCCGGTACAGGACGAGGCCGGCGCCCACGAGCTCACCCGTACGCTCGTCGAACCAGCCCAGGTTCTCGGACCGCCACTCCGCCTTGACATCGGCCCACGCCGGGACCTGCATGTGGCTCGCCGCGGGCAGGCTCTGGATGTACGCCAGATGCTGCTCTCGGCTGATGGTCCTCAGGGTCAGGCTCATTCGGGGCGCTCCTCGGGCTGGTGTGTCCCCATGGGTACAGGGGCTCCGGCTCTCGCGCCGAAGCCTACTGCGCCGTTCGAGCGCCCTGTCTGGGCGTACGGGACTTGGCCCCGGCCAGGCACTCGACCGGGGTGTGTCGGACCGTCAATCGGCTCTCAGCCCGAGAACTCGATCGGGCTCAGCCGGAGACCGTTCGAGATCAGGAGAGAAACCGATCGGTCTCAGTCGGGCACCGATCGAGATCGGCTGCCGATTGGATTCAGTTTTGACCGGCCGCAGCCGAGAGGCCGCACTCAGCCGAAAACGCCACCGAACAGGCCTCCGTGGGCCATGCCCAGGAAGAACCCGATCCCCGAGGCACCCAGGCCCAGGATGAGACCGAAGCGCTCGCGCGTCGTCTCCGAGATGAACTGGCCGTAGGCGCCCGTGATGATCCCCACCAGCCCGGCCCACGAGCTGATCAGATGGAGGCTGTGGAACATCGCCGTGATGAAGGCGATCGCGCCGAGGACCAGCGTCACGGCGGCCAGGGCGTCCTGGCGAGGATGAGGCTTGCCGTCCGTGGCGAAGAGGGAGGTCGCGGAGTTGGGTCGTACTGCCTGTGCCATAGGGGCACCTCCTGCGGAAGGCGGCGCATCGTAGCGCCATACACACCCGATGTGTACAGATTGCCGGGCTCCACCGCCGGATTTCAACCGGAAGCCGGTGTGCGGGTAGTCTGTACCCTCTGCACCGGTGTCTGCCCAGCCCTGCCCAAATCATGGCCGGGAACTCCACGAGCGGCGCCCGCGCGGCAGTGATCTGTCGGTGATCTGTCGGGGGCGTTGTCAGTGGTGGCCGATACCGTTGCGTACGCATCACAACCCTCCTGCCACGGAACGACCGTGGCCGCTGAGTCCAAAGGAGGTGGGTTCCACATGCGTCACTACGAGGTGATGGTCATCCTCGACCCCGATCTCGAGGAGCGCGCTGTCTCCCCGCTGATCGAGAACTTCCTCTCTGTCGTCCGTGACGGCGGCGGAAAGGTCGAGAAGGTCGACACCTGGGGCCGTCGTCGTCTCGCGTACGAGATCAAGAAGAAGCCCGAGGGCATCTACTCGGTCATCGACCTGCAGGCCGAGCCTGTGGTCGTCAAGGAGCTCGACCGCCAGATGAACCTGAACGAGTCGGTCCTCCGGACCAAGGTCCTCCGTCCCGAGACCCACTGAGCTTCCTAGCTCAGCGGTAACCGGGATTCGAGTAGCAGTAAGCAGCCAGCAAACCCGCCGAGAGGTTCCCCCATGGCAGGCGAGACCGTCATCACGGTCATCGGCAATCTTGTCGATGACCCCGAGCTGCGCTTCACCCCTTCCGGTGCGGCCGTCGCGAAGTTCCGTGTCGCGTCCACTCCCCGCACCTTCGACCGCCAGACGAACGAGTGGAAGGACGGCGAGAGCCTCTTCCTGACCTGCTCGGTCTGGCGTCAGGCGGCGGAGAACGTCGCCGAGTCGCTCCAGCGAGGCATGCGCGTCATCGTGCAGGGCCGGCTGAAGCAGCGGTCCTACGAGGACCGTGAGGGCGTCAAGCGCACGGTCTACGAACTCGACGTCGACGAGGTCGGCGCGAGCCTGCGCAACGCCACGGCCAAGGTCACCAAGACCTCCGGTCGAGGCGGCCAGGGCGGCCAGGGTGGCTACGGCGGTGGCGGCCAGCAGGGCGGCGGCTGGGGCGGTGGCCCCGGCGGCGGTCAGCAGCAGGGTGGCGGCGCTCCCGCCGACGATCCCTGGGCGACCGGTGCGCCGGCCGGCGGCGGCCAGCAGGGCGGCGGTAGCTGGGGCGGAGGCTCCGGCGGCGGCTACTCGGACGAGCCCCCCTTCTAGGCCTTCGGGCCGGGGGCGGGCCGTACCCAAACTTCTTGATCACACAGGAGAAACACCATGGCGAAGCCGCCTGTGCGCAAGCCGAAGAAGAAGGTCTGCGCTTTTTGCAAGGACAAGGTCACGTACGTGGACTACAAGGACACGAACATGCTGCGGAAGTTCATTTCCGACCGCGGCAAGATCCGTGCCCGCCGCGTGACCGGCAACTGCACGCAGCACCAGCGTGACGTCGCCACGGCCGTGAAGAACAGCCGTGAGATGGCGCTGCTGCCCTACACCTCCACCGCGCGATAAGGGAAGGGTGACCGACACATGAAGATCATCCTCACCCACGAGGTCTCCGGCCTCGGTGCCGCGGGCGACGTCGTCGACGTCAAGGACGGTTACGCTCGCAACTACCTGATCCCGCGGAACTTCGCGATCCGCTGGACCAAGGGCGGCGAGAAGGACGTCGAGCAGATCCGTCGTGCTCGCAAGATCCACGAGATCGCGACCATCGAGCAGGCCAACGAGATCAAGGCCCGGCTCGAGGGCGTGAAGGTCCGCCTGGCCGTCCGCTCCGGCGACGCCGGTCGTCTCTTCGGCTCCGTCACCCCGGCCGACATCGCCTCGGCGATCAAGGCCGCCGGTGGCCCCGAGGTCGACAAGCGCCGCATCGAGCTGGGCGCGCCGATCAAGACCCTGGGCGCCCACGCGACGTCCGTGCGTCTGCACCCCGAGGTTGCCGCCAAGGTCAACATCGAGGTTGTCGCCGCGTAAGCGGTGCGCTCGGCAGAGCTGAGAGAAGGGCCGCACCCCGAGGGGTGCGGCCCTTCTTATTGCGTCACGTTCTCGCGCGGGCCCGCAGCTTGCGGTTTCCGTGCGTTTCACGTGAAACGGCGCGTTCGGCTCGGGTCGCGGTGTGCGGCGCGCCGTGTCAGCGCGTGGCGCCCGTGACGATCCAACGCCCCGAGCGGGAGCGCAGCCACAAGGTCAGCATCCGCACGGTCATCATCAGCGTCATGGCTCCCCACAGCGCGGTGAGTCCCCCTCCGAAGACGGGTACGAGCAGCGCCACGGGAGTGAAGACCGCGAGGGTGGCCAGCATGGCCCATGCCAGATACGGTCCGTCCCCGGCGCCCATCAGCACTCCGTCGAGGATGAAGACGATGCCCGAGATCGGCTGGGACACGGCCACCACGATGAGGGCGGGCAGTGCCGTGTTCTGGACGACCGAGTCACCGGTGAAGAGCGGGATGAACAGCGGCCTGGCGACGATCACCAGGAAGCCGAGCACGATCCCGGCGGCGATGCCCCACTGCACCATCCTGCGGCAGGCCTCACGTGCTCCCTGGGCGTCTCCGGCCCCGAGGTAGCGTCCGATGATGGCCTGACCCGCGATGGCGATCGCGTCGAGCGCGAAGGCCAGCAGACTCCACAACGACAGAATGATCTGGTGGGCGGCCACGTCGGCATCTCCGAGGCGGGCAGCCACCGCGGTGGCGATCATGAGAATGGCCCGCAGCGAGAGCGTGCGGACCAGCAGCGGCGCACCGGCCTGTGCACAGGCTCGTATACCGGCGGCGTCCGGCCTCAGAGAGGCACCGTGCCGCCTGGCGCCACGGACGACGACGAAGAGATACGCAGCGGCCATCCCGCACTGGGCGATGACCGTGCCCCATGCGGAACCGGCAATGCCGAGCCCGGCACCGTAGACGAGACCCGCGTTGAGGCCGGCGTTGGCGACGAACCCCGCGATCGCCACGTAGAGCGGTGTCCGCGTGTCCTGCAGTCCGCGCAGCACGCCGGTGGCGGCGAGCACGACGAGCATGGCCGGGATGCCGAGCGCCGAGATCCGCAGATAGGTGGTCGCGTGGGGAGCCGCGGTATCCGAGGCGCCGAAGACTTCCACGAGGGCCGGGGCCGTGGGCAGGACGACGGTGATGACAGCGGCGCCGAGCAGCAGGGCCAGCCAGATGCCGTCCATGCCTTGGCGGATGGCTGCCTGCAGATCTCCGGCGCCGACCCTGCGGGCGACGGCGGCCGTGGTGGCGTAGGCGAGGAATACGAAGACGCTCACGGCCGTCATCAGGAGGGCCGATGCGACGCCGAGACCGGCCAGCTGGGCGGTGCCGAGATGGCCGACGATCGCGCTGTCGGCCATCACGAAGAGGGGCTCGGCGACGAGTGCACCGAAGGCCGGGACAGCCAGCGCGATGATCTCTCGGTCGTGCCGGCGTCGGGCGACCCTGGTCGCCGCGGAAGCCTGTGTCATGGGCACCAATGTAATCGTCCACAGGTAAGAGACGCAAAGGTATTGTGTCCCTTACTTAGGGGTCTGCTTGACGCTCGGTCATGCACCGGCCGCAGAGTTCTTGGGCCGATGGGGGAAGTTTTTCTTCTGCACAGCCGGTGGACGGGAAAGTTGCAGGTCACGAGCTGTTTTCTCGTAGCGTTGAGGGCTTGTTCACAGTCCTGTCCACCGGGTCGTGCACAGGTTTGGCGAGGTTCTCCACAGCATCGGCGCCGTCGTCCACAGCGCCTGTGGATAACCAGATTGGCTGACGGTGCCGAGGGGCCTACGGTGGTCCGGCGCCCGACCCGTTCCGCGGCCTCGTCAACGTCGCAGACACCGACCCGTCAGAAGCGGATGAGGGCCTCTCGTTTTGTCAGTGCCGTGCCGTAGAAAGAGGGGCGCGGCATGTCCGCGCGGAGCACGGCAGGAGGTGGCCCGGTGAGTATTTCCGAGCCCTTGGACGAACCCTGGGCCGACAGCGGGCCAGGGGACCGTCTGCCTGTCTCGCGCCCGCGCCGCGAGGCCGGCCGAAGCCGCGACGAGCAGCACGACCGCGGCCGCGAGGGCGGCTCCTGGGACGGCGGCGGTTCCTCGTTCGAACGCGTACCGCCGCAGGATCTCGACGCCGAACAGTCGGTCCTCGGCGGCATGTTGCTGTCGAAGGACGCCATCGCCGATGTCATCGAGGTGCTCAAGGGCCACGACTTCTACCGGCCCGCGCACGAGACGATCTATCAGGCGATCCTCGACCTGTATGCGAAGGGCGAGCCGGCCGACCCCATCACGGTGGCTGCGGAGCTCACCAAGCGCGGTGAGATCACCCGGGTCGGCGGCGCCCCGTATCTCCACTCCCTCGTCCAGACCGTCCCGACCGCTGCGAACGCCGAGTACTACGCGGAGATCGTCCACGAGCGGGCGGTCCTGCGCCGCCTCGTGGAGGCGGGCACGCGCATCACCCAGATGGGATACGCGGCCGACGGCGACGTCGACGAGATCGTCAACAGCGCCCAGGCCGAGATCTATGCCGTCACCGAGCAGCGCACCAGTGAGGACTACCTGCCGCTCGGCGACATCATGGAGGGCGCGCTCGACGAGATCGAGGCGATCGGGTCGCGCAGCGGCGAGATGACCGGTGTGCCGACGGGCTTCACCGACTTCGACTCCCTGACGAACGGCCTGCACCCGGGTCAGATGATCGTCATCGCCGCCCGTCCCGCCATGGGAAAGTCGACGCTCGCTCTGGACTTCGCCCGCGCCGCCTCCATCAAGCACAACCTGCCCAGCGTGATCTTCTCCCTGGAAATGGGGCGGAACGAGATCGCGATGCGTCTGCTGTCCGCGGAGGCGCGGGTGGCACTGCACCACATGCGGTCGGGCACGATGACGGACGAGGACTGGACGCGGCTGGCGCGCCGGATGCCGGATGTGTCGGCGGCGCCGCTCTACATCGACGACTCGCCGAACCTGTCGATGATGGAGATCCGCGCCAAGTGCCGCCGGCTCAAGCAGCGCAATGATCTGAAGCTCGTCGTCATCGACTATCTGCAGCTGATGCAGTCCGGGGGCTCGAAGCGAGCGGAGAGCCGCCAGCAGGAGGTCTCGGACATGTCCCGAAACCTCAAGCTGCTGGCCAAGGAGCTCGAGATCCCGGTCATCGCGCTCTCCCAGCTGAACCGCGGTCCCGAACAGCGCACCGACAAGAAGCCGATGGTCTCGGACCTGCGCGAGTCCGGCTCCATCGAGCAGGACGCCGACATGGTCATCCTGCTCCACCGCGAGGACGCCTACGAGAAGGAGTCGCCCCGGGCGGGCGAGGCCGATCTGATCGTGGCGAAGCACCGTAACGGCCCGACGGCGACGATCACAGTCGCCTTCCAGGGCCACTATTCGCGGTTCGTGGATATGGCTCAGACCTGATCAGCCCTGATCGCTCCAGCGGCATGTCCGCGTTGCTCCTCGGGAAATGGGTCGACGTGTCGTGGCCGTGGGGGTGGACTTGGGGTCATGACAACACTCCATGGAGAACTTCTGCCGACCACGCGTCGCGCGCTGCTGCACCGTATTGCCACGGCTCAGGCTGAGGGGCGGACGCCCTCGCTGGTGGCAGCGGTCGTCCGTGGTGACGGGATGGTGTGGAGTGGGGCTCGCTCCTGCGTGGACGGGCACGCCCCGGACGACAACGTCCAGTACCGCATCGGTTCGATCACCAAGACGTTCACGGCCGTGCTGGTCATGCGGTTGCGTGACGAGGGTGTGCTCGATCTCGGGGATCCCCTGGAGAAGCATCTGCCCGGCACGGGCGCAGGGGATGTAACCGTTCGCGAACTGCTCGCGCACACAGGCGGGTTGGCCGCCGAGACGCCCGGCCCCTGGTGGGAGCGCACCCCTGGCTCCCTGAGGCCCGAGCTCTCGGATGTACTCGGCGAGCAGCCCTTCAGGCACCCGTCCGGCCGGCGCCATCACTACTCCAACCCCGGCTATGCGCTGCTCGGTTCACTCGTCGAGGAGGTCCGGGGAGCACCGTGGGAGGACGTGCTGCGCCGAGAGGTCCTCGAGCCGCTCGGTCTGCGCCGGACGAGCGGTCAGCCCATGGCTCCACATGCGGGTGGCTGGGCGGTGCATCCATGGGCTGATGTGATGATGCCCGAGCCTGCGGAGGACTTGGGTCGCATGGCGCCGGCCGGGCAGCTCTGGTCGACCACCGGGGACCTGGCGCGTTTCGCGGTCTTTCTGGCCAAGGGCGATGAGCGGGTACTGTGCGCGGACTCCGTTCTGGCGATGCGTACGCCCGCGGCTCCACCCGAAGCCGCCGAGGTGGCGGACGGCCGTGCCTACGGCCTCGGCATGCAGATCCAGCACAGGGACGGACGGACGCTGGCGGGGCACTCCGGCTCCCTGCCCGGCTTTCTTGCGGGCCTCTCCATCAGCGTGGACGACGACCTGGCGGCGGTCGTACTGGCCAACTCCACATCAGGGCCGCTCGTGACGACGGTCGCCGGTGACCTCGTACGGATCGTTGCGGAGGCCGAGCCGCGCATTCCCGAGCCGTGGCGGCCGCTGGCCGAAGTCGATACTGCCGTCCTGGAGTTGGCCGGCCCCTGGTACTGGGGGACACAGGCCGCAGTGTTGCGACTGACAACTGGTGGGGATGTTGAGCTCGGGCCCTTGTCGGGGGTGGGCCGACGTTCTCGGTTCCGGGCGAACGGGGACGGGACCTGGACGGGTCTGGACGGTTATTACGCGGGAGAGGTCCTGCAGGCCGCGCGGAGGCCGGACGGATCCGTGAGCCACTTGGACCTGGGGTCGTTCATCTTTACGCGCGAGCCGTACGAGGAGGGGGCTGCGGTGCCGGGCGGAGTGGATCCGGAGGGCTGGCGCGCGTTGCCTCAGTAACCGATGTCCGCGGTGAGCGGATCCGCGGGAGGAGACCGCGGAAAGCTGCCTGTTTCACGTGAAACAGGCAGCTTTCCTGCGTCCGGGCTGTCCCTGCGCTTTCAGAGCTGAAGTTTGAAGCCCACGTGTGAGGCGGTGAAGCCGAGCCGCTCATAGAAGCGGTGGGCGTCCGTGCGGGTGGCATCGGAGGTCAGCTGCACCAACTGACAGTCCTGGCGCTTGGATTCCTCGATCGCCCACTCGATGAGCCGGCTGCCGAGGCCGCTTCCGCGTTCCTCGGCATGGATCCGTACGCCTTCGATGATCGAGCGGGTGGAGCCTCGCCGGGACAGTCCCGGGATGATCGTGAGCTGAAGAGTTCCGACCACCCGGCCGTTCCGCACGGCGACGACCAGGTGCTGGTGCGGGTCGTCGGCCAGCCGCGCAAACGCGGCCGCGTACGGCTGGAGATCATCCGGCGACTCCCGCTGGGCACCCAGGGGATCGTCGGCCAGCATGGCCACGATGGCCGGGATGTCGTAGACGGTGGCGGCCCTTATCTCGAGATCTTCCATAAAGGGCAGCCTAGAAGTGTCCGTCTAGAAGTGTCCGTGCCCCTAGACCGGCACGATCACGTGCTCGGCTGGGGTATCCGATGGTTCATCGGTCCCACCCGAGGGTTTGCCGGACATGCCCGCCGACTCCACGACCCTGACCAGCGGGGCCAGTTCCGGGTTCTTTGCGGCTTCATCGAGAGCTTCACGGAGCGCGGCGTCGTTGGTAGGACGGGCTTCCACGAGGAGCTGGGCTCCCGCTTCGCTGACGTCCGTGTAGATGCCGCGTCGGTCCGTGGGGCACAGGTAGCGCTTGAGCAGGCCGCGGTCCTCGAGCCGGGTGACCAGTCGGGTGGTGGCGCTCTGGCTGAGCACGACAGCATCGGCGACCTGCTTCATCTGCAGATGACCGCCCTCGCCGTCGTGCTGACGGCTGAGGGTGTTGAGCAGTGAGTACTCCCTGACGCTGAGGCCGTGCTCGGCCTGAAGGGCGCGTTCGATGTGCGCCTCGATCTTTCCGTGAAGCAGCGACAGTGCGCACCAGCCCTGGGCGAGAGCAGTGAGTGCGGGGTCGGTAGCGGTCATGGCTCTTGGTCCTCCGTCGCGGAGCGGCTGAACCCAAGGATATGACACCGATGCAATAGTCGGCGTTTGCGTATATCCCGCGTCTGCAACTATTGTGGGCGCACGTTAAGCGCACCTGCAATCACCTGGGAAGGTACATCCATGCCTCTCGCGCTTGTGGCCCTCGCCATCGGGGCCTTCGGCATCGGAACCACGGAATTCGTGATCATGGGATTGCTGCCCGAGGTTGCGGGTGACTTCGGAGTGTCCATCCCCACGGCCGGTTTTCTGGTGACCGGCTATGCCCTCGGCGTCATGATCGGGGCCCCGCTCATGACCGTGCTGGGCACCAGGATCGCCCGCAAGCGCATGTTGATGCTGCTCATGGGCCTCTTCATCGCCGGGAACCTGCTGTCCGCCCTGGCTCCCGCCTTCGGTGTGATGCTCGCCGGCCGAGTCGTCGCCTCCCTTGCCCACGGAGCTTTCTTCGGCATCGGCTCGGTGGTCGCCGCGGAACTGGTGGCCCCGGCGAGGAAGGCCGGCGCCATCGCCATGATGTTCACCGGTCTCACCGTCGCCAATGTCGTCGGTGTCCCGCTCGGCACCCTCATAGGCCAGAGCCTCGGCTGGCGGATCACCTTCGCCCTCGTCGCCGCCCTCGGTGTCATCGGTCTGGCAGGCATCGCCAAGCTCGTCCCGGACATGCCGAAGCCCGAAGGCGTCCACCTACGCGACGAGCTGGCCGCCTTCCGCAACGTCCAGGTGCTTCTCGCCATGGCGATGACCGTTCTCGGCTTCGGCGGTGTCTTCGCCGCCATCACCTACATCGCGCCGATGATGACCCGTGTCGCCGGCTTCGCCGACGGCTCCGTCACCTGGTTGCTGGTCCTGTTCGGTCTCGGCATGGTCGTCGGCAACCTCGTCGGCGGCCGGTATGCCGACCGCGCCCTGATGCCCATGCTGTACGTGGCCCTGGGAGCGCTCGCGGTCGTCCTCGGCCTGTTCACCGTCACGGCCCACACCAAGGTCCTTGCGGGCATCACCATCGCTCTGGTCGGCGCTCTGGGCTTCGCCACCGTGCCCCCGCTGCAGAAGCGCGTCCTCGACCAGGCGCATGGGGCGCCCACCCTGGCCTCGGCGGTGAACATCGGCGCCTTCAACCTCGGCAACGCGCTGGCTGCTTGGCTCGGTGGTCTCGTCATCGACGCCGGCCTCGGCTATACCGCACCCAACTGGGTAGGCGCGCTACTGGCGGCCGCAGCGCTCATCCTGGCCGTCCTGTCCGCCACACTCGAGCGCCGGAGCGACCGGCCCAGCCGCGTTGTCGCGGGCGCCGTGGCGGGTGCCGAGCACACCAGCCCCGTACATCACTGACCAGCGGCTCCACAGCTCCGCCACAGCCGCCGTGAGGCCCGTGTCCCAAGGGGACCGGGCCTCACGGCGTCTGTGTGCCTCATGGCGTCTGTGTCATCCTGCGGCGACCGTCAGTGGCGCGAAGCGCCGCGTCCAGTCGCCCGGCAGATCCGGAATGCCATACGTCATCACGGAGTTGAGCCCCTGCGACTCCACTCCTCGTTCCTTGATCCAGGCGAGCAGCTCTTCGTGGCGTACGTCGATGTCTGTGCGCAGAAGGCGGTCCGTGCCGGCGGCGAGCGAGGTGACGAGTGCCTTGGCCGTCTCCGTGTCGCGGGCGATCAGCGGGCCGACGGCATGGGTCGCCATGTTGGGCCAGGCGGCCGCGTAGCCGACGATCTCGCCGTTCTCCTCCGCCACCCTCAACTGGTCGGCAAACGCGGGCAGTCGCGTGATCATGTGGGTGCGGTCGGGACCGAACACCTCCCCGTCCAGACGGAGAATGGCGGGCAGATCCTCGGCCGTGGCGGGGCGGGTGGGGACAGCGGGCGGGGGACCGCCGGGACGGAAGTGGCCCCGAACCATCTCCGCCTGTCCCACGGCCTTGAATCCCAGCTCCTCGTAGAGAGGCCGGCCGGCAGACGTTGCGTGCAGTGTGAGCGGCGTCGCGCCGGCTCGGGCGATGACATGCCGCATCAGCCGGCGGCCGACGCCCTTGCGGGAGTGCCGCTCCGCGACCAGCACCATGCCGACCGCCGCCAGATCAGCGCGCTCCCGCGGACCGTACTCGGTCACGACACAGGCGCTGACAAGGCCGCCGTCAGGATCGTCGATGCCATAGCCGGTACCGGCCGTCAGGAGAAGGCGCCACTTGTGTTCTTCGCGAGGCCAGCCGCGGTCCTGGGACAGATCGGCGCAGGACTTGAGATCTCGCGGGGTGAGCTGACGGATCGGCAGGGCGGCGAGGGAGGGGGTGGTCGACACGCAGGTCAGGCTGGCTGATGCAGAGCCGTGGTGTCCACCGGTTTGCCGGCCGCCACACGCACTTCGGCCAGGTCGGCGATCCTGGCATGCCGGCCACTCGGTTTCACGTGAAACAGGGTGCTGGGTGAGGGGCGTGGACGGCGTCTGACCAGGGGGGCACGCGTGCGTACCAGGCTCGCAGAACCTGACGCGACCTGCGAATTGGTGGGGCCATCCGCTAATTGCCGCAATTCCCGGTGGAGTCCGCTGAATTCCTCGTGAAGGAAGGAAGGACTTGTGTGTGGGGCATCTGCCGGTATGGTCGAGTCCGGTTCGGCCCCCTGTACGCCTGGGTAACCGGCGGGGCCGAGCGTAAGCCATCGCAGCCTAATGGGACGGAGAGATCGAAGACTCGGACTTTCCGTTACATGGCGGGCCTCATGGCGCACCATGGGATGCTGCCGTCACAAGGCTGCGGCCAATGTCACAATCCCGCCCCACTTGTCCTTGGAGGGCGGGAGTCCACGGTTCAATGTGGACCGCATTGCAGCCGGGTAGTGCAGAGAAAAGCGCAAGTGTCAGCGGGGGAATCAAGCAACTTCCGACAGGGGAAGTGCGCAGACCGACCGAAAGATGTTCGAGGCGAGGCACAGCATGGACGCTCCGACCACGAAGTCGGCCGACAACGGCACTTCCGGCGACGACAGCAGCGGCGGTGGCGGCTGGTTCACGCCGCGCAAGCAGCCCGCCAGGCCCGCCGGCGAGGAGCCGGAGGGGGCCGAGGGCCGACGTATATCGCCCATACGCCCTGTCGGCAGGCCCGCGTCGGGACCCGTTCCCCCATCGGAACCATCCTCTGCGCCGGCACCATCACCACGCCCGACGCCGACATCGCCAGATGTGACGCCGGCCCCGGCTCCGATGTCGGCCTCGATGCCCACAGCCGGGCGCCCAGCAGAAACGGCCATCCAGACGGCCGCCCCGTCGCAGCCGAGCCCGGGAACGGACGCACAGACGGCCTCCGCACTCGCCGGAACGCTACTGACCCGACCGGATCCTGCTGCCGGACCAACAACCCCTCACCCGGCGCACTTCGAGTCGCGTGCTTCCGAAGCGACTGCCCCCGCAGCAGCCCACGCTCCCGCTGATGCGTCTCCACAAGGGCCAGCCCTCGACCCCGCCCCTGCCCGCCATCACGTATCGGACGGCGCATCGCCGGACGCGGTTCTCGTCCGGCGCACCATGGCCGAGGTCGGCCCCGTCGCCGACAAGGTGACCTCCTACTTCTACGCGCTGCTCTTCGTCCGTCACCCGGAACTGCGGCCCCTGTTCCCCGCGGCCATGGACACTCAGCGCGACCGTCTCCTCAAGGCGCTGCTGACGGCCGCAGAGCACATCGACAACACCGCCGTCCTCGTCGCCTATCTGCAGAATCTCGGCCGCGGCCACCGCAAGTACGGGACCCGGCCCGAGCACTATCCGGCTGTCGGCGAGTGCCTCATCGCGGCGCTCACCAGGTACGCCACGAGCACCTGGGACGACGAGACCGAGGCCGCCTGGGTCCGTACGTACACGACGATCTCCCAGGTCATGATCGATGCTGCGGCGGAGGACGAGCTGCGTGCCCCCGCGTGGTGGTACGCCGAGGTCGTCTCGCACGATCTCAGGACACCCGACATCGCTGTCATCACGGTCCGCCCGGACCAGCCGTATCCCTTCCTTGCCGGTCAGTACACGAGTCTGGAGACGCCGTGGTGGCCGCGGGTATGGCGGCACTATTCCTTCGCCTCCGCGCCACGGCCCGACGGGCTGCTGTCCTTTCACGTCAAGGCGGTGCCGGCCGGCTGGGTCTCCAACGCTCTGGTCCACCGTGCGCGCCCGGGCGACGTGATCCGGCTCGGGCCCCCGGCAGGTTCGATGACGGTCGACCACGGCACCGACACCGGCCTTCTCTGCCTCGGCGGAGGCACCGGCATCGCGCCCATCAAGGCGCTCATAGAGGATGTCGCCGAACACGGTGAGCGGCGCCCGGTCGAGGTCTTCTACGGCGCGCGTACCGATCACGACCTGTACGACATCGACACGATGCTGCGCCTGCAGCAGTCCCACCCCTGGCTCGAGGTGCGGCCGGTCATCGATCAGCAGGCCCATCTCCAGCTGCCTGACGCCATACGCGCATACGGCCCGTGGAACGAGTACGACGCCTATCTGTCGGGTCCTCCCGGCATGATCCGCCGTGGCGTGGACGCCCTGAGGGACATCGGCATCCCTTCGGACCGGATCCGCCACGATGCCATAGAGGAGCTCGTCACGATCGGCGACTGATCTGCTCGGTTCCGGTCAGCCGAGGTCAGGCGCATGCATCGCCCGTACTCCCTCGATGTTGCCGTCGAGGTAGTGCCGCAGCGACAGCGGGACGAGATGCACGGATGCGATGCCCACACGGGTGAAGGGCACACGCACGATCTCGTACTCGCCGCACGGGTCCTCCATCTCCGGTCCGTGCCGATGGGCCTCGTCCATGGATTCCAGCCGGCAGACGAAGAAGTGCTGCACTTTCACACCGGTCGCGCCACCGTCTTCGCCGATGTGCTCCACGGTGTCCACAAAGCATGGGACCACATCGATGATCTTGGCGCCGAGTTCCTCGTGCACTTCGCGATGGAGCGCGTCGACGACGGTTGCGTCCTCGGGCTCGACCCCGCCACCGGGGGTGACCCAGTAGGGGTCGACGCCAGGCTTGGTCCGCTTGATCAGGATCAGGTCTTCGCCGTCCAGCAGGACGGCACGTGCGGTGCGCTTGACCACGGGTCGGACGGTCATGGGAGAAATGTGGCCCGGTCGGTTCCACGTGAAACCTCGCGAATGCCCCCGGTACGTCCTCGCGCGTCCTGGCGGACTCTCTGGTGCCCGATCATGCCCAGTCGGCGGCAGCACGCAGTAGCCACTCGTGTGCTCGCGCGATATGCGGCATGGCGAGTGTGCCGGTGCGCACCGCCAGGAAGTACGTCCGCAGCGGTGGCACAGCGGGGTCGAGGAGCGCGACGATGTCTCCGCGTTCCAGGGCCGGAGCGCACAGATAGCGAGGGAGCACGGCCAGCCCGGCGCCCGCGACTGCACAGGCCAACACCGCGCGTAGATCAGGAACGATGACCGTGCCGGAGATCGCCGGACGGCAGTCGAAGACGGCGGCCCAGTAGCGGGCCACGAGCGGCAGCGACTCATGCACCTCCACTACCGGCAGGTTCTCCAGGGCCGGCGGGTCATTGCGGTGCAGCTTGCCGGAGCTGACATGGGCGGCCCAGCGGGGAGCGGTGACGAGGACGTGCTCTTCGTCGCAGAGCGGAGTCGCCGTGAGCAGAGCACCCCGCGGACGGGTCGTCGTAATGGCCAGATCGTGATGCCCGGCCGCCAGGCCTTCGAGTGTCTCCTCGGCATTGCCGAACGAAGCACGCAGCGCGAACGACTGGCCGTTCTCGCGAGTCAGCGCCGCAAGCGCCGGCAGAGCGCGCTCGGCGGTGAACTCCGGGGGACCCGCGAGATGCAGAGTGCGTAAAGAGGAATCCTCGTCGAGGCCGGCCTCGGTGATCTCCACCAGGGCGTCGAGATGCGGGGCGGCCTTGTGGGCCAGCTCGTCGCCGATCGTCGTGGGAGTCACGCCACGCGCCTGACGCAGAAAGAGCGGGCGGCCCAGCTGCCGCTCCAGAGTGCGGATCTGAGAGGTCACCGCAGGCTGCGAGAGACCGAGCAGTGCGGCGGCCCTGGTGAAGGAACCAGCCCGGTGCACGGTCACAAAAGTGCGCAGCAGGGCCAGATCCATCGGTAGCTCCTCCCCTCCCAAAGCCCCCAGCGCGCCCAACTATAAATAAGTCGATAGGTCTCTGTCGCTACTGTGATTGGACACTGACAGAGAGTCAACTAGCCTTGTTTTCGCGGTTCTTCGCGCGCAGAACCGGGACGGTCCGAGCCACGAGGGGGGAGGCTCGGACCGTCCGCTGTACGCAGCCGTGTGAGCCGCGGGCACATGGGACCCGCGGCGTGGCGTTCCGGAAGCCGTCAGTCCGCGGACTCGTCGAGCGCGCGCAGCACATCCGCCACCAGATCGTCGGTGTCCTCTGCTCCGGCCGAGAAGCGGATGAATCCTTCCGGAACCGCGTCACCGCCCCACCGGCCGCGTCGCTCGGCCGTAGAACGCACACCGCCGAAGCTCGTCGCATCGTCCACGAGTCGCAGCGCCTCCAGAAAACGATCGGCACGCGCGCGTGTGGGCAGCGTGAACGAGACCACGCACCCGAAACGGCGCATCTGCTGGGACGCGATCTTGTGCGAGGGGTCGTCCGGCAGGCCCGGGTAGCGCAGGCCGGTCACCTCCTCCCGGTCGCGCAGCGCCTCGGCGACGGCCAGCGCGTTGGCGTTCTGCCGGTCGGCCCGCAGCTGGAGCGTGGCGATGGCGCGATGGGCGAGCCAGGCCTCCATCGGGCCCAGGATGGCCCCGACGATCTTGCGCCAGCGCCTCACCGATGCCGCCAGCTCGGCGTCCCGGCACGCGACGTACCCCAGCAGGATGTCGCCGTGTCCGGTGAGCTGCTTGGTGCCGCTGGCCACGGCGAAGTCGGCGCCGAGTTCCAGCGGGCGCTGGCCGAGCGGGGTGGCGAGGGTGTTGTCGACGGCGACCAGAGCGCCACGCGCGTGTGCCGCCTCGACGAGCCGTCGCACGTCGCACACGTCGAGCCCCGGGTTCGACGGCGTCTCGATCCACAGCAGCCGGGCCCCGTCCAGGACGTCGAGTTGGGCATCGCCGCCTGTCGGCGCGGTGCGCACCTCGATGCCGTACGCGGTCAGCTGCTCGCGCACCAGCGGCAGGACCTGATAGCCGTCGCTCGGCAGGACCACCGCGTCGCCGGCCCGCAGCTGCGAGAACAGGACGGCCGAGATCGCGGCCATGCCGGACGCGAAGACGAGCGTCTCCACGTCCTGCCCCGGCGCCTCGAGCTCGCCGATGGCCCGCTCCAGATGCGTCCAGGTCGGGTTCTCGTCACGGGCGTAGGTGTACGGGCCTGTGGGATCGCCGGGCAGGTGGAAGTGCGCCGCGAACACCGGCCCCGGCAGGCTCGGCTCGTACTTCACGGCCTCCGGCAGACCGGCCCGCACCGCGCGCGTGCCGTCTCCGGCCGCGCGCGCCTCAGCCGACGCCTTCTCCGCACTCTCCGCCTTCTCGGGGGTGTCCGCCTTCTCCGGGGTGTCCGTCATGCCGCCTGTCCTTCCACTGCCTTACGTACGGCGGCGAGCAGTCCTTCGCTCGCCGCCTCCACCATGTCCAGGCACTCCTCGAACCCGGCCAGGCCCCCGTAATAAGGATCGGGCACGTCCAGATCGCCGGACGCGGAGGGGTCGAAGGAACGCAGCAGCCGGATCTTCTCCGCCTCCTCCGGGGTCGGCGCCAGCCGGCGCAGGGCCTGCAGATGGCCGGAGTCGAGGGCGATCACCAGGTCGAGCCGGGAGAACCAGGAGGCCTGGAACTCCCGCGCCACATGTTCGCTCGCGTATCCGTTCGCCTCGAGCACGGAGACGGTGCGCGGGTCGGCGCAGTCCCCTTCGTGCCATGCGCCCGTGCCCGCGCTGTCGACCTCGATGAGATCGTCGAGACCGGCCTCACGGACACGCTCCCTGAAGACGGACTGGGCCATGGGCGAGCGGCAGATGTTGCCCGTGCAGACGAAGCACACGCGATACGGCACGGAAGGCGCCGACGACCGGGAAGAGAGAGAAGACATCGAATGCGCTCAGTCCTTGTCCGGGAGCACGACGTTCAGGGCCCAGGACACGATCGAAATGATCAGGCCGCCCAGCACGGCGGTCCAGAACCCCTCGACATGGAAGCTCACGTCGAGCTTGCCCGCCAGCCACGAGGTCAGCAGCAGCATCAGGGCGTTGACCACGAGCGTTATCAGCCCGAGCGTCAGAATGAACAGCGGGAAGGTGAGCACCTTCACCACCGGCTTGACCAGGAAGTTCACCAGGCCGAAGAGCAGAGCCACGATGATCAGTGTCAGCACCTTGCTGCCGGTGTTGTCACCGGTCAGGGTGATCTTGTCGAGCAGCCATACGGCCACGGCCAGAGCCCCGGCGTTGGCGAGTGTCTTGACTAGGAAATTCATCATGTGTCTGATCGTGGCAGACCCGATCGGATCACGAGTACGGCCAAGGGGCAAAGAAGCGATGAAGGCATTCCGGCTGGACGAACTGGAGGCGGAGCGCGCCGCCAATGACGGTGCGTATCTGCAGTTTCTGCGTGAGCGGAACATGTCGGTCGGCCTGTATGCGCTCAACGCGGGCGAGCACGACCCGCAGAAGCCGCACAACCAGGACGAGGTGTACTTCGTCGTCAGCGGGCGCGCAGCGATCACCGTCGGCATGGAGACCACACAGGTGGCGCGGGGCAGCGTCGTCTATGTCCCGGCCGGAGTCGCACACAAGTTCCACCACATCTCGGAGGGCCTGCGGGTCCTCGTGGTCTTCTCCCCGCCGGAGGGCTGAGCCGCCCGGACCCTCAGAGATCCGGTCCGGCGCTCCGCCTGGGGAATCCGTCTCGGGGTTCCCTAGGGGGACGATCAGGGAAGGACAGGGGGCCCGAGGCCCCCACGACCCCCCACTGCGCCCCTAGCATCGAGAACACGGACTCAGGCGTGTGGAAAGAGGTAAGGACGATGGCAGTGCGAGAGATCTTCGCGGGCATGCCCTGGTGGGTGAAGTGGATCGCGGTGCCGGTCATCGCCCTGGTGGTGTTCGGCGGGATGATTGCGAGCGTTGTCGGCTTCCTGATCGGCCTGCTCTTCAAGGTGTTGCTGTTCGTCGCGCTCGTCGGTGGACTCATCTACGTCGTACGGAAGTTCATCTCGACCTCGTCATCGCGCAACAGCGACTGGTAGGCCGTGCAGCGGGGGCCGGGTGGATTGTGCGACACCGGCCGACGGCCCTCGCGCCAGCGACCGACAGATCGCGGAGTAACGACTGACAGGTCCCAGGGTGACCCGAAATCGGCGTGGCAGTACGCGTATTCCGGCGCGGTTCCCTCGGCAGGGGGAAGTTTCCGGCCGAGGCCGCCGGCAGCCGGCGGCCAAGGGCTAGAGTCCGGTAATCCGACGCGGGGTGGCCCCCGCGAGCAGGCTCTCAGCCCCGTCCCCGTGTCCCCCGGCACGGGCGGGACCTACGCGCTTCGGGAGCGACCCTTGGCCAAGGTTGACACCACACCCGCTGACAAACCTCCCAACTGTCTCCCGGCCCAGCCCGGTCCTCGCTCAAGCGATGCCCGGGTCCAGGCGCCGACCCTCATCGGATCGGTCCAGCGGGCCATACGCCTGCTGGAGGCCGTCGCCGCACACGATCACGGCGCGCCTGCCAAACAGCTGGCCCGCGAGACCGGGCTCGCGCTCCCCACCGCGTACCACCTGCTGCGCACACTGGCGCACGAGGGCTATCTCGACCGGGAGGACGGCCGGTTCGTCCTCGGCGACGCCACCGAACGGCTGAGCAGCAAAGGCGCTCAGCAGAAACGTCGCAGCAGTATGGGCGACGCACTCGCACACTGGCGCGACTCCCTTGGCGTACCTGTGTACTACGCGGTGTACCGAAACGGTGAGATCGACGTCCTGGCCGTGGCGGAAAGCCCGGCCGCCCCCGCCGTGCCGGAATGGGCGGACTTCCGCGAGACCGGGCACACCCATGCGATCGGCCAGTGCCTGCTGTCCCAGCTGGATGACGAAGCGCGCCGGGACCATCTGGACCGCTATCCGGTGCAGTCGATCACCCCGTACTCGGTCCGCGATGAAAGAACCTTCCTGCGTCGGCTCGAGGCGATGCGCCGCATGCGGCCCGTCATCGAACGGCAGGAGTACGCCCTCGGGACCGTGTGCTCGGCGATTCCCCTCACGTTCGGCACCACGGCCGCCGCGATCGCCGTCTCCCTCCCTGCCCATCAGGAGGAACGGCTGCTTCCGGTGACTCGGCGGTTGCAGAGCGAGATAGGCAGGCTGTCAGGGACTCTCGGGCTCTATCAGGATCTGAAAAATCACTCCTTGTGATCTGTTGTGTACGTTGAGCAAGATTCCACATGCGTGCCAGGGGCTCATCCCTGGCCAGACGACGGCGAATTTGACGGGGCGGCGATGCGCGAGTCCGTACAGGCTGAGGTCATGATGAGCTTCCTCGTTTCCGAGGAGCTCTCCTTCCGTATCCCGGTGGAGCTGAGTTATGAGACCCGCGATCCCTATGCCGTGCGGCTGACCTTTCATCTGCCCGGTGATGCTCCCGTGACCTGGGCCTTCGGACGGGAGCTCCTGGTCGATGGGGTGGTCGCGCCGTGCGGCGACGGCGATGTGCGCATCGCTCCAACCGGGGACAAGGTGTTCGACGAGGTGCTCATCACGCTTCAGGTGAGCACCGACCAAGCGATGTTCAGGGCGGGAGTCGCACCCCTCGTGGCCTTCCTCGACCGCACCGACAAGCTTGTGCCGCTTGGGCAGGAACGTGCCCTCGCCGACTTCGACGCCAGTCTCGACGAGACCCTGGACCGGATCCTCGCCGAGGAACAGAGCGCGGGCTGACGGAACGAAACTGCGCGTGCACCTGCAGTTGCCGTAACGCTTCGTCTGCTGAGGCAACCAGGCACGTCGGTTACGGCGTCAGCGCTTGCGGCGCCGTCCTCGTCCGCCGCGTGGCGCCGGCGGCCGGGTGCCCGTTGCCGACCGGGCATCCGCCGCCCCCGTCGCGTCCGGGGCCTGTCCCGGAGCCGGGCCCGGCCTGTCGGCGGAGACCACCAGCGCGGCGAGGGCGGTCGTCACCGGCACCGACGCCACGAGGCCGATCGAGCCCACCAGGGTCCGCACGATCTCCTCCGCCACCAGCTCACTGTTGGCCACCGCGCCCACGCTGCTCTGGGCGATCGAGAACAGCAACAGCAGCGGCAGGGCCGCGCCCGCATACGCCAAGACGAGAGTGTTCACGACCGATGCGATGTGGTCGCGGCCGATCCTGATTCCCGCCCGGTACAACTTCCGCCAGCCCACCGTCGGGTCTGCCTGGTGCAGCTCCCACACCGCCGAGGTCTGCGTCACCGTCACATCGTCGAGCACACCGAGCGAACCGATGAGCACGCCCGCAAGCAGCAGACCGCTCATGTCGATATGCGGGTAAAGGCCGTGAATCAGGCCGGTGTTGTCGTCCGTGTTCCCGGTCAGCGCGGCCCAGTCGATGAACACCGAGCCCAATAGACCGATCAGCAGCAGCGAGATGAGTGTGCCCAGCACCGCGACCGAGGTACGGGCTGTGAGTCCATGGCAGAGATAGAGCGCGATCAGCATGATGGCGCTCGCCCCGACCACCGCGACGGCCAGCGGATTCGAGCCCTGCAGAATCGCGGGCAGGATGAACAGCGTCAGCACCATGAAACTGATCGCGAGCGCGATCAGCGCCATCAGACCGCGCATCCGCCCCACCACGACCACGGCCAGCGCGAAGATCCCGGCGAGCACAGCCATGGGGACCCTGCGGTTCACATCGGTGACCGAGTACTGCAGCTCCTTGGGCGCGTCGGGCGCGTACGCGACCACCACTTCCTGGCCCTCGTGCAGCTGCCGCGGTGCGTCCGGCTGCACGATCTCCGTGAACGTGCGGCCCTTGTTCTTGCCGGTCGCGACCTCGACCGTGGCCTTCCCGCAAATCCCGTTCGCCTGCTGCTCGGCGGACTGACCCTCCGCGGTCGACGTGTCGCCCGTGGGGGTGTCCCCCGATGCGTTCACGTCCTTGCAGTCCACCTTCTCGACCTTGGTGACCACGGCCTGCTCGGTCTGCCGGTCGAAGCCGACTCCGGTGCGCTCGTGCGGCGGCGCGCCGCCGGGCCAGAGCACGGCGAGACCCACGACGACCGCGGCCGCGAAGGGGATCAGCACGGCGGCGATGACCTTGCGCAGATGCTTCGAGACGGGCGCGGCCGGGCCGTGGGCGTGCGAGTGGCCATGCCCGGGTCCAGGACCGTGGTTGTCGCCGTTGCCGTTGCCGTTGCCGCCGCCGTTGCCGGGTCCGCCGCCGTGCCCGTGTCCGGGCCCATGCCCCTGACCGTGCCCGTGTCCGTTCTCCGGGCCGGTGGGGTGGTCTCCGGACGGTGCTGGGCCGTACGGGGATCCGGGGCGTCCCTGTCCGTACGGAGGGCCGGGCGGGCCGCCCCCGTACGGAGGGCCGGGCGGGCCGCCCTCGTACGGAGGTCTGGGCGGGCCCTGTCCGTGTGGCGGTTCGGGCGGCTGCGGGGGCTGCTGCATGGGGCTCACGGGCAGATCATCGCAAGAACGACAGGGGTCCTCTGTTCAGCTCGCCAGATATGACGCTAGCGTGGAGGCACTTTTGCAATCGCGGGAGCTCGGAGCACCGGGCTGAGAGGGCGCTGACCTTCGTCATCGCGATGTTTCACATGAAACATCGGCAGACGGAAACCGCTGCGTCGACCGCCGAACCTGTTACCGGGTAATGCCGGCGTAGGGAGAAGGTCTCATGACCATCAAGGACGCACGCACGCCTGCCTCCACGCAGAACTCCAGCGACGGGGAGGCCGGGAAGTCCATCGGCTGGCACAAGGCGTACGTCGAGGGTTCACGCTCCGACCTGCGCGTGCCGGTCCGTCAGGTGCACCTCACCAACGGGCAGTCCGTCACGCTGTACGACACGTCCGGACCGTACACCGACCCGTCCACCACCACCGACGTCCGCAGGGGCCTGCCGCCCCTCCGCGAGAACTGGATCACCGCCCGCGGCGACACCGAGGAGTACGCGGGCCGGCCCGTCCGCCCCGAGGACGACGGAATCAAGCACACCTCGCCCCGCGGTGGACTGCGCAACCTGGACGCCGTGTTCCCCGGCCGTCCGCGCCAGCCGCGCAGGAGCCGCACCGGTCAGGCGGTGACACAACTCGCGTACGCGCGACGTGGCGAGATCACGCCCGAGATGGAGTTCGTGGCGATCCGCGAGAACGTCGACCCCGAGGTCGTACGCGAGGAGATCGCCGCCGGCCGCGCGGTGCTGCCCGCGAACGTCAACCACCCGGAGATCGAGCCGATGATCATCGGCAAGCGTTTCCTGGTGAAGGTCAACGCCAACATCGGCAACTCCGCCGTGACGTCCTCCATCGAGGAGGAGGTGGAGAAGATGACCTGGGCGACCCGCTGGGGCGCGGACACGGTCATGGACCTCTCCACCGGCCGCAACATCCACACCACTCGCGAGTGGGTGCTCCGCAACTCTCCCGTACCTATCGGGACCGTGCCCCTCTACCAGGCCCTCGAGAAGGTCGACGGCAAGGCCGAGGAGCTGACCTGGGAGACCTACAAGGACACGGTCATCGAGCAGGCCGAGCAGGGCGTGGACTACATGACCGTCCACGCGGGCGTGCGCCTGCCCTTCGTACCGCTGACCGCCAACCGCAAGACCGGCATCGTCTCCCGCGGCGGCTCGATCATGGCCGCCTGGTGCCTCGCGCACCACAAGGAGAGCTTCCTCTACGAGAACTTCGAGGAGCTCTGCGAGATCCTCGCGGCCTACGACGTGACCTACTCCCTCGGCGACGGCCTGCGGCCCGGCTCGATCGCGGACGCCAACGACGAGGCGCAGTTCGCGGAGTTGCGCACGCTCGGGGAACTCAACCGGATCGCGAAGCGTTTCAACGTGCAGACCATGATCGAGGGCCCGGGACACGTCCCGATGCACAAGATCAAGGAGAACATCGACCTTCAGCAGGAGATCTGCGATGAAGCTCCGTTCTATACGCTCGGCCCGCTGACGACGGACGTCGCGCCGGCGTACGACCACATCACCTCCGGCATCGGTGCCGCGATGATCGCCTGGTGGGGCACGGCGATGCTCTGCTATGTCACGCCCAAGGAGCACTTGGGCCTGCCCAACCGTGACGACGTCAAGACCGGCGTCATCACCTACAAGATCGCAGCCCACGCAGCCGACCTCGCGAAGGGGCACCCGGGCGCCCAGGAATGGGACGACGCACTGTCGGACGCCCGTTTCGAGTTCCGCTGGGAGGACCAGTTCAACCTGGCCCTCGACCCGGACACGGCACGTGAGTTCCACGACGAGACGCTCCCGGCCGAGCCGGCGAAGACCGCGCACTTCTGCTCGATGTGCGGCCCGAAGTTCTGCTCGATGAAGATCTCGCAGGACATCCGCCGCGAACACGGCAGCACGAAGGGCGAGATCGAGGCGGGCATGGAGCAGAAGTCCAAGGAGTTCGCGGCAGCGGGCAACCGGGTGTATCTGCCGATCGCCGACTGACCGATTGAGCGGTCGCCGCATGGGTCTCCCTCGCGTGCGTCGAGAGGCCCATGCGGCTCGGCCGTCGCGGGGCGGCGGCCGCCTGGCTCTGCAGGCCCGGCTGAGCCCGGCCCGGCACATCCTGGCTCACTCCGGCTTGTGCTCCGGGCCTCCGAAGTCCGGGCTCGTGAAGTCCGGGCTGGAGTAGCTGGGGCGCGGGCCGGCTGCGGGTCCGCCTTCCGGGCTGCTGAAGCCCGGCCTGTTGTACCCGAGGTGAGGGATACGGCTGGTCGGGGCGGCCGGCGTGGGGCGGCTCGGCGGTGCCAGGTCGGGGTCGGCCAGGGCCTCCCTGAGGAACGGCAGTATGCCGCGCTCCAGGAGCGCCTGGTGCCAGGCCTCCCGGGCCTGGTCCACCGCCTCGCTGTGTTCGTTGTACTCGTCGGCCTGAAGTGACGTGGAGCCGTTGCGCAGGGCGGTGAGCAGCAGGCCGACCGCGGCGACCAGGATGGCTGCGGCCGTGATCGCGGTGAACACCCAGCCGGTTGTCAGGAGGGTGTGCGCGAACGCCTCCCGGGGGTCGAGAGCCTTCAGGACGTAGCCGACGAGCAGGAAGATCGCGGCTGCGGTGCCGGCGAGGACCGGGGTGAGCACCGCGACAACGGCGATCGCGCCGGCGCCGACGGGCTCGGTGACCTCGCCCGTGGCGGTGGCGAGCCCCACGGCGCCCGAGCCGGAATCCGTGCGGCTCGCCCCGTCCAGTACGGCCCTGCCGGGCTGTGCGGGTTCGCGGAGTTCGTCGCGGACCTTCACATAGTGCTGGTACTCGGTTGCGGCGGCTGCCGTGATCAGTGCCGTGGCATTGAGCGCCATGGTGCGCAGCTGCTCGGCGTTGAGCTGCCGGCCTATCGCGGCCAGATCAGCATGGTGTGGTGCGGAGCGCAGCGCCTCATCGAGGACCCGCTCGTACTCCTGGCGGTCCTCATTCAGCAGGTGCGGAGCGCTGTTCATGTGCATCCCCCGATGCTCCGTAGGGCTTGGGAGCTCGCAGGCTTGCGAGCCGTGGCAGAAACGGAGGGGAGCCTGCTACGGATAAACCGATGGTAGAGCGGTCACGGCTGGTGGTGACAGGGGGTTTCCGGAAATTGGGCCCCTGGCCAGAGCTGCCGTCGTTGCCGGGCGCCTGCCCCGCGAACCGTCATTTATCCAGGGGGAGTTGGCAGACCAGCAGTTTTCCGGCCATGGTCACACCGCCGTCCATGGCGACGGCCAGACCGCCGGCGTAGATGTGCGGTCCCTCGACCGCGGGGCCCGCGCCGCTCTCTCCGTCCTCCGAGCCGACCTCGCCGAGGAGGTACGGGATGGGGCTGTGGCCGTGCACGATGCGGGTGCCGCCGTAGGTGTCGAGGAGTTCACGCACGGCGCCGGGGCCCGTCTGGTCGTCGCGGAAGGCGAACCGCTTGGTGAACTTCCGGAAGAGGTCCCAGCATTCGTCGGCGTCGTTGCGGGTGAGGGTCTCGCGGACCGTGTCGTTGACCGCTTCAATGGAGTCGCCGTACTCGAGGTAGGCGGTGGTGTCGGAGTGCACCAGGAGATGGCCGTCCGCCTCCTCCATCGCGTCGAGGCGGGCCATCCACTGCAGATGGTGGTCCTGGAGGCGTTCCATGTCGGTCTTCTGGCCGCCGTTGAGCAGCCAGGCGGCCTGGAAAGTGGCAGTCCCCGCACCGGAGTTGACCGGCGTGTCGCCGAAGCGCTTGGCGCCGAGCAGCAGCAGTTCGTGGTTGCCCATGAGGGCCTTGCAGTAGCCGCCGGCGGCCGCTGCCTCGGCGGACAGCCGCATCACGAGGTCGATGACGCCGACACCGTCGGGCCCGCGGTCGGTGAAGTCGCCGAGGAACCACAGCCGCGTGTTGCCCGCCGACCAGTTGCCCTCGGCGTCGATGAGGCCCTTTTCCTGGAGCGCCTCGACCAGCTGGTCGAGGTAGCCGTGGACATCACCCACGACGTAGAGGGGGCCGAGGCCTTCGGGGGTGGCGGGGTCGGGCGCGGGCTCCGGTGCGAGCGGCACCTGGAGGGTGTCTCCGCGGTTGACGACCGGTAGATCGCGCTGGGTCGGTGTGTAGCCCTCGGGCTCCGCGATGCCCTCGGGCATGCCGACGCTCTGCCCTGCGGGGGCGGCACTGTGCGCGTACGGACCGGTCTCGTGGACGTACGCCGGAACGCGGAAGTCGCGCAGCGCCGCCGTCAGCACCTCGGGTCCCTGACCGGCCCCCTGAGTCATCGACCCCTCCACCACCATTGCGCCGCATCTGCACCGGATCGGACTGCCTGGTCGCAGCGGCCCGCGGTGTCGTCCGCCCATCATAGGAATGCGGCTCGTTCTGTGTGATGACCCAGGGGTGGTGAATCGGCTTCGTACCCCGGTTCACCGAAGTTTTCTCCCGAATTGGGCAGGGGTTTCCCTGCAGGCCATGGCAGCTCGGTGTTTCCCGCTCTCCCGCCCCTGCCCTTCTCGGCTCGGTCTATCCCGGGCCGGGGGAGCGGGGTGGGTTGACCATGGGGCGCGGCTGCCGCCGCTGGGAGGAGGACCGGATGATGAGTTCTGTCGGTATCACCTGCTCGACCGGTTGGTCGGAATCGAGGCCTTCGATGGCGTCGATGAGGAGTTGCACTACTGCGGTGCCGATGCGGCGGGGCTTGAGGGAGAGCGTGGTGATGGGGGGTTCGGTGTTGGCGTAGACGGTCGACTCGCTGCAGCACACCAGCAGCAGGTCGTCGGGTACGCGAAGTCCGTACCGGCGTGCCGCCGCCAGTAGGTCGGTGCCGTTGGGGTCGAAGAGTCCGTAGACGGCGTCTGGGCGGTCGGGGCGGGCGAGCAGTCGGTCGGCGGCTACTGCCCCGGCGCAGGG